>RFVF01000115.1 GCA_009922615.1 Pseudomonadota bacterium
GCCGGAACTGATCATGGGGACGTATGTGCTCATAGTGTTACTGCAAAGAATTGCGTTGTTCGTGTGCAGCATAGAAAGGCCGCCGTGCGTGGGTCAACGGGTTTTTCGTTTCTTTTCGGTCACAAGACAGAAGACTTGCGCCATGCACGCGCGTGCCGCCCTCCTGCAACTCTACCGCCTCGGCATTTTGCTGGCGGTGGCGTGGCTGATCCACGTGCATCACGCGCGGCTGCGGATCGAAGGCGATGCGCCAGTGCGCGTCGCGGAGGTCACGCAGTGGTTTACGAATGCCGCGCAACTGCAGCTGGACCTTGGGGCGCATGGCGGTTTCCACGTGCTGGACCAAGCCGGCGCGAAGCTTGGGTATGTCATCCGCACGCTGCCGCAGGCCGAGCGCATCCTCGGCTACTGCGGACCTGGAATGGCCTGACGTGGGACCAGGTTGCCAGCATGGACTTGGCGAAGGCCGGTGTGGAAGGCGTCTCCGGCGCGACCAAGACCAGCCTCGCGGTCGCGGAAGGAATCGTCCATCGGTTCCGTGTGGCGCAAGGCGAGGCGCTGGCCCGCGCGTGGCGTTGGGGCGCAAGGGACGTTGGCCTCGCGCTCGTCACCGCATTTGGGCTGTGGCTGACATTCACGAAGCGAACCGGTCGCGAACGTTGGCGGCGCTGGTTCCAATGGGCGGTCATCGGCTACGTCGGCTTCCTCAACGGCGATCTGCTCGCGCAATCGCTGCTCGCGGGCTGGGTGAAATCCGGCATCGCGTGGCAGCAATCACCGGGCTTGCTGTGCTTCGCTGCGGCGGCGTTTCTGGTGCCGTGGGCCGCGAAGCGTCCGCTCTACTGCCAGCAACTTTGCCCGCACGGAGCGGCGCAGGAGATCATCAGCCGTCACGCGCCAGCCCGCTGGCGCGTGGGCGTGCCGACGCAGGTCGATCGATGGCTGCGTTGCCTGCCCGCGCTGCTCTTGCTGTTCGTGCTGTTCATCATCCTGCTGCCACTGGACTTCGATCTCGCGACGATTGAGCCGTTCGATGCCTATCTCATTCGGTCGGCTGGCGCGGCGACATTGATCATCGCCGTGGCTGGATTGCTCGCCACGGTCTGGGTGCCGAAGGCTTACTGTCGATACGGTTGTCCCACCGGCGCGTTGCTGGAGTTCGTGCGTGGCCGCGGGGCGGGCGATCGCTTTGAGCGGCGCGATGTCGCGGCGGGATTGCTGCTGTTGCTGGCCATCTTGATGCACTGGCAACACGCCGCGTGGCACGCTTGGTGGCTGGCTCCGGGGCAGTGAGGAATTCGTCTTGGTCGCGTCATTTCGCAGCCAGTGGCGGCGCTTGCCCGAAGGTCAAAAGTCACTCACGGCAGGAGCGGCAACAGCAGGCGGTTGGTGAGTCCGAGCGACCGCTGGCCTTCCGCGACTTGGGCAGCCAAACCAGCGGAAGTCATTTGCTGCACGCTGCCGTCGGACAGGGCAAGGTTGCCCGCGCCGTCGTGTTGGGTCAGCGTCCATGCAGGGGTAATCCCGTTGGTATGGGCGAGAAAGAGACGTCCTTCCATGTTGAAGCGGTTGGTTAGCAGGTGGCGGTCACTGGAGAGGATGACGTTGGGCTGCGTCTCATCACCATCCAGTCCAATGGGGTAGCTCACTGCACGATTGCTCATGGTGGAGAGGCTCGTCGCTTTGGCGGTCGTTCCCATGCCGAAATCGGACATTATGTGAGGCAGTCGCTCGCGGTCGGACGGGCAGGTGAGAATCTTGGCGCTGCCACACTCGTTGGACATGGCTTGGAAGTGGAGCCATGCCTGTGTGACGTTGTTGAAACCGAACGAGTTCGTGACCAGAAAAGGAAACTTGTCGTCGTGGTCACTGGCGAAGACCTTGAAAGCGAGGCCAATTTGCTTGAGGCTTCCGGCACAACTGATTCTGGCTGACTTTGCTCGCTCTCGTTGGTTTCTTTTCACCCAAATCGCACCCAGAATGAATAGCGCCACGATGACGAACATGACTTCAATCAGTGTCAGAGCGCGGGCGCGTCGAGTTGTTGGGTTCAGTTTCATCGGGTGAGCGGATGCGGGAAGTATTGGCGAAGCAGCAGCCCAAGCCAGTCATTTTCGGCAGGCCTGATGGAGCCTTTTCACCGTGGCCACACTCGGGGACCGGCTTCTTTCAGCCACGTTCTCACGAACGTGGCCACGGCCCGCTAGGCCGCGCGCGGCTTCGCATACAGGCCGATGGCGAGGCCGATCATGATGGCGAGGCTGCCCCAGAGGTGGCCGGCGTGTAGCGGTTCGCCGAGCCACAGCACGGCCACGGGGATGCCGGCGACGGGCTGCATCAGGATGGTCATGGCGGTGACGTTCACGTCCGTCTCGCGGATGACGACGAGCCAGAGGCCGTAGCCGAGGCTGGTGCAAATGAGCGAGAGGTAGGCGACCCACCACCACGCACTCGCAGGCATCTTCACGGCGGCGGCGAAGGTGGTCGGGCCGTCAATGGCGAGGTTTGCGAGCGTGCCGGCCACCAGCGACACGGTGAGAATTTTCATCGGTCCGGCGCGATCGAGGAGCGGCTTGCCCATGATGGAGTAGGCGGCTTCGCTGAGGAACGACGCGATGAACACCGCGCTCGCCGCCAGCCCGGCCCACTTGAAGTCGTCGGCCCACACGCGGTTCAACAACGCGACGCCGACGATGCCGAGGCTGAAGCCCAGCCAGCGTTGCGGCGCGATGTGCTCGCGCAGGAAGATCGCGGCGGCCACAGCCGTCAGCAGCGGTTCTACGGCCATGAGCACTGAGCAGTTGCCGGCGGAGCCGAGAAGGTTGCCACTCACTTGCAGCCGGTGGCCGACGGTGAAGACGATCACGCCCATGAGGGACGAGGTGAGGAGGTCCTTGCCGCGCGGCGTTGCCCCGGGCAGCCACGGCCACACGAGCAGCAGGCTCACCGCCGCACCGCCGAAGCGCATTGTCGCAATGCCGCCGTAGTCCAAGTGCGGCTTGAGCGCCTGAATCGCCGAGAGCGACACGGCCCAGAAGACGTTGAACAGGAGCAGGAGGATGAGGTGCGCCGGTTTCACGAGCGGCGCGGAGTGTTTCGGGCGGGAGCGGGGAGGTCGAGCGGGAAAGCGAGTCCTCGTGCACCTAGAACGCGGGCAGTGCCGGCGCGTTTGAGGGCGCGACATAGCCGACGTAATGGGGCAACATCCAGATATCCGGCAGCTTCACGAGCCGCGCGCTCCCGTCGATCATGGTGGTGTTGATGGCCCGGGCGTGCCGGTTTATGACGATTCGGTCGGCTCCTTGAAGGTTGGCTGGTGCCGCCTGGCCGGGCGAATGCATCACATCCACCCAGGTGCTGTCGAAGAAAACCGGGGTGCCCCGGTCGCCCATCTCGAGGTTCTTGACGAGCATGGCGGGGGAGGGAGCCCACGGATTGTTAGGCTGGGTCCAAGTGTTGATGCAGTAACTGCCGGACTTGCCCATGAACGTCCAAGCCGTCTTTACGTCGCCAAAACCAGCGCTGACATTCTTGGTGATGGGGCAGAACCGGATGGCATCACTGTTGGCCGTGAGTGGGAAAATCTGCCCATGCCAGAAGGTGTTAAATCCGGATGCGTCATAGGGGATGGTGCTGTTGAAATCCTGCCCATACATCTGATAGGCGAGGCCCATCTGCCGCATGTTGTTAAGGCATTTCATGGTGTCGCCCTTGGCCTTGGCCTTGCTCAAGGCCGGCAGCAGCATCCCGGCGAGAATCGCGATGATGGCAATCACCACGAGCAATTCTATCAGGGTAAACCCATCGGGCTGTTTCACGGATGCTTTCATATGCCGGATAGTGCATTTCTGGCCGACCGACCGGAACTGTCAAGCCCGATGCGTTGGCTCATTGCCCTGCGTCCACGAGGGAAACTTTCTGGGCGGCGACATCGAGCTTGAACTGTTTGCCGGCTGGCGCAGGTGGCAGGCTGGGCAGGATCTTGGCTGTCACCAGTTCGTTCAGGTCGTTTAGGGGCCTTTGCTTCAGTGCATTCCACTGCTTCACATAGGCATTCAGCACTTCGGCACTCGCCCCGGCATCGGAGGCGGTGAGCGTCGCCTGGCTAGCCCGCGGAGCTTGCTCGATCGGGACGGTGACCTTTTCCGGCGTGGCTTCGTCCTTCCGGCGCTTGCACGCGGACAAGGTCACGACCATCACCAGAGTCAGCGCCAAGGGCAGGCTTATTCTCATGCCTCCTTCTAGCATGCTGCCGCGCGACAGTAAAAGGATGAATCCCGCCTTGCCGCTCGTCCGCCGCTTCCTTACAACCTCCCGCGTGATTGACATCAAACTGATCCGGGAGCAGCCCGAACTCATCAAGCAACGCCTCGCCGCCCGTCATGGTGGCGACGACGCGAAGATCGACGAGGCGCTCCGCCTCGACGAGCAGCGCCGCCACGCGCTCAAGCAGGTCGAGGACTTGAAGGCGCTCCGCAACAAGGTCTCCAAAGAGATCGGCGCGCTTATGGGGCAGAAGAAGCTCGCCGAGGCGGAGGCCAAGAAGGCCGAGACCCGCACGCTCGGTGACCAGATTGCCGCACTCGACAAAGCCGCGGCGGACGCCGAGGCCGCGCGCGACGCTATTCTCATCCGCCTGCCGAACCCGCCACATGCCAGCGTCCCGCTCGGCAGCTCTTCCGCCGACAATCCCGAGGTGAAGCACTGGGGCGCGAAGCCGGCATTCGCCTTCCCGCCCAAGTCGCACGTCGAACTCTGTGACTCGCTCAAGCTGGTGGATTTCGCTCGGGGTGCGAAGCTCTCCGGCAGCGGCTTCCTGCTTTACACGAACTGGGGCGCACGGCTGGAGCGCGCCCTCATCCAGTTCCTGCTCGACCTCCACACCACGCAGCATGGCTATACGGAAGTGGCACCGCCGCACATTGTCAGCCGCGACTGCATGGTGGGCGTGGGCCAGTTCCCAAAGTTCGAGGACCAAGCCTACGCCGTGCGCGAAGGGTTGGACGAGAGCACACTGGGTAAACTCTATTTGCTCCCCACCGCCGAGGCGCCGGTCGCCAATATCCACCGCGAGGAAATCCTCCCTCACACTCAGCTCCCCATCTACTACTGCGCTTACAGCCCGTGCTTTAGGGCCGAGGCCGGTGCGGCTGGGGTGGGCACGCGCGGGATGATCCGCGTGCATCAGTTCGACAAGGTGGAGCTGGTGAAGGTCGTGCGGCAGGAAGACGGTTACGCGGAGCTGGAGAAGATGCTCGCCAATGCGGAGAAGGTCCTCCAACTCTTGGGCCTGCACTACCGCATCGTGCTGCTCTGCACGGGCGACATGGGCTTCGCGAGCGCCAAGACCTACGACATCGAAGTCTGGGCGCCCGGTCAAAATGCCTACCTCGAAGTCTCGAGCTGCTCCAATACCCCGGAACCGCTGCGCAAGTATCTGGGCACCGACCGCATCACGGCATGAGCCAGCCTGGCCTCCCTGACCCTGCCAGCAAGGCGCGTCCATCTGGGAAGCGCCGGAGGGTCATGCGGACGGCCAGCTCCCCCACCCGGGAAGCCCTCGGACACCCACCCTCTCGACTCCAGAGGATCACCCTCCGAGCTTCCGACACCCACCCTCGGAGCGACGGAGACCCACCCTCGGAGTTCAAGAGGGTCACCCTCCGTCGCTCAGAGGGTCACCCTCGGAGTTCACGAGGGTCACCCTCGGAGTTCACGAGGGTCACCCTCGGAGTTCACGGGTGTCACCCCCGGAACGTCCGGGTATCACCCTCTTCGCCGAAGAGGGGTCACCCTTGGGGTTCAAGGGGGTGGGGGTCTTGGCCTCAGAGCACCGCCCTCCTCGGCTCGATGGGTGATGGGCAGGGCCTTGATGGGACGGTGTTTAGGTGGAAAACGAACAGGGTTTTAGCGTTCCAAGCCCAACTTCTATCCGAAACCGCCCTCCCTCACCCTGTCCCTCTCCCGTTGGAAGAGGGGATGGCGGCGGTTGCTTCGGGCCTCGCTAAGCCGTCTTCCAGTCCCCGCGATGAGTGGTTGAAGCGGACGGTTTCGGTAAGTCAGAGCCACTCAGACTCATTGTGCTTCTCACTCTCGCTTGGCGGAGCAAAGGCAGAGGGCCGGGGTGAGGGGTTGCTGGCTACGGCGTTGGCGGCCGCTCCCCTCATCCGGCCTGCGGCCACCTTCTCCCCTCGCTCCGCGAAGGGCGAAGGCTCGGAGTCGATGCCCTCGTGGGACCGCACGCCAGTCCCCGCGCTTTCCGGCTCTCCTGCCTGCTCTATAGCATGAAAATCCTCCTGGCCAGCAGCGAAGTCCACCCGTATTCCAAGACCGGCGGACTGGCGGACATGGTCGGCGCGTTGGGTAAGGCGCTGGCGGCGGCCGGACACGAGGTGGCCATCTTCACGCCCCTCTATCGCGGCATCCGCGGGCGGTTCACCGGACTGCGCCCGACCGATTGGTCCATCAACGTCCCGTTGGGCGACACGTGGGTGCGGGCGCAGGTGGTCGCCCTGCCACTGGGTGAGCGGTTGACGGTGTATTTCGTGGACCAGCCGGACTACTTCGACCGGCTGGCGTTGTATGGGGAGAACAACACGGACTACCCGGACAATCCGCAGCGGTTTATCTTTTTTTCCAAGGCCGTGGTGCAGTTCGCGCATCTCCAACCCGATGGCCCGTTCGACATTGTGCACGTTCACGACTGGCAGGCGGGGCTCGTGCCGGCGCTGCTCCGGTGGGAGGGGCATCGCACCGGCTGGCGGGCGCCACGCAGTGTGTTGACCATTCACAATCTGGCCTACCAAGGGCGGTTTGCGGGGAGCACGTTTGCGCTGACCAATCTGCCGCCGGATTATTTCACGATGACCGGGCTGGAGTTCTTCGGGGATGTGAATTGTTTGAAGGCGGGCATTGTGTTCGCGGATTTCGTCACCACGGTCAGCCCCCGCTACGCCCGGGAGATTTGCACCGAGGCGTATGGGTGTGGGCTGGATGACCGGTTGCGGATGCGCCAGGACCGGCTGGTGGGCATCCTCAATGGGGTGGACTACGACGAGTGGAACACGCATCGCAATCTGCATCTGCGGCACGAGTATTCCTTCCGCAAGCTGGGGGGCAAGGCGGAGAACAAGCGCGACTTGCAACGCGAGCTGGGCCTGCCGCTGCGCGCGGACGTGCCGCTCTTCGCCACGGTCACGCGGCTGGCGGACCAGAAGGGCGTGGACATCCTGCTCGCGGCGTTGGAGGAGATGCTCGCGACGGACATGCAGTTCGTGATCCTCGGTAGTGGCGATCCGGCACTCCAGCGGGGCTATCAAACCTTGGCGCGTAGGCATCCGACGAAGGCGATTGCCCGCATCGGCTATGACCACGCGCTCTCGCACCGCATCGAGGCGGGTTGCGATTTTTTCCTCATGCCCTCGCGCTTCGAGCCGTGCGGGCTGAACCAGATGTATTCGCTGCGTTACGGAGCCATCCCCATCGTGCGGCGCACGGGCGGGCTCGATGACTCGGTGGTGGACTTGACGGAGAGCGAGGAACGCGCCGATGGCATCAAGTTCACCGAGTTCACGTCCCGCGCGCTGACCGGAGCCATCCGCAAGGCGCTGGTGCTCTATCGCACGCCGGAGTTGCTGGCCCAGATGCGGCGCAACGCGATGACGGCGGACTTTTCGTGGAGCCGGACGACGGAAGCATACACGCGAGTGTATCAGCGGGCACTGGCATAGCGGACGGCTCGCAAGGGCCGGTCGGCGTCAGGCTTCCTTACGATAACTGGCAACGACCCACTCGCTCAGGACCTTCTCCGGCGCGGCCACGGCGTCGGCGTCGAGAGTGAATTCCGTCCGGCCCGTGTTGCCGGCGATGAGCTTGAGGCCGAACTGGAAGTCCTTGAACTTGGTCGCGCAGAGGTCGCGCACAGGGAGCTGCTTCTCCAAGGCTTCGACGATGAGCGCGTCGGCCGCCGGGTCGGTGAAGCGCAGGGTGAGGTGGTGTTCCTTGGTGAAGCGGTCGCCGAATTCATGCACGAGCTGCCGCATGACGATGCGTTCCTCATTGGCGTGCTCCATGAGGAGCTGTTTCAGCGCGGCGGCGGGTTGGTCCACGAGCGCGCGGGTGACGACGAAGCGCTTCACATGCGTGCTGGGGAGCTCGAACTTGAAATCCCTCAGCACCCGCTCGCACACGGTCATGAGGCCGCGCGCCCCGGTCTTCTCCTCACCCGCGCGCTCCGCGATGCGCCGCAGCCCGTCCTCGTGGAAGAGGACCTCGATGCCATACGCGGCGAAGTCCTGCTCGTATTGGCGGATGATGCTGCCCTCGCTGGCCTTGAGAATCTGATAGAGGTCGTCCACCCCCAACGGCTGGCACACGACGCGCACCGGCAGACGACCGATGAACTCCGGTTCGAAGCCGAAGTCGATGAAGTCCCGCGTCTGGGCGTCCCCCAGCACGCTCGCTGCGTCGGCCTGGGTCTGCGGTTTGGCGGCAAACCCGATGGTGGCCTCGCGGAGTCGCTTGCGGACAATCCGGTCCAGCCCGTCGAAGGCGCCGCTGACGACGAACAGAATGTGTTTGGTGTTGATGGTGGAGGGGCCCTTCTTGCCCCCGCGCTGCATGTCCATCATGGATTGAATCTGCGCGGCGATGTCCTGCGGTGAGCGCGCAGGAACTTCGGTTTCCTCCATGAGCTTGAGGAGATTCGTCTGCACCCCGCGCCCGCTGACGTCGCGGCCGGAGGAGTTCGTCGCACTGGCGAGCTTGTCAATCTCGTCGATGTAGATAATGCCGTGCTGCGCGCGGGCGACGTCGCCATCGGCCCGGCGCACGAGTTCGCGCACGATATCCTCCACGTCGCCGCCCACGTAGCCGGTCTCGCTGAACTTGGTGGCATCGGCCTTCACAAACGGCACGCCGATGAGGTCCGCCATGCTGCGGACGAGGTAGGTCTTACCCACGCCCGTGGGGCCAAGCAGGATGATGTTTTGCTTCGCGTAGTTGGGCATCGCCTTGCCGGCGAGCGCGGCTTGAACGGCGTGGTAATGGTCGCAGAGCGCAACACTGAGCACCTTCTTCGCCTCGTCCTGCTGGATGACGAAGCGGTCGAGGTGGGTTTTGACGTCGCGGGGTTTGCGGTTGAACTGAAAGACGGCGTCAGTCGTCTCGCCCGTGGGTGGTTCGGCACTGGAATCATACTGCGACTGGGAATTGCCGCTGGGCGGCGGCGGGGAAGATTGCAGATGCCGCATCAGGTCGTTGAAACGCCGTTGAAATTCCTCGGGCGTCGGCTGGTGGGTGGCAATCACATCGCGCATGGCGTGGGTAGGGTGGCATTGGGACGGGGCAAAGCAAGCGCTCCGAGGGCGGGAGGAAGTTGCAGCGAAGCTGAATTTCACCCCGTCCGCAGCACGTCAACCTTAGCGACAGTTTTCACCGCATGAGCCAGCTTCGCTACAATTGCAACGGACTCGGTCGCCGCGATTTCCTCCAACTCGGCTTGGGCGCGACGGCGGGGTTGGGCTTCACCGACCTGCTCCGGCTGCGCGCCAATGCAGCCGAGACCGCGAAGGCCACGGGCGCGGCATCTGGTAAGCGCGTCAACGTCATCATGATTTGGCAGGACGGCGGGCCGAGCCACTATGAGAGCTTCGATCCCAAGCCCGATGCGCCGAGCGAAATCCGGGGGGAGTTTAAGTCCATCAAGACCGCCGTGCCGGGCATCCACTTCTCCGAGTGCGTCCCCGAGCTGGCGAAGGTCGCCGACAAATTCACCGTTCTCCGATCGCTCGCGCACAAGGACCCGAACCACGGGGGCGGCAATCACTACTTGATGACCGGGGCGCCCACGCCCGTGCCCGTGGGCTGCGGCGCGTTCGTCACGTTCCATCCATCCTTCGGCTCGGTCGTCTCCTTCAAGCGCGGCGTGCAGAATGGCATTCCGCCCTACATGACCATGCCGAGCATGTCGCGCTCCGGCGGTCCGAACTTCCTCGGGGCTGAGCACGCGCCGTTCGTTGTGGGTGGCTCGCCGCAGACGGCGGGTTTCAAAGTGCGTGACGTCGTCCTGCCGCCGGAGATCAGCGAGGGCAGGGGAGTGACGCGGCAGGACTTGCGCAAGTCCCTCGACCGCCTTGCGCGCATCCCTGATGCCGCAGCAGAGGACCCGACGGTGGGCTTCGACAAGTTTTACGAACAGGGCGTGGACCTCATCACGAGCCCGCAGGCGCAGGCGGCCTTCGACATCGGCAAAGAGAATGAGAAGACGCGCGAGCTCTATGGGATGAACGACTTTGGCCAGCGCTGTCTGCTGGCGCGTCGGCTCGTCGAAGCCGGCGTGTCGTGGGTGACGATCTACAGCGGCGGCTGGGACCATCACACGAAGATTTTCGAGACGCTCAAGGGCCAGCAAGGCGTGAACTTTGACAAGGGCGTGGCTGCGCTCATCGCTGACCTGGACCGGCGCGGGTCGTTGGAAAACACGCTCGTCTTGGCACTCGGCGAGTTCGGCCGCACGCCTAAGGTGAACAAAGACTCCGGCCGTGACCACTGGCCGTTTGCCATGAGTGTGCTCTGTGCCGGCGCGGGCGTGCCGCGCGGCACGGTCATCGGTGCGACGGATCCGAAGGGCTACTACGCGGCGGACAATGTGTATGCGCCCGAGGACTTCGCCACCACGCTCTACACCAAGCTCGGCATCGACCCGCATCAAGTGCTGCACACGAACACGGGCCGCCCGGCTCAGCTCGTCAACGGCGGTCGTCCGATCAAGGAATTGTTCGCCTAGTCATCCGGCCAACCGCCGCTATGGCAGCCGTTGGAAAATCCGTGTCGCTATCGCCCGTCCGTGGTTAGCTTTCCTCCGTGATTGCTCTGCTTGATTACGGTTCCGGCAACTTGCGCAGCGTGGAGAAAGCCTTGCGCAAGGTCGGCACGGACCTGCTCGTCACCACGCGACCCGAGCCACTGCGCGAGGCTCGGGCCATCGTGCTGCCCGGCGTCGGCGCGTTCGACGACTGCATCTCCGCGATGCAGCGGCAGGAGTTGCTCGGTGCGGTGAAGGAGTTCATCCAGACCGGCAAGCCCTTCCTCGGCATCTGCGTAGGCTATCAGGCGCTTTTCGAGAAGAGCGAGGAGTTCAACAGTTGCGCGGTCGGGTTGGGTGTCTTCGGTGGCAAGGTCGTGCGATTCACGGAGCGGCCCGGCTTGAAGATTCCGCAGATTGGATGGAACCAACTGGAGATCGTCCGCCCGGACTGCCCGCTCTACGCTGGCATCCCCGATGGCAGCCACGTTTACTTCGTGCACAGCTTCTACCCGCAACCGGTGGACCTCGACATCATCGCCACCCGCACGGAGCACGGAGACCGCTTCGCGTCCTCCGTCTGGCGCGACAACGTTTTCGCCACTCAATTTCACCCGGAGAAGAGCCAGACCGTCGGGCTGCGGCTGCTTGAGAACTTTATAAATCTCTCGAAGTAGACCACTCTCAAGTTGGTTGAGCTTGCAGGAGCGAGTTCTTTTGGGCAGATGAGCTTCGGCCAGAAGCTCATGCTACTTGGAGTCAGTCGAGGTTGCAACTCCAAGCCCTGCAGCATATTAGCCCTCACGAATCGCACGACTAGTTGTGCCCGTTGCTACCGGTAAGCATCACCCATGCGTTCGCTCTTTGGATGAGAGCTGGCCACGGAGGCAATGAAGTAGCCCGTTCACGTCCGGAGTTCTGGATGCGTTACTTGCATCTAATCAGAACCTTTTGGTATGGGTCGGAGGCGTGTGTGGCATGCACCGCTCGGATCATGCGCCTTGATGCTTGCGGTTGCTTGCGGCTTCATAACCTGAGAGCGTCTCAAGAGTTGTCGCCAAGCCAATCTACAAGATGGCGATTGGTGGTTAACTGATGCAATTCCATGGTAGCCGGTGTGGCGAAATGGCAGACGCACGGGACTTAAAATTACGCAAGAACCACGGGCTTTTTTGCCGTCGAGGACCAGGTTCGAGCCGAAGACTTCGAGGGCGAGAACCCGCTTCTGTGCAAGCGAACCCGAAACAGTGGTTTCACCCGCGTCTTTAGCGGCCAGAATCCACTTTTGGAACGGTTCGAGCCAATCGGCTCGAACCGCCATGACGCGGGTGCGCTGCTCCTCCAAAGTCTTCTTCTGGCTCAAGATTTTGGCCTTCTCGGCCGCGAATGTGTCGCGGTCGATCAATTCGTCCAAGAATGAGTCCAGCAGCCAGCAGCCCAGTCGGTAGATCT
>RFVF01000116.1 GCA_009922615.1 Pseudomonadota bacterium
TTGTAACCCATGCACGGGGTTGCGACGCCGGGTAGGATGCTGCAAGTGGTGGGCAAGATGTCCACCTTGTAGGTCTTCAGCGCGGCGTCGTTCCAATCCGGCCTGTGCGTGGGATGGCTCTTCGAAAACTCGGGCGCAATGCCGTGATACACGGCCGCCGAGCCGAGTGAAGCCTCCGGTGAACCGGGAACCGGCGTGAGTGGAGTGGGCTGGATAACCGGCGGCTTGGTATACGGCACCGTAAACGGGGTAAAATTGAACGGCGTGGGCGGGAAGTTGGTCGGGTCTGTGAGGAGGTCCGGCCGGGCCGCCTTGCCGAAGGTCTTCACAAACGGCGCTAGCGCCGCCACCCCCGCCACCGGCGCGAGGTTGCGGGTAAGGAATGAACGGCGCGATTGGGAGGTTGCACTCAGATTAGCGGTTTTCTGCTTCATGGGTTCAGTTTTCGATTTCAGTTTCTGTTAGGGGCCGATGAAACGGTCACCTGCGCCAACCCAATGCTAGTCTTGTGCCAGCCCTTGGCAGATGCCATTGGCACGGCGTTGAATAATTCTTAAAGTATTCCAAATCAGTTACTTGAGTGATTGTTACATCTCCCGCTGCACGGTGGCACCAAGCTCGTCAAGGGATGTGGTAAGGCTTCTTACCGGACGGTTTTCCCGGTCTGCCTGTAATTGCTGCCCATCATCTCAAGCAGCATTGCCGACGATTGGGAAGTAACTACTGGTCAGACTGGAGGTTTTATGGGTGAACTATCCGGTATATCTGACCCTGCCTAGCGTTCAGGGTCCTGATGCTGGTGCAGAACACAACGCCACTTCCGCACCAGCCGGTTCCTCGGTGGTTGCACTGGCGCCAGGATCATGGAAAAATACGGGCGGCAGGGGGGGACGCGGGAAACTCAGCGGTCCATGCGCAGGCGGGTAAAGTTTTCCTTGAGGCCAGCCAAAGGGCAGCCACGCATTACCCAAATCACACCCTTCCAATAAAACAAAAGAACTAGCCAGTAAGCCAATTCCCCGAAATAGCGTAATTAGTTAAAGCTGATCCAGTCAGATCAGGATGACCGGGTTGGAAACCGCGTTTCCAAGGGGCGTAATCGCGAGCTGCGGTAGAAGAACCGAAAAGCGCCCATTTAGGCTTCGGAATCCAAGGCTGGTGTGATGACCAGATGGAGGCAGTGGACGCCGTTGATCTCGTGGAAGACAGGTTCGACGGTTATGTGGTAGGCCATTGCGATGACCCGGGCCACCTCGGCGGCGACCTCGAGCCCGTTGCACTCCCCGCAAGCTACACACAGCATCCGTCCCCCGCTCAGTTCAGTGATGCTCTTGAGGCAAGGCCAACTAAAATCAGGTGGCGTGCCCATAGCGCGATGCATGATGGAACCCAAGTTGGCAATCACTTGGGAATATTTCCAGCCGCGATCACGCAGGCCCAAGGCCAGTTCGTAGACCACGGCCGACGGGGGGAGTTGCTCGGCTTGCTCGCGCGCGTGCTCGCATGGATCATGCTGGACCTTGTGCACATTGACCGCAGAGCCAGAGGCCGAGCGATTTATGGTGGCTAATTTGGCTGCCTCAATGGAGCTCGGGGCTGGCGCCGACGTCGCAAACAGCGCGAGCGGATGCTCCAAGCAGTCGAGTTGGGAGCCAGCTACAGCCAGCTTGGCGAGAAGCATATCGAACATCGACCAGTTTTGTGAGTGCATCAGTCTGTTGGGGATTTGGGTCTCAGCAGGACAAAGAGAGGTTCACGGCCGGCTACGGATCTGGTAGAACCGCAGTGCTCGGTGGTTATTGGCTGGATCAAGGATGTGGATCTGGCCGGCGACGACGGTGACGCCGTCAAGCAGCGGCAACCATGGGCCGGTGGCAGTATCGCGGTAGAACACGTCGATCTTGCCCTTCTCGGTATCTGGTATTTCCTGACCATCTTCTGCGCCTAGGTGGAGCTCGATGGTGCCGTCGGGATTACGCTTGCCTCCGCCTGCCCGCAGGCGGCGTTCGGCACTGATGGGAGCGTCCAAATTCTCATAGACGGTGGGCAGTGCGGCGGCGTTGGCATCGACAAGCTGGCGGGCGATGAGGCTGTCCTCGAGCTGGACGGCCGACTGCGTGGCAGACACGGAGGCCGCGAGGCGAACGCGGAGCTTGACGAGCTTCTTAGTTCCCGCCGGCAGGCTCTGCCCGGTGGGCATGGTGAGCAACACGCCCACGCGTCCGTTCGCGGCCTGGGTGGAATTCTCCAAGAGGGACAGGCCGGGGTCGGCGTCACCGAGTCGCACGCTCTCAAAAGTCATCACTGCCGGATCGAAGGCGAGGGTGAATTGGAGGCCGTTTTCGCCGCCCTCGGATTCGAGCTCGACGGTGAGATCGTTACGCTGGCCGGGCACCAGGGCCCCGGCAATGCGCAGCTTGCGAGCAACCGCCGTGGCCCGGGGCAAGGCGCGCCCCAGAGAGGCCGCCACGCGAATGGGAGCTTGTGCCGCGGCAGGCTTGTCCAAACCGACCGCAAAGCGCATCGCCTGCACGTAGTCGGCCACGGTTATTACGCCGTCGCCGAGGGTGGCCAGCGGCGCGCAGTCGGCAGCATTAAGTTCCGCCTGGCTTGTAATGGGATCCAAGCCGGCCGCGAAACGGGCGATCTGGACCACGTCACCGATGGTAACCATACCATCAGGGTTGCCGCGCGGCGTGACGTCGCCCTCGAGGCGGGGCTGGCCGGAGCCGATGGAGTCACTGATGGCGAGGTTGGCCGACTCGAAGACCACGAGGCGCGTGGCACTGCCGGCGGTGTTGACCACCTCGCGCTGAGAGATGCTGTCGGTAAAGTCCAGCGCGGTTTGCGCGAGACCAGAGGCCGCACGCACCATGAAGGTGAGATTCATAAGCGCAGTGCCGCTACGGTTGCTGAAGGTGCGGCCCACGGGCCGAGCGGCGAGAAAGCTGAGTCGCCCCAGCGCGGCCTCGGAGCTATTGACGATTAGGCTGCCTGCCTGAAAATCATCATCCACTGATTGGCTGGATTGAAAAGTAAGCGCGTTAGCATCGAACTCGATCGTGGCGCTGGCCGCGTTGGCGGTGCCATCGCTGTCCAAGAGCACCGGCACGGTAACCAACTGCCCGCGCGTGGCGGCCAATTGGGATCCGAAGCGCAGGCGAGTCCCGCCCACGGCTAGGCGGAAGGCGAACGGCTCGGTCTCAAGCATGTCGCCTGCCTTAGGCGTGATGTCGCGGGGGCCCGCAGGCACGTCATCCGACTTGGCGTCATCACGGCCGCCCGCCTCAGTCGCCACGCTTGCGTCGGCTACGCTGGTGCGCATGACCACGGTCACAGTAGTAGAGCCCAGCACCTCCGGCTTAGTCCGGAAGCGTAGGTTGCCCGCCGCATCGATGCTAGGTTGGGTGCTGAACAGTTCGGGGTCAGCTGCGACCACCGTGAACTGCGTGTTGGCGGCAACGCCCGCGCCCCAACCACTGCGGAGATTCTTGGCCCAGCCGACCATAGTATGTTCTCCCTCGCCGTGAAATACGGTCACGTCACCACCAGGCTCAAAGCCCATGTCCTGCGAAGTGCCGAGGATGCGCAGCGTGATTTGCTGAGCGGCGGAGGTGTCCTCTGGGCCGCCGCCGTTGTCGCGTGCCTGGAACACGAGCGTAGTTTCGCCGGCAGCACCAACAGCGGGTTTGAAGGTAAGGTTACCCAACTCGTCCACTCGCGGCGCTACGGCAAAGAGCTCAGGACGGCTGGGCTTCACAGAGATGGTTACGGTCTGGTCCCATTCGTTCCAGGGGCCAGGATTGATGCTATCCACGAAACCTGGCAGCTCGACTGTGTCGTTGGTAGCATCGACAACAAGCAGTGTGGGCCGGGCGGCAAAATGCGCTGCGTAGGCAACGGCATTTGGTGCCAGCACATCGGCAAACATGGTGTTGGCCGAATTATTGCAAAGGAAGTGGTCTAGTGGGATCGAGGCATAAGTGACCCGGCCCTGGCCGACGGGATAAGAGAACATGACGGCTTCGTCAGCGTTGTTGCGAGTAAGCAGGACCTCGCTGCCTGCGGGGAGGGAATGGGTTTGAGCGTATCCATGCTGGGAGTAGTGACCATTATCGAGGTCATGGCTATGAAGGTTACCCGCTGGGCCCTCGGTAAGCAGGTTGCGCGAGGCGAGGTTGATCACCTCGCGGTATGCGGCATCGCCGATGAAGCGGATATCCGCGGCTCCGGGTAGAATCATCTGCGCGTCCTCTACTTTGCGGTCAAACACTAGGAGGGACAGTCCACGGCCGACCGCCTCCGTGATGCGCGGCAGAGCAGCCTCATATCGGGAACCATACTCGCCGGTTTCGGGGTTGAACACGACGAGGACATCCAGCCGGGCAAGCGCCTGCGCGGTGAGGTTGCTTATCGGTAGCGCGGTGTGGCCGAGGAATTCAATCGGCTTGGCATAGGCTTCCTGGCCGGGCAGTCCCCCCATGTCGTAGTAGCCAATGCGGGCCGCCGTGGGAAACGGCCGGTCGCTCAAAGTGAACCGGGGTGGGTCATTGACAGGAGCCACGGTGACCTTGAATGACTGAGGAGGAGCCAGATTGCGGCCTCGTTCATCTCGCACTACCAGGGCCACCTCCGCTTCGCCGTTCTCATCATCAGCCAGCGTCATGCGCAGATTCCCATCGACATCGATCGAGGGCAGTTCAGCGAACATCCCGAATCCGTCCACCTCCAATTCAAAGTGATAGTTTGACACTCCGGCGGGCTGGCTCGTGATCTTCAGGAAGTTTGATATTACTACCGTTCCAGCATCCTCGCGCAGTTGAATTTGTGTAGTCGCGAAATTATAGGTAGGGGCGGCCGCCAAAATCTCAAAAGTTGCGGTCGCATAGCCGAGCACCTCGATACCGCTGTCAAGGTTGGGTGCGAGCACTGAAGCACCCTCATGATGGAAATACCAGCGATTGCGCTCTGGATCCACAGTGAAGCTGGCCATGTCACCCAGACTCGTGAAAGTCGCGATGGTCTCCGTGAAGCCATCCGTCACGCGCGTGCGAACCACGCGCTGCCCGTCCTGATGAACGTAGGCGACGTAGCGTGCACCGCCGAAGTTCTCGGCCACACCCCAGAAGGCCCAGCTTTCAGAAACCATTCGGGGCAGACTCCCGGGGGTCCCTGCGAGCTCCACTTCACCGGTTGTCGGGTCCACGGCATAGACGCGACTTCCATCGTGCAGCAAAATCTCATTGTAGCCAGAGAAGATGCCTATGCGCGCTGTATAGAGTCCCGCCCCGGTCAGGACAATGGGCTTGCTCAGGGTGACAGGAACGCCGATGGCCATTCCGCTGGGATCAATGGGAATCAGCCGGGTGACAGTGCCGCCATTGAGGCCGAGTTGACCTTTGTCATCGGCAAGCACGTAGGCCTGCTTGGTGGCCAGGTTTCCGCACAGTGCATCGAGCTCGATCCAGCACTGGCCGTTATGATTGGTCCACAGTCGTTTGCCATCGGAGAGATTATCGGCCGCGTAGGAGGCGGTGAACTGGTCGCCACGCAGGAACACGCGGGAACCAGCGAGGGCAATGCCGCCGCGATCATCCGCAGTGTATTCGGAGGGATCGACTACGCGCACATCCCGCGCCCCCAACGTCAGAATCTTGAAGTTCTTGCTCGCTCGGCCAGTGAGCACCGTGCTGCCGTTGGTGACCACCGCATAGTTGGTGGTCAGCACGAGGTTGGTGAGGATCACTGAGTTGGAGCTGCCCACTAGGTTGGTGGTGAATGTGAGATTGGTCGCCATGGCAAGGTTCGTGATGCTGACCAGATTCGTGGTGAGCACCCAGTTGGTCGTGGAGACAAGGTTGGTGGTCATCACGAGATTGGTGACGGCCACCAAGTTGGTGGTGAGCACGGTATTGGTCTGGAAGCCACCGCCGCTCAAGGTCATCAGCGCGGTCTGGGCCCAAGGCGTCGCCACACTGCCGTTGTCGAATGACTCGTTCAGCCGTGTCAGCAGGTCGTTGAGGTTAGCGTAGGTGTAGCCTGTGGGGAGTGGCCCCCCGCCCAAGACATCTTCAGCGGTAAAGAGGATGTCCACTACGCTCATGCCGTCCAACGCATCACCCGTGTTTTTGTAGATCAAATCACCGAAGGTGACGGTTGTGGCCGGCACTGTTAGCGGAAGAAAGCCCATCCATGCGAAGTCCACGTTGAGCCGTAAAGCGGTGACCTGGCCACCCAAAACGCCCGCGCTACTGTTGATTGGATCAATCCCATCCGCCGCGAGAGCGCCAGGTAGTCCGCCAGCGGGGAGGTAGGCAGCTACGGCCGCAGACGAACTGAAGACGAGTGAATTGCCCTGGGAACCCGGGACCCCGACTTCGAGTCCGAACGGATAGGCGGAGTCATAATTCCGGGCGAGCAGCGCGCCAGCATTATTCCCTGCGGGCGGAGCGCCCCAGCCCCCCTGCGTGAAAGTCGCCCAATTGCCGGCCTGAGCCCCGACTGTTTGTAAGCCCGGCGGCAAGCTTACAACGGATACATTCGTGGTGACTACAGGCTGAGTCGAGATCACGGAGTTGGTCTGCACCTGGGTCTGTGAGGTGGTCACCGCATTTGAGCTGATGGAAGGCGTTGTGCTGACCACGGCATTGGTCACCAAGTTTATATTGGTGCGGATCTGGGTATTGGTGGTGAACACAATGTTGGTCGTGGTGGTGAAGTTGGTTGTCACTATGGCATTTGTGGTCAAAATCGGCGCTGGGGCTGTCACAGGCGTGACCGCTCCGAGGTATCCTTGGGCAAAACTCGAGCTGGCCAGGAACACCATTGCCAACGAGATGATGCGGGAGCACAAGCTGGCTTGAACGGGACGTGAAAACGCTCGGGACAGGCAGTTGATCAATAGTTGCATGGGAATCGATACGGAGGAGGCCGGGAAGCCGATTGTCGAATCGGATGGAAGGGTCGGAGCCAATTTCTTGAACATTTTCACGCTTGACCCAATGCACGTGCCGTGCCGAGAACGATGGTGCCCCGTAAGTGAGCTAATTCTGCTTTTTTATTGGGGTTTTAGTAACCTGTGAATCACGCCAAGCGCTGGACCTGGGTCATAAGGGTGACGCTTTTACAGTCTTCCAGCTGAATCTTGAAAAAGATACCGCCTTAGCGAGCCCATTGGCGGCCAAGTTTCGGATGGAATGATTGGATGTGCGGGGGGGGGGCGGAAGCGGCCCGGAAATCAATGATTACAAGGTTACATCCAGTTGCTTTCGTTACTGATTCCTAAGTCCTGCATTTTGGCACGGGACTAGCATTAGGAAAACCATGACAATTGCTTCGGCTTTCACTACCGCTGGCAACACACCAGCGGGAATTGAGCACTCACGGACCAGCAGGCTTCCTCGGTCCATTAGCCATAGCCCTGAAATCACTTTGATGCCGCCCAAGCACCCCTACCCCTGGCGGGTGGCAGTGGGCCTAGTCCTCTGTGCCGTGACAGTTCCCATACTTTTCGTCGTCTTCCTCTATTGCTGCGAACGCTGTCAAGACTGGTGAGCGAAGCCAGCAAGGATTTTTCGCGCATGGCTTATCCTCCCGTTGCCACCAGTTCGTGATGTTTAAATAACCTCTGTATGAGTCTGCTATACAAATGGGTTTGCCGTGGTCAACAACAACTCTTGACGATGGCTGGAGCCCCAAGAGCGGCTCAGTGAATCCCTGCGCTTTGCGGGAGGGCGAAACGTAAACGCTCCGCCCGACGGGCGCGCAGATCTGCCACCACTTCCTCAAACCGCTCTCCCAATTCCACGGCCTGTTTCTGTAGGACTCTTTCGACTTCTAGAAACTCGCTCTCAATCTGGCGGGCTTGCCAACGCTGCACCGGGTCTAGATGGACAAAAGATACGTCTGCAGCGTCGCCAAATTCCTGCGGCCAAATGGTGCGTAGCTCTGCCTCATAATCCAGCCTGAGTAGCTGCCACGCCAGTCCGTCGCGTTCGGCGAGCAACCGGGCCACCCCAAGAACGCTCTCCGTTGTCTCGGTCCCAGTTTGCGATCCTAGCCTTTTGATCTTTTCGCTGTAGTTGCGCCCCAGATCAGTCAGCACCAGATCGCGGATGGTTAGCTCAGGGCATCCGGCCGCACGCAGCCGGGCGATGAACCCGGGATAATCCGCCGCCTCCAATCGGGACCATTGCACTGGGAGTTCACCGTGGTTGGTCAAAGCCGAAGTATGAGTTGAAGCGCTTTTAACCGCAGGTGACATCACCGCTAACTTTGCCACCGCAGCGAAAGTGTCAAGAGTCTTAGGGGACGGACACCGGCCCGTCATCCAGCCAGCAGCAAAGATGGCAAGGGACAGGGCAGCCTTCAGCCCGATACGGCTCGTGCGCGGTGGGGAGATCGAACTCACGGTTGCAGCGCGGGAAGGCCGAGGAAGGGCATCAGAGGGGCTGTGTTGCCGCCGGCGCCGATGGCCGGCAACCAGAATTCGGCATCCGCCCCGACGTTAGTGCGGGCATCTTTGGACACCTGACCCCGGATATCTCTGCGGTGTCCGTCCACCAGCAGTAAGCCAGGATGGTCAAAGGGAGCTCGCTGAAAGCGCACACGATCATCCGTCAGCGAAAGCATGAATTCCACTAGCGCGTTTTCCTCATCCTCCGACAGTTCCAGCGGACGGATCCTCGGCGGCACATCAAGCCTGTTTGCCTGGGCGAAATCGCCGCCGCGATTGTAGAACTGAACCACTTGCTTCAGCGTGCCCAGGCTGCCGGTGTGGAAATAGGGTCCAGTCAGTTCAACGTTGCGCAGAGAAGGGACTTTGAACGCCCCGGCCGTGGCCGTGCGCAGGGCCGAGGTGTCCACCGGGCGCACGGCGGTCGGACTGAACACCCCGACGCGCGGCAAGGGAATCTCAAACAGCGTGGTCGTGGCCTGGAAAGCGTCCACTGCCGGGCCGCCTTCGAGCATGCCACGGTATTGGGCGGCGAATGACAACGGATTGCCGAAGACATCCTTGCCTCCAACGCCAAGATCAAGACTGGTGGGGCGGACGCCGATGTTGTAGAAACCACGGTCATAAATGGCTGGTCCGTCGGTGAGATAGCGGGTGGGCATGTGCTCCACCTGCGTTCCGTCACCGATGGAGGGTTTTGCTGCATTGGAGAACAACGGTCCATTGTGACATTCGATGCATTTGCCCTTGTTCATGAACACGTTCAAACCGGCGAGCTGTTTTGGCGTCAGGGCTCCGGTATCCCCCAGAACATACCGGTCATAGGAAGTCTGGTCCGAGATCAAGGTGGATTCATACAGCATCACGGAAAGACCGAAGAACAGAGGAAAGTTCAACTCCATCTGACTCCACTCACCGAGTTTGACTGGCGGAGCATTCCAATACTCGGGCCGGAAAGCAGCCTTGATCCATTCCCCATACGTGCCGCGAAGCCCAATCCCAGCAGGCAGGCGGTGACTGCTTAGCACGCTGTCATCCACCGCCACCGGTTGTTGATTAAGCGGGTTCAGCGGTATGAGTTTGCGACCGAGCGTCCGCAGGGAACGGCCGGTGAAAGCCATCTCCACATCGCTCATGATCGGGCCCACGGCTTGTGAGGCTAGGCTCGCCGGCGACAGTCGGATTTGGACCGGCCGCATGCTCAGGCCGGCGGTATCGGTCACATAGATGGTGGCGTTGGAATCCCGGCCGCCGAAAGGGGAAACTCCATTGAACACTTGGTTGGCTCGGCCATCCCAGAAGGTTCGCTCGAAGAAAATGGCGTTTAGAACGCTTGGCGTATTGCGCCCGGTCACCTGGCGGGTTTGGATTCGCGCGCTGTTAAATGTGGTATCACCGCTGAACCGCACGGTTTCAGCGGGGGATTTGCTCGGCGTGCCCAAGTGTGCTCCCCGATGAACACCCTGCGAGCCGACGACTTGGGTGCTGGTTTTTGGCAACGGAAAACCCTCCGGCGTGAGCTGGTAATTGACGAACGCCGAACCGGAGGAGCTGCCCGTGCCAGACCCGTTTCCAGGATTAATTTGGTTGCGCTGGCGCGCATCTGCACCGGCATGATAGTGGCAGCTGGCGCAGGCCGTTTTCCCATCGCTCCCCACACTCATGTCCCAAAACAAGGCCTTACCCAGGGCGATGGCACTGGGTGTGTCCCGGATAAACTGGCCGATTTCCTTCGGCAATGGCGCCCGGAAAATGCTCAACGCGGGTGGTCGCACAGGCACCTCAAACGGTTCCCCTACCCGCACCGCTTCGGTGTCAGGCTGGGCACCGCCGTCAACTATTCGATCGCCTGCTGCTTTGGCTGGCGTCAGCGGGATGGGGGATGTTTGACCAAGGGCCGCGATGGGCAAAAGCAAAACTAGCGCAGGTGAAAGTGCGGCTCTAAGGCTGAGAAATCGACTCATGCCTACGTTCTAGCAAACGCCACGCCACCCATTCGGCCTCAAAAAGGCACCCAATTTCGCCCCAATGCCAACCTGCTATATTAGCGTCCGAGGGTTAGGCTGAATTATTTCCATGGGCCCCGCAAAATATTCACATGCCGGAGGTTCGAGGTGGCATTGACGATAGCGAGATCAGGCCACTCTCTATGCTCCCAACCAAGCCGCCAATTCCTGCCAATCGACAGGAAGGGAAAAGCACCCGTCCGCCCCAGAAAGGTGTAATTCTCGAGAGTGATGCAAAGACAGTAGGCTGCACGCTACTAGCAGATGCGTCCCTTCCGGAACCAACTCTTGGCGGAACCGGGCAACCACCTCCGTGTCCGGCCCGATCCCAACGCGCGGATATAAAATTACCGCTTGGAACTTCAATTCGGCTAGTTGCCGTCGCGCCGCTTCTTGGTCTTCCACTGCGACCACTTGGCCCGCATATTCGCAGGGAATCCTTGGATTGTGGGCCACCACGAGCACCCGGCCAGGCAGCGCGGCAAGGAGGGCGGGGGGGGCTGGTTCGTTGCAGGCCGGAACGGCAAGGGAGAAGCGGCTGCCCTGGCCCGGCCAAGTCGAGTAACTGATGCTACCTCCCATCAGCTCAATCATGCGATGGCACAGCACCAATCCCAAACCGCTGCCTTCCTGCTTCTCGCGGTTCAACCCGGCATCCGCCTGGGCGAAGCTCCGGAACAGCAGGCGCTGTGACTGGGGTGAAATCCCCGGCCCGGTATCCTTGATGGTGATGAACTGACGCGCCCCGCGGCGGTGGGCCTTGATGGTGATTTTGCCGCCGGGTGGGGTGAACTTGCACGCGTTGCCGACGAGGTTAAATAGCACCTGAATCAGCCGGCTGCGGTCGGCGAGCACCGCGCCCGTTTCGGGCGGGATTTCCTGCACGAAGAACTGGCACTTGCGGTCGGCCAACGGCGACAGCATGGCGCCGCATTCGCGCAACAGCGGGCCGAGCTCCACTGGGGTTTCGGCCATGGGCATCATGCCGGCCTCGATGCGCGACAGATCGAGGATGTCATTGATCAATTGCAGCAGATGCTTTCCACTCTGGTCGATGGTCAGGATGGCTTTGTGCTGGGCAGCGGACACGGGGCCGTAAACCCCCTCGCTGAGGCACTCGCACAGTGCCAGCGTGGCGTTGAGCGGTGTGCGCAGCTCATGGCTCATCGTCGCCATGAAATTGTCCTTCAGGCGGGCCGCCTCCTTCAGGAAGGCATTGGCTTCCCGCAGTTGAGCCTCCGCCGCCCGCCGTTCGGCATTGCCCCGGAACACGGCGAGCCATCCGCCGGGATGCCCCCGCCGCAGGGCCAGCTCAAACTCGTGCCGTCCGCCATGGGCATCCTGCAGCGTGACATCCAGCCGATGTTCCGGGGCATGCTCATGCGTCAGATTGGAGGATTTCTATTGCCAGCAGGTGTTCCCGCTCTACGCGGCAGTCCAGACCAGCGGCCACCTGGTCAAGGAGCTCCTGCCAGCGGCCACCTGATGGAACTCGACAAGGAACTAAGCGTTCAGATCCAGACCCGGCTGATCGAGCAGATATCAGCCTATGAGGGACGTTACCGGCGTCTAGTGGACAACCTCCACGACATCGTGGTGGAGCTGGATACCGACGGCCGGATCACATTCGTAAACCGCAGCTGGTCCGGCTGGTTGAAATACCCTTTGGAATCGGCACGCGGCCAACTGCTGGGGGCCTACTTGTCCGAGGCCGATGCTCAGGCCGTCAGGCGGATCATGGACAATCTG
>RFVF01000117.1 GCA_009922615.1 Pseudomonadota bacterium
CAAGAACGGGAGCGCGTCGCCGCTGAGACCGTGACGCTGGCGAGTCTCGTGGGGGGGGATGGCCCGAGGGCTCCGGTGGCATGAGTAGGAGTGCCATAGCGTTTGCGTGAGCGGGGTAACCCCGGTGCAAAGAGGGGCAGGGGGCAGGAGCATTCCTCACGGAGGAGATCAACGGCGGAGGCGTGGAATCGGGGCTTGGCAGCGCGGGGCGGCGTTCCCTAGCATGGTCACGTGCTTTCCTTTCTCAGGTTCTTCGGCGTGACGGTGGCGGCCGTGTGGCTGGGCACCTCCGTGTTTGGCCTCTTCGTCATGCCGGTCTTTTTCACCGATGAGATGAAGCGGTTGTTCGCGCCGCCTTACAACGGGGCAATTGCGCAAATGGTGTTGGATCGCTACTTCGTGATGCATTACCTCTGCGGTTTCCTCGCGCTGGCGCATTTGGGTGCGGAGTGGATGTATTCCGGCAAAGTGATTTCGCGCGTCACCCTATGGCTGGTCGCTGGGGTGCTGGGAATGAGCTTGATCGGTGGCTTGCTGCTCCAGCCAAAACTCAAGGAGCTGCACCGGATCAAATACGCGGACAACTATCGACTGTCAGCCACCCCGCTTCAACGCGAGGCGGCGGCCAAATCCTTCGGCACGCTGCATGGACTCGCGCGGGTGACGGATTTCCTGGCGCTCGTCGCGTTGTGGATTCATCTCGCGCGCATCATCAACACCGGTGAAGCCCCGCGCTTCGTCTCACCGATCAACAAGTTCGGCCTGGACAAGATGAGCTAAGGCGGTCGGCCGGCGGGTTGACGAGCGCGCTGCCCGGTCGGCTTACGCCTCGGCGGTGGGGGCGGATTTGCGCTTGCGTGCGCCGGCCCGGACCTTCGCTGCATCACTCCACAAACCTTCCAAGTCGTATTGCTGACGCACGTCGGGGTGCATGACGTGGACGATCACGTCGAAGAAGTCGAGCACCACCCAGCGGCCGCCGGCCGCGCCGTCCTCCGCGCGCGGGCGCAGGCCATGCTCATCGCGCAGCCGTTGCTCCATCTCGGTGACGATGGCGCGCAGGTGCGGCTCGCTGGAGCCGGAGCAGATGACGAAGTAATCCGTCACGCTCGAGAGCTTGCGCACGTCGAGGATGACGATGTCTTCGGCCTTCTTGTTATCCGCCAGTTCCCGGCAGAGCAGGGCGAGTTTCTTAGCTTCCATTGGCGGGACAGTGGCAAACCTCGGCTCAGAGATAAAGCCTGTTCGCTCGGATGGCCTCGGCGACGCCGGGGCCGGTGAGCAAGTCCACCGGCAAACCGGCCTTGACCCGCGCGCGGATTTGCGAGGAGGAGACCCCGAGGGGAAAACCTTTCAACGTGGCCCCACGGAACGGCGACGGGAACGGCACGCTTGGTTCGCCTGGCCGGGGAATGACAAGGAACTCCACGTCTGCCGCGAGTTCTTCGGCATCGCGCCACAGCGGGAGCTTGGCGACGTGGTCCGCGCCGATGAGCCAGAAGAGCCGTGCGCCTGAGAAGCGCCGGCGGTAGTCCCGCACCGTATCAATCGTGTAGGAGACGCCGCCGCGTTCGATCTCCTGCGTGTCCACTGCGTAGCGCGGCTGGCCAGCGAGGGCGAGGCGCAACAGTTGGAGACGCGCCTGTGCGGGCGCGGGATTGGTGCCGGGTTTGAATGGCGATTGCGCCGCCGGGATGAAGCACAGCCGGTCCAGTCCGAACTCCTCGCACGCCGCCTGCGCCACGAGCAAGTGCCCGAGGTGAACGGGGTCGAAGGAGCCGCCGTAGAGGCCAAGTTTCATCAAGCAGGGATCAGTAATCAGTGCTTAGTAATTAGTTGGCTGTGGGCTTGAGGAGAATGACTAAGCACTAATTACCAATCACCTTCGCACCCGATCGCTTCAACAACACCGGTTCGGCCCGCCATCGAAGCGCTTCTCTGCCGCCGCAACGTAGGCTTGGGCACGCTGCTCTTTCGCCATCGCCTTGCTACCACCGAGCAAGTCCACCTTGCGCGGGATGCAGGCTTGGGCGCGGTCCACGGCGGCTTCGCCGCTGAGTTCCTTGAGCAGCAGGAAGCCGAGCGCGAAGATGTTCCACCACTGCACGGGCCGGCCCTCGGCCACGGCGTAAGCGGGCAGCCAGACGGGTTCGGTCTCGGAGAGCTGCGGGCTGCGGCGCTTGGCCAGCAGGGAGAGCCATTCGTAAACACTCATCAATACGATGGCGATGACCAGCGCCATGAAGGTTCCGGCGACCACGGCGTTGAGTTGGTTGTTGAAGCGCAGCGTGCGGTTGTTGCGCAACGCGGTTTCCGCCTTGGCGATGCCCTCTGCCACGCCGGCGGTCTTGGCTGCTTCGATGGCCTTCTCCAAATCAGGCTTTGCCTTCTCTAGCCCTTCCGCTGCCGCGAGGAACCCAATGCTCGGTTTGGGATGCCAGATCTTCTGGTAGCCCGCTGTGAGCGTGACCGAAAGCAGCCAGATCAGTGGAATTAAGGTAACGAGCGCATAGGCTGGGTTCCCGACTTTCCCCACTGGATTTTGGACTTTGGACTCTTCCGGCGACAGCTTCGGCCCGGCGAGTTGCAGTTTGAGAATCACCGTCGTGGCCAGACACAACGCGATGCTTGCAAGCAGTTGGTTCGCGATGCCGAAGAGCGGCCAGAGCGAGTTGATGCCACCGAGCGGGTCGCGCACGCCTTGGATGAGGAAGTAGCCCCAGCCCATCACGACGAGCGCGCTGGCGAAGATATTGGCCCCGAGCGCCTTTGTGTCTCCAAGCGGCTTCCACACATGCCCGAGGGCGTCCTGAATCAAGTAGCGGCCCACGCGCGTCCCGGCGTCGAGTGTCGTGAGGATGAAGAGTGCCTCGAACATGATCGCGAAGTGATACCAGATGTCCAGCCACCGGCCGTGCGTCACCTTGGAGAAGATGTTGGCCATGCCCACGGCGAGTGTCGCTGCCCCGCCGGTGCGGCCGTAGAGCGTGTGTTCACCGACTTCTTTGGCGAGCTCGGTCATTTGCGAGGCGGAGACGGTCACGGGCATCTCCTTGAACTTGCCGGGCGCCGCCGGGTCCGGGGCGAGTGAGGTGAAGCCGGATTTTTCCACCTTCGCAATCGTATCAGCCGCCACCGCCTCCGGCGTCGCGCCCGCGCCCTTCACGTTCATGCTGAGATACACGCCCGGATCGAGCGTGCAGGCGGCAATCATGGCCATGATGGCAACGAGCGATTCGAGGCACATTGCGCCGTAGCCAATGGACCGGGCGTAGCTTTCGCGCGTGATAATCTTTGGCGTGATGCCGCTGGAGATGAGCGTGTGAAACCCGCTGATTGCGCCGCAGGCAATCGTGATGAAACAGAAGGGAAAGAGCGCGCCCGCCACCACGAGGCCTGAGCCATCCACGAACTTCGAGATCGGAGGCATCTTCAAATCGGGCAACACGAGAAACACGCCGACGGCCAGCGCAAAGATGGTGCCCAGCTTCATGAACGTGCTGAGGTAATCGCGCGGCGCGAGCAGCAGCCACACGGGCAACACGCTGGCGGCGAAGCCGTAAATGATGACCGACCACGCGAGTGGTTCAGCTTTCAGCGTGAAGGTCTTTGACCACTCGGCGTGCCCGTGGACGAACTGCCCGCCCCACACGGCGAGCAGGAGCAGCACCACGCCGATGATCGAAACTTCCATCACCTTGCCCACGCGCCACCAGCGCAAGTAGCCGCCCATGAACATTGCGATGGGGATCGTTGCTGCGACGGTGAACACGCCCCACGGGCTTTCCGCCAGCGCTTTCACCACCACCAGCGCCAGCACCGCGAGCAGGATGATCATGATCGCCAGAATCGCAATGAGGCCAATGACGCCGGCGACAGAGTTTAATTCCTCTTTCACCATCTGGCCGAGCGAGCGGCCATTGCGGCGCATCGAGCAGAAGAGAATTACGAAGTCCTGCACCGCGCCGCCCAGCACCACCCCAGTGAGAATCCACAGTGTGCCCGGCAGGTAGCCGAACTGCGCCGCCAGCACGGGGCCGACTAATGGTCCCGGTCCGGAGATGGCCGCGAAGTGGTGGCCGAAGACGATCCACTTGTTGGTCTTCACGAAGTCGTGGCCGTCCTCGTGGACCTCGCACGGTGTCGCGCGACGGTCATCGAGCATCATGACCTTGGCGGCGATCCACTTGGAGTAGAACCGGAAGCCGATGGCGTAGGTGCAGAGCGCGGCGACGAGAAGGTAGATCGAGTTGAGCGGCTCGCCGCGTTTGAGCGCGATGGTGGCGTAAGCCCCCGCGCCAAGGGCGGCGACCGTGAGCCAGAGGACCGTCGAGATAAGTTTGTTCATTGCGCCGTTCGGTTCGAGTCGAGGCGGCGATGCTAAGCTTGAATCGACCATGACTTCAACCTCGCTTCCGGCAGGAGCGCGCGTATCAACCCAGTGAGGACGGCTCGACGCACGACCGCTCACCCTGTTAACTGAGGTCGTCGTGCCCGAGACGCTCACTCAAACTCCGACTGCCGCCGCGTGAAACGCAACTGGGTTTACTTCACGTTCGCTGGCGCCGTGGCGCTCGCGCTGATGGCGTGGACGGCTCGGCAGGCCTCGCGCTCGCTGCGCCAGCCGGAGCCCGCTCCCGTGCCGGCGACCGGAACGGTCAAAAAAAACTTACCCGCCGCGGCTCCGGCCATCGAGTTGCACCGTTTTCCCGGCGTGCAAGGCCCAACGCACGTTTCGCAAGTTCCCAGCGCAGTCCCGGCAGAGTGGCAACGCTACGGCACCGGCGGCACCAACCGCCTGGCCGTGCTGCTCACCGACACGAACTCCGCGTGGCTCGGTCTTGCCCACGGCCTGCGCAGCATCGGCGTGCCGTTTGTGATGACGCCGCAACCAGCGCAGGCCCTGGCGCACCGCGTCGTGCTGGTTTATCCCCGCCTGGCCGGCAACAGTTTCACCGCTCCGGAGCTCCGCGCGCTGGCGGCGCACCCGCGCACGCGCGGCACACTCATCGCGGCCAACGTGCTCGGCGGGGGATTCGAGGAGATCTTCGGTTTCGTTGCAGCTGTGCCTTCGCAGCAGCATTACGAAATCGGTTTTCCCGCATCGCACGCGCTCACGGCGGGCTTCACCCATCCGCGCGAACGCGTCTTCCGCGTGGCGTCCCCACAGGCTCCCGCCGCGATCGCCGGCAAGTATCATTATACCCAGCCAAGTGCGCCGCCGCTGGCCATCTATGAAGACGGTTCAGCAGCGATCCTACTAAAACAATGGGAAGCTGGCTACGCCTGTGCCTTCGGGTTCGATCCGGGCTACCTGCTCGCGCTCGGCTATAACAACCGTGAGGAAGGCATCGCGCGCGCCTACGTTAACCAGTTCGAGCCATCGCTCGATGTGCTGCTGCGCCTGTTGAAGGAACTTTATACGGCCGCCTCCCCGGCCCCGTTGACGCTGGGCACCGTCCCCTTTGGCCGCCAACTACCCGTGCTCATTACGCACGACGTGGACTACCATCGTTCACTCACCAACGCGCTGGCTTACGCCGAGTTCGAGACTGGCGTCGGCGTTCGCGCGACGTATTTCACCCAGGTCAAATACCTCCGCGACTTCAACGATTTGGCTTTCTTCAACGACACCGCACCGCCGGTTCTGAAACGCCTTCGTGCGCTTGGCCACGAACTCGCCAGTCACACGGTCTGTCACTCGAAAGTTTTTTCCCGCCTGCCCCTCGGCACCGGCACCGAACGCTATCCCGACTACCAGCCGTTCGTGCGCACGCCAATCCTGACGGTCGGCGGCTCCGTGCTAGGCGAAATGCGCGTGAGCAAATTCCTGCTCGAACAATTTTGCGGCCAGGAAATCGTCTCCTTCCGGCCCGGCCACTTGAGCAACCCCTACTCGCTCCCGCAGGCGCTCGTCGCCACCGGCTACCGCCACAGCTCCTCTGTCACCGCCAACAATTCGCTCACGCACTTACCCTTCCAACTCAACTACGACCGCGGGCTGGTTGCTGAGACGCCGATCTTTGAGTTTCCCGTGACCATCGAGGATGAAGAAAAACCGCCGCTCGGCGAACGCGTGCAGGCCGCGCTGGACGTGGCGCGTGAGTTGGCCCGCTACGGCGGCTTGATGAATGTGCTCATCCACCCGGACATCACGGGGCACAAGCTCCAGTTCGAGCGCGATTTCGTCACCGCGCTGAAACCGGTCGCGTGGTTTGGCACAGTGAACGAATTCGCCAGTTGGTGGGCCGCGCGCAACGAAGTCGCCGTGGACGTGGAGCTCTCCGCCAACTTCGCCGCCGTCACCCTCGCCGCGCCACAACCGCTCAACGGCCTTCCCTTGAACATCCCAGTCGGCTGGCAGCTCCAGAGCACCACGCCCGAGGGACTCAAGACCGCACAATCCGGCACCACGCTGGTGATCGAACAGCTCCCCGCCCGCGCCCGGCTAATCTTCCGCCGCTGAAGCAAAGCATCGCGTCCAGCCAAGCCGGACGCGGCGCTTGAGAACCCGTTGAGGCTTGCTGTCCGGCCCTCACCGAGAGCCACTCGATGTCGAAGACCAACGCCGAGATCGGATCGATCTTCTCCGACTTTTAACACGCGGGGAACTGGCTCGGATGTTGGTGCCCGGGTCGTGTGTCCATCGGATTTTTTAACGGGCACTTGCGGCAAGTGTCCGCGCCGCCTTGGGACACGCCGAGAATGCCCGCGCCGCGTGCCTCTCACCCGTCAGGCCGATCCCGGGCGGGCGTAGCTCCCTTGACCAGACTTCGGGCCGAAAGCGCTGGTCTTTGCTGTTCATATCGGGATGAACGTGGCGGAACTAATCAACGAAGTCCTTCGCGAGCGGCTAGACGCCGCGCTCGCTAAGGGGACAAGGGAGTCTCGTAGACCTTTTGAAGATGGTGCGCGGTGCAGGGTTCGAACCTGCGACCCCTACCGTGTCAAGGTAGTGCTCTACCACTGAGCTAACCACGCAGCGCGGCGTAAACTGCCGGGGGACCCTGCCTTTGGCAAGCGCGGACTTGGCCGTTATGTCCCAACACTCCAGCAATACGGCTCGTCACCGAAATGGCCTCGTGGTGGGAGTTCCAGAGTTGCCGCGCGGCCCGGTCGGCCGTTAGCCTTCGGCGACTCGTCATGAATCCGTATCTGCACTTCGTTTCCGAATATGCGCGTCTGGCCAAGGCCGGCAGGGCTTGGCCTCTCGGTGGATTTCCGCGTTGTCCCCGTCCGGAAGTCGCGCCGGATGCGCCCGTCGCGTTAATCTTTTCCCCGCATCCTGATGACGAGGTTATCATCGGCGGCCTTGCGTTGCGGTTGCTGCGCGAGGCGAAGTGGAACGTGATCAATGTCGCTGTCACGCAGGGAAGCAACAAGGTGCGACAGGCCGGACGTTGGGCGGAGCTTCAGGCGTGCTGTGATTGCATTGGCTTCGGTCTGGTGCCGACGCAGCGGGGCGGCTTGGAGAAGGTGAACCTCGCGACGCGCGAGCGGGACCGGGCACACTGGGCCGCATCGGTGCAGATCATCGCGCAAATTCTGCTGCGGCATCGGCCCGCAGCAATCTTCTTTCCGCATGAGGCGGACTGGAACAGCTCGCACATCGGAACGCATCATCTGGTGATGGATGCATTGCGCACCTTGCCAGCGGATTTCCGCACCATGGCCGTGGAGACGGAGTTTTGGGGCGCGATGGCGTCGCCGAATTTGATGGTGGAGATCAGCACACCCGATCTCGCGGACCTCATTACCGCGTTGACGTTCCACGTCGGGGAAGTGCAGCGGAACCCTTACCATCTCACGCTGCCGGCTTGGATGATGGACAATGTCCGGCGCGGCGGGGAGCTTGTGGGAGGCCAAGGCGGAGCAGTTCCGGATTTTACCTTTGCCACGCTTTACCGGCTGCGGCGGTGGAATGGTCGCGAGTTGGAGGCGATCTACGCGGGCGGACGTAATCTCGCCGGCGGCCAAAACGCAGCCGAGTTGTTTCGGGCCTGAACTGACGGGGACTCTCTGCGCGGCCCGCGCGCGACATTGGCTTGGCTTGGTCGCGTGCTTTCAGGCTTAATCGCACTCATGAAATTCGGCATCTGCAACGAAATCTTCCAAGGGTGGAAAATCGAGGAGACGTTCGCCTATGCGGCCAAGGCCGGCTACGACGCCGTCGAGGTCGCACCCTTCACGCTTTGCAATTATGTCACCGAAATCTCCGCCGCCGAGCGCACACGCATCAAGGATGCGGCGGCGCGGGCGGGTATCGCCATCTCGGGCATTCACTGGGTGCTGGTGAAGGCCGAGGGCATGTATCTCACAAGCCCGGAGGCTGCCGTGCGGGCTAAGACGGCGCGGTATTTCTACGACCTCGTGGATTGCTGCGCGGACTTCGGCGGGAAGATCATCGTCGTTGGCTCACCCAAACAGCGCAACGTGATGACGGGCGTGACCTTCGACCAGGCGTGGAGTTGGGCCACGGACGTCTTTCGCGACGCGGTGAAGCGGGCGGAGGACCGGGGGGTGACGATTTGCTTCGAGCCGCTCGCGCCCAGCGAAACCAACTTCATCAACACTGCGTCAGAGGGCATCCGTTTCACCCAGCAGCTCCATTCGCCGAACTTCAAGATCATTCTCGATGTGAAAGCGATGTCCTCCGAAGCCAAGCCCATTCCGCAGATCATCCGCGAGAGTCAGGGCAACTTCGCCTATTTCCACGCGAACGACGTGAATCTCAAGGGACCGGGGTTCGGTGCGGTGGATTTCACGCCCATCGCTGGAGCGCTGAAGGAAGTGGGCTACAATGGCTACGTTTCGGTCGAGGTCTTCGACTTCACTGAAGGCCCGGAGGTCATTGCGACCAAGAGCATCGAGTATCTCAAGCGGGTGTTCGCCTGAGTCCTCACGCCGCCGGTTCAAGCGCCACGTCGGTGGGAAGTTTGAGGCCGGTCTCGTCCAGCTTGGCGAGCAGCTCGCTTACCACAGTGGTGGTGTCGGTCTTGTCGAAGCGGGCCTGGTAATTGAGGAGAATGCGGTGGTTCAGCACGGCGGGCGCGATGGCTTTCACGTCTTCGAAGCCGGCCGTGGGCCGGCCCGCGACCAGCGCGTGGGCGCGCGCCGCCTCGGCGATGGCGATGGCCGCGCGCGGTGAAGCGCCGTAGTTCACGTATTTGTTCACGGCATCGGTCGCCTCCGCTGCGCCGCGGTGCGTGGCTGCGACGAGCCGGGCCACGTAACGGGCGACGGGGGCGGGCATGAAGATGCGATCCATGATGGCGAAGAGGTGTTCGAGCTGGCCCTTTTCCATCTGCCACGTTGGCTCCGGCAACTCACCGCGCCGCCGCTCGCTGATGATGCGCGCGAGCACGTCGGCATCCACGTGATTGAACAGCAGGCGGAAGAGGAAGCGATCCAACTGCGCCTCGGGCAGCGGATAGGTGCCTTCGAGCTCGATGGGGTTTTGGCTGGCGAGGACGAAGAAGGGCTGCGGCAGTTTGCGTGTGACGCCCAAGAGGGTGACGCAACTTTCCTGCATGGTTTCGAGGAGCGCAGACTGGGTCTTGGGCGAGGCGCGGTTGATCTCGTCGGCGAGGAGGATGTTGGTGAACACAGGGCCGGGCTGGAAGGTCATCTCGCGCTTGCCACTGACCGTGTCCTGCAGGATGTGCGTGCCGAGGACGTCGCCGGGCATGAGGTCGGGCGTGAACTGCACGCGCTTGAAGTCGAGCTGGAGGATGCGACCCAGCGTGCGGATCAGTGCGGTCTTGCCGAGTCCGGGCAGGCCTTCGAGCAGGATGTGGCCGCGGCTCAGGATGCCAATGAGCACCAACCGGTGCACGTCGGAGCGGCCGAGCAGGATGCGATCAAGTTGCTCCAACGCGCGGGTGCAAAGCTCGGCGGCGGGTTTCAGTTCCTCCGGTTTCAACACAGTCGGGGTGCTCATCGGTCCAGATGAAATCGCGGACGCATAATTCTGACGAGGAAAAATGCGCTGGAATCAGCGCGCGACTGTGCTTTAGCCTCGGGCCTGTGACAGCCCCGAAGCGCCACGCATGAACGATCTGGAATTCAAGGTTCTCTTCATCGATGACGACCTGAACATGCAGGAGACGGTCGTGAGTTGTCTGTTGGAGAACAAGGTGCGGGTGACCTCGGCCTTCGATGGGGCGACGGGCATTGCGCTGGCGAAGGAGAACAAGTTCGACTTGGTGCTGCTGGATCTGGGGCTGCCCGACATGGAGGGGTTTGATATCCTTAAACAGCTGAAGGAGCACCCGGACATCTCGCCCGCGCCGGTGATTCTGCTCACGGGCCGCAGCTCCACGGCGGAGAAGGTCCAGGCATTTCGCCAGGGCGCGGTGGATTACATTACCAAACCCTTCGACATCGCCGAGCTGCGGGCACGGGTGAATTCGACGTTGGCCACCAACCGGCTTCAGAAGGAACTGACGCGGGCCAACCGGGAGCTGGACGACGCGCGCCTCGCCGCCGAGGCGGCGGTGCGCGCGAAGTCGGAGTTTCTGGCCAACATGAGCCACGAAATCCGCACGCCCATGAACGGCGTGATCGCGATGACGGGGTTGCTGCTGGAGACGCAGCTTACGGCGGAGCAACGTGAGTTTACCGAGACGATCCGCAACTCGGGCAATGCGCTGCTGGCCGTCATCAACGACATCCTCGATTTTTCCAAAATAGAGTCCGGCAAGCTGACGCTTGAGACGCAGCCCTTCAACCTCCGCGAGTGTGTGGAGGATTCGCTCGATCTCCTCGCTGCCAACGCCGCGCAGAAGGGGTTGGACCTCGTCAGCCACATGGATGACGACGTGCCGGAGATGGTCGTGGGCGATGCCTCGCGGGCCCGGCAGATTCTCGTCAACCTCATCGGCAACGCGGTCAAATTTACGCACAAGGGCGAAGTGGCTGTGCATGTTATGCACGCGAAGGGCGAAGAGGGCACCACAGCGCCAACGGCAAACTACGGACTGCCAGTGCTGTTGCAATTCTCCGTGCGGGACACGGGCATCGGCATTCCGGAGAACAAGCTGGACCAGTTGTTCCAGTCGTTCAGCCAGGTCGATTCCTCGACCACGCGGCATTACGGCGGCACCGGGCTCGGGCTGGCCATCAGCAAAAATCTCGCGCAGTTGATGGGCGGCACCATGTGGGTGTCCAGCACGGCTGGCAAGGGATCGACATTTCATTTCACGCTTTCGGTGCTGCCCGCCCCGGGGCGCGCCTCCGAGACGCCGCCGCAGTTGCAGGGCGTGAAGATTCTGCTCGTGGACAAGAGTATGACGCAGCGTCACGCACTGGCCACCCAGTTCGCGCGCTGGGGACTGAGTGTGAAGGAGGCCGGCAGCGCCGGCGAGGCGATCGAGTGGATTCAAGGCGGCGGGCGCTTCCAGCTCGCGGTGATCGACCGCCAGTTGGCGGACCGCAACGGCGTATTGCTCGGGCAGGAAATCCGGCGCTTCGCCGGGCTCGAGAAGGTGCCGATGGTGCTGCTGACTTCGTTGGCGGATCGCAAGGATGACTTGGAAACGACCGGCGGAAACTTCGCCGCATGCCTGTCCAAGCCCGTCAAACACGGGCAACTGCGCGACGCCTTGCTCAAGGCTGTGAGCGGCGCGCCGAGCGAAGCCAAACCGGCGGCGAAGCCCCCGGAAGGCACCTTGGCCGACCGGTATCCGCTGCGTTTCCTCCTCGCCGAAGACAACGCGGTGAACCAAAAAGTCGCGCTGCGATTACTCCAGCAATTTGGTTATCTTGCCGATGTCGCGCACAACGGTGCTGAGGCGGTGGCGGCGGTGTCCACGCGGCCTTACGACGTGATTCTGATGGATGTGCAGATGCCTGAAATGGACGGCCTGCAAGCAACGCGCCGCATCCGCGAGTTCGAGCAGATGACTGGTGGCGCGCGTATGCAGAAGCACATCATCATCGCGATGACGGCAAACGCGATGGTGGGCGACCGAGAGCGCTGCATCGCGGCCGGGATGGATGATTATCTCCCCAAACCCGTCCGTCCGGATGCCCTCCGCACG
>RFVF01000118.1 GCA_009922615.1 Pseudomonadota bacterium
AAGACGCCACACCCGTCACCCCTCCGGTCAGGGAGAGGGACGGGGCAGCGTCTTCGGGGGTTTGGGGGGAACCGTTGAGCGTTGAAACGCTAAACGGTGTGGTTATCCAATTGTTATACCACTAAAGGACTCAACCCATCAGGCCGGGGAGGGGAGGATCAAGGGCCGATGATGCTGGCGATTTTCAGAAATTTCCGCTCAATGCCGGTGAGGCTGGCCGACCATTCATACTCGATCACCACGACATACTTGTTCGTCTTTCCCTTGCCGTCGGGATATTCGAAGGTGCGCGTGGTGATGGCGTAGTTGGCCAAGGGAGGGGGCTTCTGGTAGATGGAGCCTCCTGAGGTCGTCATGTTCAGTATCTTCGATGGCTCGATTTTGGCCTTGCGGTCGGCCCAGAAAGTGCGCTTCTCAACCACGATTTCAATGTTGTAGAGCCAGCGCCTGACAGTTTCCTCGTTGGGACGGATCACCGGCTCCCGAATGGAGTCAATGTCGGCGGCCTGAACCTCAACTTTCAGGTTCAGAACAGTGAGCAGCAGCCAAAGTCCAGCAATTCCAGCCTTCATGTGGTGATGGGTTTCAGCAGCGCTGTTTCTCAAAAGTCAGGAGAGGGGCCGGGGCAGACGCTGTTCCAACCGCTTGAGCTTATCCCTGTCGTCTGGAGGCATTCTTTCACGTTCATCGTCGTCAAGGTAGCCGTTCGTGTCCCGGTCATACTTGTCGAGAAGTTGCTGGAACGCCTGTTGATCCTCCGCCGGAATGTTTGCGGTCCCGTGAATCTGTTGAATGGGCTTCCAAGTTAGAGCCTTGAAGGCGGCGGGGTTGAGGATCAATGCGGACGAATGCTCCGCCTTGGTGGCAACCGCGACCGCCACCGCCTCGCCTTTTTCGTTGAGCACCACGCCACCCGAATAGCCTGGGGGAAGGCGGTCGTTGAGGGTCAGGAAATCTTTGCCCTCGCTGACATCAACCACGGTGAAGGACAAGTTCTTGGGATGCGGTTGCCCCGCGAATCCCCACACCTGCACGCGGTCCCCGATCTCCGGTGACTTCTCCGCCAAGGTGAACGCGCGGGATCTTTCCAACACGGACGGATGTTCCGGCTTGAGCGCCACCCAGTCGGCCTTGCTGTTGGGCAAACCAACGCTGCTGACTCCGTAAGCGTAGCGTCCCAGCAGTGTCTCAGCGTAGGTGCCGAAAACTTTGCTGGCATCTTGCGGCGCGATTGCAAGACGGCCGTTCATCAGCCCCAGGTTGTGTCCAGCGGTGACAATGTGCTTCTCCCCATTGACTGATGCGATCCAGAACGAGCCGGTCCTAGTCTCGCGCTTGAAGGCCAGCCGACGCAGCGGCGTGGATGTTTCCCAGCCGAACTCAGTGTAGAGCCGTTGCACATACTGCTGGCCTTGGGCCGTAACGGAGGAGGCGGTCGCCAGAGCCAGGGCTGCAAAGAGGAGGTTTCGCATGATTGTTTAGCGGGTTGCTGGCGTTGCACTTTCAATCTTTTCCGCGACCGTCCACATGGTCTTCAAGGTCAGGATTACGGCTTCAATCGCCTCTTTCTGTTGGGGCCAACGCTCCTTTGCGTGCTCCACGATGGGGGGACCGACAATATGTAGCACGACCATGATCTCCTTACGATAATTCCATACCCATTTCGCGGCCAACCCTGCTCCAACAAGAATCGGTAAGCTCACTGGTTCGCCCTCCATCATGCCGCTAAGGGCATCCTCCGCAGCAGCAAGCTGGGCCCCATTTCCAGTCTTCTTGAAGTAGGTAACGCGCATGGTGGCCAGCTCCTTAGAGTGCGGATTCAAACGATGACCTTCCAGCGCGGCCTGGGCTGCCTCTTGATAGTTGCCAAGTGCGCCACGACTCTGGGCAATGACACCGAAGAACGCTGCCCGCTCCATATCATCCTTGGCCTGTCCCATGCCGAGTTGCGCGGTCATTGCCGCTTCCGCGAATCTGCCAGTCCCGAACAAGCTCAGGCTCAGATCGAAATGCTCTCGCGCGGTCAATGGCCGCGCCATCGCCTGTTTGGTCAACATCGAACTCTGCTTCACCGCCGCGTAGTAGCTTTCAAAACCGGTCGTGCGAGTCTCGGCCACCAGCTTTCCATCTGCCGTGCGTTCTGCAGCATCGGTGAAGTTGGCGAGCAAGCAGAAGGCGAGGCCGACAATCCCCGCGTGTGGAAAGTGAATGGATCTTGGTGAACGAGATTGTCTCATGTGGATGCGGGTTGATGTGGCTTCATTTCTTGAAAGGCAAAGTGGCTTCATTGGGTGAAGGCCAACCGACAAAGTGAGCGACGTCAGTGTAGCCCAGCCCAGCCCCCGACCATTGTTTCTCCGGATACTCGACGGTGAACGCCACGAAGTATCCGTTGCGCTCCAGCAACAGAACTTCCCGGCTCGTGGGCTGATCGTTGAGGTGACCGTTGACGACGACCTTCATCCCGATGACACCCTTCTGCTGGGGTGCTACTCGAAAACGCTGTGAGGAAACGGTTTTCGGGTTCGCCAACCCGTTGCTCAACGCTTGGACGCTTGCTTCAAGTTCCCGACGAAAGGCAGGCGTCGCGTCACTGCTGGCATCTCCGTCCAGTTTGCTGGGGCCATGCGCTCCGTCTGGGGCAGGCTTCACGGTGACGTTGACCTGCCATCCGTTTCGCGAGCGATACTCCACCGTGGCGGTCCTGCCGGACAGGGATTGAGAATAGCGCTGCCACTTGCCTTCGATGGAATCCGGAAACCGCAACCCGCTGGCCTCGTGCGTCAACCCGGCCGGGGCAGCGCAAACGATGGACCCACCGGCCAGCATCGCCAGCATTGTCCAGATGAAAGTTCCACCCCGGGCAGGCATGAGGCGTTTCTATTCCGTCCCCGGAACAATGCAAGCAGATATTCCACATACGGAACGTAAGCCTCCGCAAAGTGCCGAGCGTGGCCAAGTCGTTCGACCAGCAGTTCGCACGCTTCCTCCGCCAGCAGCGCGGAGACCTGACCTACTCCCAGTTCGCCAGAAAGCTCGGCATTGCACCGTCAACGCTGTTCCGGCTCGAACACGCCAGCCAGAGCGTCACGCTGGGGAAGCTGGAGGAGATTCTGAAGCGGTTGAAGCTGCCCATCAGCGACGTGTTTTCCTGACGCCGAATCATCTTCGGCCTGAAGGATGCCCGCTGAACGAACGCCTGGTGGATTTTCTCAGACCCACACGTCCCGGTTTTCCAAATAACCACGCAGTTTCAGGCGATACCAATGGCGGTTGGCAGCTACAATGCCGTTGGTCTGGTCTACTTTGATGAAATCTTTGGTGAGCATCGGGGAGTCACGCCATTCAGTGAGCTTGCCGGTGCCGCTGTTGCTGCGTTGGCAACAATAACCTACCTCGGACTCTCAGCGTTGATTCAATTTCTAACGACTGGCACGAAGTCCCCGGTCGGCTCATGGAACATGTATAGCACTGGTGCGCTGGTAATCGGTGGAGGTTCAGGCCGCAGCGATGCTTTTAACCTGCTGAACGCATCAATGACTGCCTCGTGGGCAGCGGGAAGGGTCGGGTGCAAGGCCAGCAACGTGTCGAACAAACTGGGCTGGCTCGCTGTTGAGGGTGCAACGGCGGCTGATTTGGAAACCGTCAGTTCAGCCGGCAGCCATTGAATCACCCTTAAAGCCATCACTGAGACGATGACCAAAACCGTCACCGCTGAAACGGGGTAGTGTCTGCGCTCCGCTGATTGTTTCAATCCGGCCATGAGCCTCCGACGTGCCGAGACTGCGTTCCATTTACAGAATAAACGACCAGCGCTCGAATTTGGAATCAGCAGGATGGGCGGGCAGGCTTCGAGGCAGGGCAGGAGATGCCCACTACCATCCGAAGGTAAAACTCGAAGCTGCCCGCCCGAAAGTGTTCCCATCGCCGCGCTCTACGTTTCTGCAATCCACTATCCTTGCACCAACACGGCCTTTTTCGCTTTCAGATGCTTCGCCAACACTTCCAGGTTGCCGAGGGTGGAGGGGATGCGGACCGGCTTTCCTTTGAACATCTTGTAGTGGACCAGCCGCTTGCCAACTTCCCCGATGTGGCAGGTGACCTCATCGTTCAACCGCCAGACCTGGCCGGTGGCGATGGTGGGTGCAGCAATTCGGCTCTTCAACTTCATAGGGAGTTTCGGACTAAACGGGACGGTGAATGTTCAATCTTCACTGGTCTGAGAGCCTTGTAATTGTCGCCACCGGTCGCCTACGCTCGTTGCATGAAATCTGACCTAGACAAATACCTCGCGATGAAAACCGCCCTCGTCAACGAGAAGGCGAAGATCGAAGGCCGGTTGAACGCGATCAACCAGGTCCTCGGCGGCGAAGTTCCAGTGGCGGTTGTTTCTACCGCTACACGAGGCGGCAGACGGACCTTCAGTGCTGCCACCAAAGCGAAGATGGCTGCGGCTCAGAAGGCTAGGTGGGCGAAGATTAGGGGGAAAGCCGCTCCTACCACTCCGTCAGCCCCAGCCCCCAAGAAGAAGCGGAAGATGAGCGCTGCTGGTAGGGCTGCCATCAAAGCAGCTCAGAAGGGGAGATGGGCGAAGAAGAAGTCCGCTGCTGCTGTTGAAACTGGCAAGTAGTCGTCTGGCCCGTCAATGGCCACCAAGCTTCGGCCAGTGGATCGGCATGCTGACGCTCCTATCGGAACGCGCTCCATCACCCCATCCTTTCGTCCGATTGCATGAACACTCGGGTCTTCGTTGCTTCTCGACCGGAACCACCCCAAGCAGCGGCATCCCCAGATCAAACTGAAGGCGTTGGTGTGGCATCTTCGACGCACCACTGATCCAGCCTTCGGCATAACCGGCTTGGATCGCCCCTACGGTCGTTGTCATGTAGCCAACCGTGCGTTCGCGTGGTGGTTTGCCGCCCCAGTATTGCGTCCCATCAACCCCGCGCTGAATCGCTTCCGCTGCCGCGAGTGCCCGTTGCTCGCGCTCCTCGACGGTCATCAACTCGTAGGCCAGGGCTTTCTGGTTGATCCGCCCTAAGCACCACGGGCACGGTTCATCGGCTGTGTAGCGGGCTAATTCGCCTACTTGCTCCGTGATTCTGCCTCCTTTCGCTCGTAACAGCACTGCGGCGTCAATGCAGGGCAGGAGATAGTGATTTGCATAGTCTCCCAGTGCCGCTCGGCTGTGCTGGCTATCGGTGCATCCCAGCACCAGGTCACACCGCAGAATCTCGTCGAGCACGGCTGCGTCCAGCACGTTTCCACACAGGGTCACAACCTCCGCCATCGGTTCGATTTCAAGGATCAGCCGTCGGAGGATCTCAATCTTCAGCGGCTTCGCCTCCAAGTCGCGCCAGTTGCTACCGTGCATTCGCTCATAGTTCGAAGGTGAGAAATGATCGGGGTCAACCAAGACAAACCGTCGCACTCCAGCGCGCACTAGGACATGAACGACTGGCGAACCGAGACCTCCACAACCGATTACAGCAACCGCCGCGCTCTTGAGTCGGCCTACGCGTTCGCCAATAAGCTCGGCATGCCGCTCGGTGCGTTCATCCTGGCTGAAGCTCTGCCCCTCGATACTTCGGTGGGCTTCCGGTTCCGCCCATTCACGCTGGAGTTCATCCCCGACGGTGAGCCACTCAGCCACCGGTATCTGAGCGCCGTTGACCCACGCCTCCCCACTGAACACGAACTCGCGGTTGGCATTCTGCGCCACTCGAAGACTCACATACGGCCTGCCCGTGCCGTAGGTGGCGAACTCCCGAGAGAAATAACCATCCATGTCCTCATCCAGCGAACTCGCGAATGTGCTACAGCTTCGTGGGTGTGAGTGGATGACACCGATCCCAAGCTCCGTCTCGGCGAGTGCAAGCTGAGCCCGCAAGATGTAGCCGGGATCAAATTCCACGATCACACTGTTACGTTTCAAATCGCCGGGTCCGGGTCCCAGGGTGTCCACAAAGCTGACGTGGATACCCCAATCCGTAATCCGATAGCCAAACCGGAAGAAGCTTCCCCACTCGCGATAGGGATATCGTTTGAAGACCAGGGCGTTCAATCTCTCCCGGTCGCCAGCCGTGATGCGAAAGAGGCAGAGTTTGGAGTTTGGGGATGGGTCCATGATGCGGTGGTCAGTTGGACAGCTCCTGGTATTTCACCATGGCTTGCAGAACATAAGGCTGATCCTCCTTGTTCGTAGCACAGATGCCCCCAAGTGGCTGAAAGCCCTCCTTCAACAGCGAATTGACGCAATGGGTCAATTGATCGGGATGGTCTCCCATCACGGCGCGGTATTCGATGATTTTACCCATAAATTGGCCAAGTTCAGTTGTTGGCGCGATGAATCCAGCAGAGGAGTTCATCCAAATACGTGTGAAACCCGTGGCGATCCTTATTCCATGCTGGCCCACCACCACCGTTGTGCGGATGGTAGCTCACAAGCTGCCACCGCCGCCCATCAGCGGCGACAATTACACCCTGCGGTGATCCAGCAACCCGGCCCAGCAACGGGGAGCCCTCCGGTAGGTGTGCGCCGTCTAAAGGCTGGCCGGGATAGCCGCCCGGAACGAGCACCAACACATCGGTTGCTTGGAGATGCGCGTATCCCGGTCGCGCGGGCACATCGCGATAAATCACAACGGGAAGAGGCTGTAGGAAGAAATCGGCCCGGCAGCCGCCCTGTTTCAACCGCTCCAGTTCCTTCTGGATGCGTGATGGCTCAAAGCCGCCGCAAACATTGTTGCGAATTACGCGGAACTCGTCGCAATCCTTGACTTGGATTTCCATGGCGAGGGGCACCGGCTTGGATTTCCCCTTCTCCAGAAGGAAGACCTCAGTGGAGTCCGGGTTGTCACTGACCAGACCAGCAATTTGACGCCCCGTCATCCGTCGTTTCACTCCATCGGCTTCGGTGAACGGCTTGCTGTTCACGATGATTTTGAACTGCGTGTGCTGGCGTCGAGTGATGAACACGGGGCCACGTCCAAACGGGACAGGATCGGTGAGTCCAACTGGCTCGTCGTGTGGCGATTCAACATCCCGCAACAAGTTGACCTGGTCTGTCAGGCTGAACAGTTCGCGGATCGACTTGCCCGTCTGATTCGGATTCAGGGTGATCTCCGGTCTGTCATCCACGAACAGGGCAAGTTTTGCTGGTTTGGTGCAGTGGCACCTAGCTGGCACGTCGCAGGCCGGAACGAGGTAGAACACGTTGCCTTGCTCCAAGTTCACGACCTCGTCTTCGGCGAGCGGGACATCCTGCTCGCCGCCATGGTCGCGAACCAGGACATGTCCCGGACTCGCACTGGCCTGGAACAGCAGCACGCTGACGCGGACTTCGCGCTGTGGCACAGGGATTGGTGTGTCATCAATCAGGGCAGCCCACTTCGGCGCGGGGCTGCAACTGGCCGCATGTTCTGCCGAATTCCCGATTCGGCCCTCTGGATGTGAAACAGTCTGCATAGTTTGGATGATTCTGACCGGACCATCCGGTCTGTAATCTGGAACTCGCAGTCGGATCGCCTAAGGAGCAAAAAGTTTCTCAAACTATTTTTGATCCACTTCGCCTCCGTTTACGAGTATCCAAGAGGCAAGACGCCGTTCAGTTCACTGAGAACCGTCCATGTGAGAATTGAGGTCGAAAACGACGATGCGATCAAAACCGGATTGCTTGGGAGCGAGCAATCCCAAGAGGATGCCATCCTCTTAGCGTATGAGCGTTACGCCGCCCCATTGGCTTCCTACGTGCGTGAAAGCATAGCCCCAACGCTCGACAGTGATGAGCTTGCGACGGTGGTGAGCGAGGTGTTTTGTGAATTGGCCAGAAGAGTCCAGGTCGGCAAGTTCACCCTGGATGGTTCATTGCCAACGCTGTTGTTCCGGATGGCACGGTGCGAGGCCATCGACAGGCTACGCCACAAGCAGGCACAGAAGCGGAAAGCTGAACCGAATCCCGAGGACACGGAGCACCAAAAGGACTCGGAATCCGAGAGCCTCATTGACGAAGAGTTGACCGTGCAAATTGCTCAGAAATTAAGTGCAGCACCAGGCATCGCTGCAGAATGGCGCACGGCGGTGGACGAGGCCTCTGCGAACGAGATCATGCGCCAGTTCAGGATGCTGGTTGGGAGCCTGCCCAGGTTGCAACGGAAGGTTGCCGAAGTGATCGCGCTCCATTGTGGGGATGTTACTGATGCTGAGGTAGCAGAAGAAATCGGGAAATCAGGCGAGCGACCCTCTGTAGCCAGCGTTAAGAGCGCTCGCAGACAGATTGGTGAAAAGTTTAGTGCGCTGATCCCAAAAAACGAAAGGACCACAATACCATGACTCCAGAACAGGCCAAAGCTCAACAGGATGCCGTTGAGGCGCTGATTGCTGCGAGCTTGCTTGCGCCGAACAAGGAGACTGAAGTGACAAATGAGGAAATCGGGCGGTATCTCGCTCAACGCGTTACCCTAAGCGTGGAGGACGAAACCGCCCTTAAAGGGGTTAAGCGAAATGTCCAGCAAGCCGTTAGCGACATACTCAAGGCGAATCAACAAGACGACCACGGTGGCCCCGTTCGGCTCCCAAGCGCCGAGCGCGGGCCGTCGTCGGCATCGACGTCTCAAAGGAGTGCGTCAGAGGAGTTCATCGAGGCCGTGCTGATCGCTCAGATCACACGCGTGATTTCCAGTCCCCAATATCCGCTTGGTCACCTTCGCCAGAACAAGCTGGTTTACTTCGCCCATCGCAGGGCAGACGAGAACGTTGGGCAGTTCTTTTTGAAGAAGGCTGCCGGTCCCTACAGTCCTTGGGCTACCTATCGGGGTCCAGAAACCATCGCTCAAAAGAATGGTTATGTGAAGAAAGCTAAAGTCGGCAGTTTTGTTGGATTCGTGGTCGGTGACAGCATCGACAGAATTGATCGCTATCTCTCCCATTATCCCGTTTGTGCAGCCGTCGATTGGGTTGCCTCAAAATTGCGCTTCAAGAAAAACGAAGAGTTGGAACTCCTCGCCACAATTGATTTCGCGGCACTTGACCTAATCGAGCAAGGTGTGCCGATCACGATGGAGAACGTGAAGCACATCATCGAAAACGACCAAGAATGGAAGCCGAAGCTGCAACGCGGCAGCTTTTCAGATGCGAATATCACCCGAGCGCTGGCGGAGCTACAGACGCTCTTTCCCGCCACTTACGCGTGAAGATTGAGGTATAAATCCCCAGCGCCAATCTTCGATTCCAAACCCAAGACGAGCGAGGACAGGCGTTTCTTTTGACGATTGAGCCGAAAAGGAAGATCAGAACTATGCAGATGTGGAGGTTATTAAGCTAAAGAGACTTTGCTGGTCCAAATACAATCCAGACCGATGAACACTGATTCATATATTCTGGCAACGCAGCTATACATTTGTTGGCCGCTATCTATGTTTATGAGGCAGTTCCAACGTCTATTCTTGTGTTTGGCTGTCGGTAATCTTCATTTCAGCCCTACGATGCCCCAGGATTGATCGGTGGGGCTGGATGTAGTTGGTGGGCTTGTGGCTGAACGATGCAATGGCGGTCCTGTGGCGAACGATAACGGGCATTGTGGTTGATGTTGCTGACTAGACATTAAAGAACAACAACAGCCAGCCCAGTTGTTGCTAAACTCCTCACCAATTAGTAACCGTTGGGCGTCATTGCTGCAACTGGCGGCCCTCAACGTGCAGGGGTCGCTACCCAGCCCGATTCTCCTTATTCGCCACATCGACTTTATGTAAGTAGCTGTTGTTGTGGTGGTTGTAGAAATACAACTACATAGTGAGCGATGTAATTTTTGCGCTTTCGGTTGATGAGATTGGCTTTGAAACAACGCCGCTGGGTTGATCAAATCGCTGTTGTTAGTTGTGAATCTAGCCGCTGAATCCATTATCTTCATCTCTGTAAGCAACCCCCACGTCTTTGCTGTTGATTGTCAGCCAGCAATGACTCCAATTACCTGTTGTTATTACAATAGCTATAGTCGCAGTTTACAACGGCAAAGGCAATGTGGAACTGTGGAGGGAACTCAATGGCCTTGTTCAAACTCTCGTCGGATTCATTCTTGCTACCACCAGTGTCAAAACCTCTGATTTGGTTCTGACACCGTTGTCAATTCAGTGGCAGCAGTGCCAGTGTCAAACCCTAAAGGGATTTTGACACCTGACACTAACTGACTGCCTGGGGTTTTGGAGCTGAATTCTCCGCTGGCATTTGGCACTGCTGTCGGACTGCCGGTTCTGACGACTGTGGCCGGCGATATGCAGGGAGTTCGTCCTCCTCAATAGCAGCAGTAGCAGTCGTTGCAGCCGTAGCGACACCAACTACCCGCCACTTGTCGTCAGCGGTCTTCTCAACCTTGCCTGCGTCTGACAGCTCCTCGCGGCGTCGGTCAAATGTCCGGGCTGAGACTTTGAGCTGCTGGATGGTCTTCTGCTTCCACTCTGCATGGCTCAACGGCTTCTCTCTGAGCAACTCCAGCACATCATCATCGGCAGCCTTCTTCGTAGCCCCACCCCTGTCCTGGAGCTTAGTTGGGTCCTTGGCTTCATCAATCAGCATCACCGGATAGTCCCACCTGACCACAAACGACTCTTGCTCCGGCAGGTTTCTCAACGTGAGATCGACCGTGTAGCAGTCCTCCACCTCGTGCTTGGTCATCACAATTATTGAGTCTGCATCTCTGGCGAACACCCCGGAGCCACTAAAACGGTCAATGGGGTCTTTGGTGGCCTGCTTTCCTTTGCTGAAATGGTGGGCGTAGAGGACTGCAGCCCCGGTTTCAACAGCCAAAGATTCCAGCAGATCGCACAACTCCCCGATGTCGCCTGCTCGATTCTCATCTTTGCCGCTCAACCCCTTGTAGATTGGGTCGATGATTATGAGCGAGTAGCGGCTTTCCCTGATGCGCTCAATCATCGCGTTGATTAGGTCATCGAAGTTGCTGCCATGGCCTCTCAACGTCCAGATGTCGAGTTCGCTGTAGTCGGTGAGGTTCTTGCGCCTAGCCAATACGTCAATGCGCTGTTTCAGAAACGGCTTCGGGATTTCAAAGTTAACCACCAGCACCCGGCCCTGGATGGTGTTCCACTTCCACCATTTAGTGCCAGTAGCGACACTCAACGCCAGATCCAACAGTATCCACGTCTTCCTCGCTTTGCTGCTGCTGCCGATGACGCCTTTCAACCCCTGGTGTAGCACCCCCTCGATCAACTGAGGTGGCAGGACGATGTTGGCATCTGCGACTAGATCCATCGCGCCGTCGATAGCTGGCAGGCTGGGATGCTCATCTGCCTCCTGATACTGCTCGCGGCCTTCATCCCTGTCGTCATCTTGCGCTGATGGGGCCAGATGCTCGTAGTCCTGCAACTCGGTGGGTTCATTGACGATGAAGGATGAAGTGGGGATAGCGCTCATGGCTGGTGGGTTAAAAGTTGCTGAGAAGGGTTGGGACCGGAGGCAGTTGGCTGTAGGTGCCTGATTTGGCCAGGCGGAGATAGTCGTTGAGATCCTTGATCCCGCCATCCGCCAACTCAGCCAGCTTACGGGTGTCCAGCAGCCTGACTTTGTCGCAGTTGGCTGCTTGAAGCTGCTTGCGCCATTTCAACGCTGCCTGACCGCCCTGATGATCGGCGTCGTTGTGGAAGCAGATCAGCACTTGCTTGCCGTTGAAGCCAGGCAGGGCGTCAGGCGAGATGAACACCCCAGCCGAGAGCATCGCTACCGGAGCCCACTGGTCCTCGAGCTGGCTGGCGACAATTACCTCATGGGCGGCGATGAAGTCGGGCAATCCCTCGACTAGCAACAGATTGGCGGCTGACTCAGCCTCCGGCAGGCCCACCGGCCAGCTCTTCTGACTATGCTTCACCGTATGGCTCTTTCGTTCCTGCAACTCGCCGACCGCCGGGAAGCTCACCCCATCAAGGCAGCGGAGTTCAAACAGCCGACCGCTCTGGTCACAGACCCCATAGCATTGTCGTCCGTGCCACTCACCGAACACCAACACCCCGCGCTCAAC
>RFVF01000119.1 GCA_009922615.1 Pseudomonadota bacterium
AAAATCAAGGGCCTGCCGGATGGCCGGCAGCGCCGCGTCCTGGCCCGTCGCCGCCACCACCAACACCGCCAAATCAGTGGATGCATTCGTCAGCGCAGCAGAGGCAGGTTGCGTAGTCGCGTTGCCAAACAATGCGATGAGCAAAGCGAGCAGCATCCTCATGCCGAGCCGTGGGGTGCCGGTGGCAGCGAGCGGGCGATGTGACACCCACGCGACCGAAACATTCTGGCGGACTTTGATCCTCACGGCGACTTCCGGCGCGAACCGGACGGCAACCACCTTGGCGGTCTTGGTTTCGTTCGTGGCTGTGAACGCGTTTGTTTTCATGGCCTCAGCTTACGCGCGGGCGAGGTGACCGGTATCAGGCGGCATTTCCGATCGTTTCCTAGGGGCATTCCTTAACTGCACGATACACTCGTTTTGCTCCAGCCATGCCAAAATCGGAAAAAGCTTCGGCAATTCCCGAAAAGCCCCGCCGCCTCCCCTGCCCCATTGTGGCTTCGGCAAGGGTAAACCAGCCCCCCCAGATTCCAGTCGTGGCACAAGCACGTGAACTTGTCAGTGACAACCGAACAAACTGAACCAACCCAGCGCCAGCTCACCTCCGAGCCGCTGGCGACGAAAGCCTCGTCCGTGACAACGGCATGCTTTCATTGCGGCAACCATTGCGGAGCAGTCCCGCTGCGGCGGGCAACGCACTCCTTCTGCTGCACTGGTTGCCTTACGGTCTTTGAGCTCCTGACGGAAAACGGTCTCGCCGAGTTTTACCAGCTTAGTGAAAACGCCGGCATGCGCATCGTGCGACCGCCAACGCCAAACCGGTTTGCGTATCTCGACTCGCACGAAGTGCGCGCACAGCTGGTGGATTATTCAGACGCCTCGCTCACCCGCGTGACGTTTCTGCTGCCGGCCATTCACTGCATCGCCTGCGTGTGGTTGCTGGAAAATCTCTTCCGGCTGAAAGCCGGCATCGGCGAGTCGCAAGTCAACTTCGCGCGCAAAGAAGTGGCCATCGCGTTCGACCCCGACCGCGTCAAGCTCAGTGAAATCGCCGTTCTCCTGACATCGCTGGGCTACGAGCCCAAACTGAACCTCGCCGACCTCGATGCACAACCGGGGAACCCCGCCACCCGACGGCTCTGGCTGCAACTCGGCGTCGCCGGCTTCGCCTTCGGGAACGCGATGTTCTTCTCGCTGACCACCTACTTCGGACTCGATGCCTTCATCGGCCCGCAACTTCGCGTGTTCATCGGCTGGCTGAATCTCCTGCTCGCCATCCCGGTCGTCGGATTCAGCGCGGCGGACTATTACCGCTCGGCTTGGACCAGCCTGCGGCGACGCCTGCTGAACATCGACGTGCCCATCTCTGGCGGCATCGCGGCCATCTTTGCCCAAAGCGTTTGGGAAGTTGCGAGCGGGCGCGGCGAAGGCTACTTCGATTCACTGTGCGGGCTCGTATTCTTTCTCCTGTGCGGCAAGCTCTTTCAGCAAAAAACGTTTGAACGCCTCGCCTTTGACCGCGACTACAAATCGTTCTTCCCCCTCTCTGTTACGCGCAAATGCGGAATGTCCGAAGAACCAATCGCGCTCGCGCAACTCGCCACGGGCGACCACCTCATCATCCGCAACGGCGAACTGATTCCCGCCGACGCCAAACTAATCTCCGGCCCCGCGCTGATTGATTACAGCTTCGTGACCGGCGAATCGGAGCCCGTCGAGAAACGAGCTGGCGACTACCTTTACGCTGGTGGCCGGCAGATGGGCGGGGCGATCGAACTGGAAACGTTGAAGCTCGTTTCACAGAGCTACCTGACCTCGCTCTGGAATCAGGAAGCATTTCGCAAAGATCGAGCCGCCAGCCTGAACGCGCTCACCAATGACTACAGCCAGCGCTTCACGAAAATCATCATCTTGATCGCTCTGGGGGCGGCGATTTACTGGTCACCTATCAGCCCGAGCAAAGCACTCCACGCTTTCATCGCCGTCCTCATCGTAGCGTGTCCGTGCGCCCTGGCGCTGGCCGCTCCCTTTGCACTGGGAACGGCGCAGCGAGTGCTCGGCACACAGCAGGTGTTTCTAAAAAACCCCTACGTTCTGGAATCGCTCGCCCAGATCGATGCGATCGTCTTCGATAAAACCGGAACGCTCACCGCCGCCGGCGCGGGAGCAGTTGGCTGGCAAGGGTTGCCGCTCTCCGAAACCGAGGAACGATGGCTCTACTCCATGACCCGGCACTCGACACATCCGCTCGCCGTGCGGATTGGTGAGGCAATTGCGCGACACCACTTCCCTGACCCGGTTCGATCGTTTCTCGAAACCACCGGCTGCGGCATTGAAGGCAACGTTGCCGGCCAGGAAATCTGGCTGGGCTCGGCCACGTGGCTCGAATCGCGCGGCGTCGCGTGCTGCAGCCGAACCCAACAAACGCCATCCTCCGGATCACCGAAACTCGAAATACCAAACCCGATTAACCACGTTGGCGCGCACGTCCACGTCGCAGTCAATGGCCACTACCGCGGCTGTTACGTGCTGGCCAGCGCACTGCGGACCAATTCCGCGGCGCTGATACGCCACCTCTCGGTCCGTTACGAACTCGCCCTGTTGAGCGGCGACAATGAGAAAGAGCGCGAACGGTTCCGCAACCTTTTTGGTTCCGGCGCACATCTGCAGTTCAACCAAAGCCCGTTGGACAAGCTCGGCTTCATCAAATCACTGCAACGCCAGGGCAAGCGCGTGATGATGGTCGGCGACGGCTTGAACGACGCGGGGGCTCTCAAACAAGCCGATGTCGGCGTGGCCGTCGTCGAGCATGTCAGCGCGTTCTCCCCCGCCAGCGACATCATCGCGTCTGCGGCCATGATGCCCCGACTCGCGGAAGTGTTGCGCTACGCAAAGCAGTCCGTGACGACGGTGCGCGCGGCGTTCCTGATTTCCACAATCTACAACCTTGTAGGCGTAAGCATCGCCGCCAGCGGAAATCTCTCGCCGATCGTTTGCGCGATTCTGATGCCGTTGAGTTCCGTGTCGGTAGTGGCCTTTGCGAGCGGGGTGACGGCTTGGCTCGGCCGGGGATTGCAAATCGATGAGTTGAAGGTTGCTCGGCAGAAAACTTCGGGCCCTCAACTCTCAACTCTCAAGCCTCAACGCACCGGAGGTGCCGCATGAGCGTCATCTTTCTGCTCATCCCGTTGAGCATCCTCTTCGCCATCGCGTTCCTATTCGCCTTCGTCTGGTCCGTTCGCTCAGGCCAATACGAGGACACCACGACACCGTCCATGCGCGTGCTGCTCGACGAAAAAACCGTCCGCCAGCCCGACTCAACCCCAAAAATTGTTTCCAAACCGAAATGAACACCGATCTCGAAACTTTCAAATACGACAACCGAATCGTCCGCGCGTTCGCGATCGCGACCGTCATCTGGGGCCTCGTAGGATTCAGCGCTGGATTGCTGATCGCGTGCCAACTCTTCTGGCCGGAACTGAACCTCAACCTCCAGTTCACCACCTTTGGCCGGCTGCGACCACTGCACACCAACGCCGTCATCTTCGCCTTCGTGGGCAACGGCATGTTCATGGGCATCATCGTTAGCGCGGCTGTGACGCTCCCGCTCGGCCTCACGACGAGCAAGGAATACGCGGAACTCGAGTGGCCCATCGACATCGCGATCGCGCTAGTCTGGGTGGTCTTCGCCGTGAATTTGTTCGGCACCATCCTCAAGCGCCGCGAGAAACATCTCTACGTCGCCATCTGGTTCTACATCGCCACGGCCATCACCGTCGCGATGCTGCACATCGTCAACTCCCTGGAGATTCCGGCGACGGCCTTCAAGAGTTACTCTGTTTACGCCGGCGTTCAGGACGCGCTGGTGCAATGGTGGTATGCCCACAACGCCGTCGCGTTCTTCCTCACCACGTCCTATCTCGGCCTGATGTATTACTTCCTGCCCAAAGCAGCCGAGCGTCCGGTGTTCAGTTACCGACTCTCGATCATCCACTTCTGGGCGCTCATATTCATCTATATCTGGGCCGGGCCACATCACTTGCTCTACACCGCACTGCCGGACTGGGCGCAATCACTCGGCATGGCGTTCTCGATCATGCTCATCGCGCCAAGCTGGGGCGGCATGTTGAACGGCCTGCTCACGCTGCGCGGCGCATGGAACAAAGTGCGCGAGGAGCCGATGCTCAAGTTCATGGTCGTGGCAATCACCGCCTACGGCATGGCCACGCTCGAAGGGCCCATGCTCTCGATCAAGTCGGTCAACGCCCTCTCGCACTACACGGATTGGACCATCGCACACGTCCACACCGCTGCGCTGGGCTGGAATGGCTTTCTCACTTTCTCGGTGCTCTACTGGCTCTTCCCGCGCCTCTACAACACCAAGCTCTACTCGATGAGACTGGCCAACTGGCATTTCTGGCTCGGGCTGCTGGGCATGATGTTCTACGTCATCCCGATGTATTGGAGCGGCATCACCCAAGGCCTCATGTGGAAGCAGTTCACGAACGAAGGCTTCATGCAATATCCGAACTTCCTGGAGACAGTCCTGCAGTTGATCCCGATGTATAAACTCCGCGCCATCGGCGGGACGTTCTACCTCTTGGGCGCGTGCCTCATGACTTACAATCTCTACCGGACCGCAAAGGCCGGCGTGTTTGTGCCCGAGGTGGAAGTTCAGGCTCCGGCATTGAAATCACAGCCGGAACACCCCGAGGAAAAGCATCCCTGGGGTCACCGCTGGATCGAATCTAAGCCGATGGTGCTTACCGGCTTTGCCCTCGTCGCCGTGGCCATCGGCGGCCTAGTCGAGTTCATCCCCATGTGGATCATCAAGGAGAACGTCCCGACCATCGCCGCTGTAAAACCCTACACGCCGCTGGAAGTGCTCGGACGCGACATCTACATCCGCGAGGGCTGCGTCGGTTGCCACTCACAGATGATCCGCCCGTTCCGCAGCGAGACTGAGCGTTACGGGGAGTATTCCAAGGCCGGCGAATTTGTTTACGATCACCCGTTTCTCTGGGGCTCCAAGCGCACTGGACCGGACCTGCACCGCATCGGCGGCAAATATCCCGACGCCTGGCATTTCAATCACATGGATGATCCTCGCTTGGTCTCACCCGGCTCCATCATGCCGCGCTACCCGTGGTTGCTCTCTCAAAAACTGGAGACCAACTCATTGCCAGCGCGCATCGGCACGTTGCGCAAAGTCGGCGTTCCCTATCCCGACGGCTTTGAGGCCACGGCGCAATTGAACCTGGAAGCGCAGCAAAAAAGGATCGTCGACAACCTCAAGCAAGGAGCCATCACCAACGCCCCTGCCGACCGTGAGATCATCGCTCTCGTCGCATATCTTCAACGCCTTGGCACGGATATCAAAGTGAAACCGGCCGCACCTGCTGCACCCGGTGCGCCGGCCACGCCATCTCCGTCGCCCGCAGTCCCTATCGCCCCGAAAACGGCCCAACTCGACGCTTCCAACCAAACCCGTAACTAACCACCGCCATGATCAAAAACGTGCTCACAGACATCGGAGGCATTGGAATCTACGGCGTGGTTTCGATCTGCCTGTTCTTCATCGTGTTCACCGGTTCCTTGGTTCTCTCGCTCCGGATGAAAAAAAGCGTGGCCGACCGGATCGGGGCATTACCGCTCGATGACGGCCAACCCGTGCAGAAAGGAGTTTCCCATGAATAACAACCCGCAAGAACCCAAGCTGCTCGAGCATGACGCCGACGGCATCCGCGAACTCGACAACCTCCTGCCGCGCTGGTGGGTGTGGCTCTTCTACGGCTGCATCGCCTTTGCTGCGGCCTACCTTGTGTATTATCACATCCTCAAGGCTGGGCCGCTCCAAGCGGCCGAATATGACTCCGAATGGAAAACCGGAGAGGCTCTCAAGTCTGCCGCGCTGGCGAAGTTTGAAGCCACCATCGGCACCCTCACGCCCTCGCAGGACAAGGCCGTTCTAGCTCAAGGACAACAAGTCTTCCTGACCTACTGCGCGCCCTGCCATCGCCCGGATGGCGGTGGCCTTGTCGGCCCCAACTTGTGCGACGACTACTGGATTCACGGTTCGAACTTCGTGGATAACATCAAAATCATCATCAATGGCGTTCCAGACAAGGGGATGTTGACCTGGCGCGGCATCCTCAAGCCGAGCGAAGTCCACGCGGTCGCCAGCCACATCTACACCTTGCGCGGCACCAAGCCACCAAATCCCAAACCCCGCGAAGATCAGGCGCCCAAGCCGACCGGTCCAAGTCCGTTTGAGTGAGCGAACGGCTTGCTCACTCTCAGGCCACCTCAATGGATGCCCCTGTGGAAAACCAACCCCAAACCGGCGGGCAAACTCCGCACGCCGTTGCCCAGGAAATTGACTGGGCCGACTACCGGGACCATCTCACGACTGCTGACAAGGACGGACATCGGCGCTGGCTGTATCCGAAAAAGCCCTCGGGCTTCTGGTATCAGCACCGCACCCACCTTAGTTGGCTGTTGATCGCAGTCATGTTCGCCGGTCCGTGGATTCGAATCCAAGGCAACCCACTCCTGCTCGTCAACATCGTCGAACGGCGCTTCTCGATTTTGGGCCAGATATTCTGGCCGCAGGACACCCTGATCTTCGCGGTGGCGATGCTCCTTTTCTTCGCTGGCATCATGGTCTTCACGACCGCGTTTGGCCGGCTTTGGTGCGGCTGGACCTGTCCCCAGACCGTGATGATGGAAATGGTCTTCCGGAAACTGGAATACCTCATCGAGGGTGACAGTGCCGAACAACGCACCCTCGACACCGCACCGTGGACCGTCCGCAAAGTCCTCAAGAAAGCCCTCAAACACCTCGTGTTCTTCGGGGCCTCCCTCCTAGTGGGCAACACCCTGCTTGCCTACCTCATCGGCAGCGAGCAACTGCTGCACATCCAGTTGGACAATCCCCGAAACCACGTCGTAGTACTGACCTTCATGCTGCTCTTCTCGCTGTTGTTCTACGCGATCTTCGCACGCTTCCGCGAACAGGCCTGCACGTTTATCTGTCCCTATGGCCGCTTCCAGTCAGCGCTGCTGGACGAGAACACGCTGCTCGTAGCCTATGACCAAAAGCGGGGCGAAGCTCGCGCCCCGTTGCATCGCGACGAGACCTTTTCCCAGCGCCAGGCCGAGGGCAAAGGCGACTGCATCAACTGCCGCGCGTGTGTGGCCGTGTGCCCCACGGGCATCGACATTCGCAATGGTGTGCAGATGGAGTGCATCAATTGCACGGCCTGCATCGACGCCTGCGACATGATCATGGACAAGGTCGGGCAACCGCGGGGACTGGTCCGTTTTGCCTCCTTGAACAACATCAGCCACGGCACGCCGCAGCGCTTCACTTCCCGCATGGCGCTGTATGCGGTTGTGCTCACAGGCCTGATCTCACTCTTCCTTTACCTCGTCTTCACGCGCTGCGATGTGGAAACGACTCTGCTGCGCGCACCTGGTTCATTGTTTCAGGTTACCGCAGAAGGCCGGATCGAAAACCTCTACACGATGAAGGTGGTGAACAAAACCATGCACGACATCCCGCTCACCCTGCGGCTCGAGAATCTTCCCGGCACGGTTCGTGTGATGGGCAGCAGTGAGTTCATGGTGCCGGCGGCAAAGCTGGCCCAGACCTCCGTGCTGATCGAGCTCGCCCCCACGCAACTCCACCAAGCAAACACCAAACTCAAACTCGGCATCTACAATGCCCATGGCAAGCTGCTCGAAACCGTGACCACCGCGTTTGCGGGGCCCCGCGAAATCAGCCGCCGAGAGGAAGACGAAAAACATGAAAACGAACGCCGCTAGCCCCGCCGCGCTGTGCAGCCTCTGGCCGTATGCCATCCTTGCATGGTTCATTCTCTTTGGTTCCGCCATGGCCGTCTGGGTGGCTGTCGCGGTGCGACAGAACCTCGACTTGGTCAGCCCCGATTACTACGCACACGAAATCCGCTACCAGCAGCAAATCGACCGGCAGGCCCGCACCCAGTCCCGCTCCGCCGGGGCGCGGATCAACTACGACGCCCGCCAACAGTGCCTCACGATCGCGCTCCCGATCGCTCACGCGGCGCAAGCCTTGGGAAAAGTTGCCTTCTACCGGCCCTCGGACGCCTCGCTGGATCGAGCCGTGAAATGGTCAGCCAACTCAGCTGGCGAGCAGATGTTTGATGCCCGAACCATGCGGCCCGGCCTTTGGAAAATCCGGGTGGAATGGACTTTCAACGGGGAGGAATTCTTCTCCGATCAATCCGTGACCATCGCGCCCCACTCCTGAATCCGCATGGAACTTTGGACCGCATTTTTGTTGGGGTTCGTGGGCAGCGCCCACTGCGCGGGGATGTGCGGGCCACTCGCGCTGGCGCTGCCGGTGACCGAAAATTCCCAGGCCACGTTCGTGCTGGGCCGCGTGCTCTACAACGCCGGTCGGATGATGACCTATGGGGCGATGGGAGGCGTTTTTGGTGGGTTAGGCCAAGGATTGGCAATGGCGGGGCTACAACGCTGGGTCTCGATCGCCGCAGGTGTGATCATCTTGGCCAGCCTGCTCGTCTCTTCCCGATTCGCGCTCGGCCTGCCGGCCACCACTGCGGTCGGATGGTTGAAATCCGGCCTGGGCAAGCTGCTGGCTACGCGTTCACTGCGCTCCGTGTTTCTGCTGGGCCTGCTGAACGGACTGCTCCCCTGCGGTCTCGTTTACGCCGCTTGCGCCGGAGCGACAGCCAGCGGGAACTCTCTGAATGGTGCAGCCTGCCTGCTCGCCTTCGGATTGGGCACGGTGCCGATGATGCTGGGCCTGTCGCTCGCCGGCCCACGACTGCTCACGACGTTTCGTTTCAAGCTGCAACGTTTCGTCCCGGTGAGCCTTGCCGTCGTGGGCGGGCTGCTCATTCTGCGCGGGTTGGCGCTGGGTATTCCGTATCTCAGCCCGGCGCGAGATGCAGCTTGCTGCCGTTGAAAGCCGCGCGTCTCATGCGGACCTTGTGAAAATTGGCCTTTCATCCAACGGCTGGGTTCCGCTCCAGTCTGTCCTGATGCTCGCGGTCGTTGGCCTGGGCGTTGGAGTTCGAGGCCAATGGCAGAGCGAAACCAGTTTCCTGATTGGAGCACTGCTGTTCACCGTCGCCGCAGGCATCGGCATCGCTGGCGTGCGCAAACTGGGAGCCAACCGCACCGCCCGTCCCGAGCCCAAGCCCGGATCAGAGTTGATCCAGCACGGCATCTATCGGCACCTCCGTCACCCGCTTTACGCAAGCGTGATTCTGGCCGGATTTGGCTGGGCGTTGCTGTGGCAGAGTGCGCCCGCGCTCGCGGCTGCTATGGTGCAGGCGGTGTTCTTCGATGCAAAGGCACGTCGGGAGGAACGTTTGCTCTCGGAGAAATTTTCCGAGTATGCGGCGTATTCGGCCAAGACCAAGCGGTTCCTGCTGTGGGTATATTGAACCGCTTCGCGCCCTTTGCGCGGCACGATCAAGCAGGTTGGAAACGCGGCCGCAACCAAAGGAAAGTTTTCGGCAAAACTGAACCAGCGGCGGACGATCCTCCGCGCGATCAGTTCGGCGGAGGGTTGAGAGGGCTGGCGCGGCGGGATGGACGACCAACCCTCTCTTGGGGAGCCGGGCCAGGCAACGGCGGCACCCGGACCGGCGCAAGCGAGTCCGCCAGAATGGATCGGGTTATGAATGCGCTGAGTCGTTGGAATCCCTTCCGGGAGATGGAAGAGTTGCAGGGTCGGCTGGGTTCCTGGATGCATTTGCCAACGCGCGCCACAGCGGGCAAGGAAGCGCTTGCGGTGGCGGACTGGACGCCCTTGGTGGATATCACCGAGGATGACAAAGAATTCCTGCTCAAGGCGGAACTGCCGGGAGTGAAACGCGAGGACGTGAAGGTGTCAGTAACGGACGGTGTCCTCAGCCTCACCGGCGAGCGGCGCTTCGAGAAGGAAGAGAAGGACAGGAAGTATCACCGCATCGAGCGGGCCTACGGGAGCTTTGTGCGGAGCTTCACGTTGCCGGAGGAAACCCCGGCGGACAAGGTCGCGGCGGAGTTCAAGGACGGCGTGCTGCTGGTCCATCTGCCGAAGACTGTGACGCCGAAGCCAAGTCCGATGGAAGTGAAGGTCGCGTGAGGCGTGAAAGCGGCAGTTGCAAAAGGCGGGCGCGGCCAGATGGCTCACCCGCCTCCTTCATGGTCGGAAGTGAAGGCTTACTTCACTTCCCACGAGTAGTAGCCGGGCCAGAACTTACCCTCTTCGACCTGCAACTGACCGCAGCGCCGCCGCATGTAGGCGGCCAGCGCCCCAGGGATTTCGTTGAACGCACTCTCGGCCGCCAGGAAATCACCGGCGAGATACTTGTTTAGGGCTGCGTCGTAAGCTGCCATGTGTTCCGGTGGCATGGCCTGCAGGGTGTAAAGACCAGTGGGGGATTTGCGGCCCTTGACGGTGCAGCGATCGATCAGGAGAGACTGTGCCTTCAAGTCTTCGGGCAAACGGTCGTAGCAAGACTCGGAGAAAATCACCTCGGTCGGATAGTGCCGGGTGAGCGATTCCAGCCGGGCCGCGAGATTCACCTCGTCGCCCAACACGGTGTAGCTGAACCGCTCCTTGGAGCCGATGCCTCCTGCCACAAGGCTGCCAAAGTTGATGCCGGCTCCCAATTCAAAACAATGCTCGCCGGTCTCCTTGCGGTGGGCGTGAAAGGCGCGCAATTCCTCACGGGCCTCGAGATAACAGCGGACCCCGGCCGCCGCTGCGTCCGGCATCGGCACGGGACAGCCGAAAATGGCAAGCACTGCGTCGCCAATGAAGTTTACCACAACCCCTCGGTGCTTCGAGATCCGGGCGTTGATAATGGTCAGGTGTTCGTTGAGCGCCTTGAGCAGGGGTTGGGGGCCCATTTTTTCGGCAGCAGTGGAGAAGCCCTTGATGTCGAAGAACAACACGGCTGAATCTTCGATCGTGCCGTTTAACAACTCCTCGGCGTTGCGCTTGCTGATGACGCGCTCATAGACCTCTGGCGAGACCAGGCGACCGAACACTTCCTTGGCCTCGACGATCTGTTTGCCTTGGTTTTCCCGGACCTCGTGCGACGAGGTGACCTTGCCCATCTGGTCGATCAGCATGGTGCGCCAAATGGCCGGCTGGCCATCGAGGAGCGGACCCGCACACGCGAGCGCCTGACCGAACTCGGCGGCTGCCTGGTCATGGACGATCTGATGGCCGCCAAGGCCACGTGGCGCGATCCAATCGCCGTCAGTTATCGCGGTCGCACCGTCCACGTGCCACCGCCGCCCTGCGAGGGCTTCCAGTTCCTGCTGACGCTGCGCATCCTCGAAGGATTCGACCTTGCCAAGATGAAGCACAACTCGACGGAACACGTCGACACCGTCCTGCGCGCCATCCGGCTCGCGGCCGGCGTGCGCATCGCCACCGGCGTGCCCGCACCGCAGCGGCTCGCGGAGATCCTCTCCGACAGCCACGTCGAGACGCTGCGCGCCCGCGTGCGCGACGGCAAGCCGATCGACGGCCCGACAGAGCAGTGGACGCCGCCGAATCGGTCCGTCTCGGCCGCCCCTGTTTCGGCAATTGACGAGAGCCACACGACATCGTTTTCGATCGCCGAC
>RFVF01000120.1 GCA_009922615.1 Pseudomonadota bacterium
GACCGCCGTGCTGATCGAGACGCTGGTCGAGCTCGGCGCAGAGGTGCGCTGGGCGAGCTGCAACATCTTCTCCACGCAGGACCACGCTGCTGCGGCCATCGCCGCCGCTGGCATCCCCGTCTTTGCCTGGAAGGGTGAGACGTTGGAGGAATACTGGTGGTGCACCGAGCGCGCGCTCGATCACGGCGACGGCAAAGGCCCCGAGCTCATCGTGGACGACGGTGGCGATGCCACCTTGCTCATTCACAAGGGCTACGAACTCGAAAACGGTGACGGCTGGGTCAACACGCCTTCCGACAACCACGAGGTCAAGGTCATCAAGGACCTCCTCAAGGCCATCGCCAAGAAGCGCGGCAACAGCTACTGGCACGGCATCGTGAAGGACTGGAAGGGCGTCTCCGAGGAGACCACCACCGGCGTCCATCGCCTCTACCAGATGCTTGAGCAGGGCAAGCTCCTCGTCCCCGCCATCAACGTCAACGACTCCACCACCAAGTCGAAGTTCGACAACCTCTACGGCTGCCGCCACTCCCTCGTGGACGGCCTCAACCGCGCGATGGACGTCATGATCTCCGGCAAGGTCGCCGTCGTCTGCGGCTACGGCGACGTCGGCAAGGGCAGCGCTCAATCCCTCCGCGGTCAGGGCGCGCGCGTCATCGTCACCGAGATTGACCCCATCTGCGCGCTACAGGCTGCGATGGAAGGCTACGAAGTCACCACCATCGAGGACACCCTCGGTCGCGCGGACATCTACATCACCACCACCGGCAACAAGGACATCCTCACCTTGGAGCACATGGCCAAGATGAAGGACCAAGCCGTCGTCGCGAACATCGGCCACTTCGACAACGAAATCCAAGTGGACCGCCTCAACAACGCCAAGGGCGTGAAGCGCAAGAACATCAAGCCGCAGGTGGACCAATACACGTTCCCCGACGGCCACAGCATCTTCATGCTCGCCGAAGGCCGCCTTGTGAACCTCGGCTGCGCCACCGGCCACCCGAGCTTCGTCATGTCCAACTCCTTCTCGAACCAGACACTCGCGCAGCTCGACCTCTGGAAGAACAAGGACGTTTACAAGGTCGGCGTCTATCGCTTGAGCAAGAAGCTCGACGAAGAAGTCGCCCGCCTGCACCTCGAAAAGATCGGCGTGAAGCTCACCAAGCTCACCAAGGCCCAGGCCGACTACCTCGGCGTCCCCGTGGACGGCCCCTACAAGCCGGAGCACTACCGCTATTGAGGTAGGGACGCGCCACGCGCGTCTTCCATCTGATTCCGCAAAGGCGGACGGTTCACCCCGTCCGCCTTTGGCTTTCCGAAGCCAAGCGTCGGCATTGCTTCAGGCGCGGGGAAACGGGGTTCACCCGGTTGCTTTCCCCTCCACCTGCGGCCCTTTTCTGCTCCGCGTTGGAAGCCAACGTGCTCGGGGGCCGGATTCGCTGACTGTCTTTTCCCCGAGCGGAGAAAAGGTATTCGCCGATTTGCTTAGGTGGATTCGCCTCAAAGGGCGCATGGTATCGAGTTGATGTGCCCTCGCGCCAAGGTGTCAGAGTCACAAGTGTTCGTGGGAAGAGCATCTGCGGGCTTGGTGCATGGTAAGTTAACCCAACCTTAGGAAATGTAGCTTGGAATCCTGGACCAGTTTGACGGTTGCCAAAATATGAAACGCAAACCTCGCCGTAGCCTCAAGCCCAGCTTGAACAACGGAGTGCTGAAGGAGCGCGTGGAGGACGGCATCGGGCAAATGATCCGACATCACCGGCTGCGGTTGCGGCTGACGCAGGGGCAACTGGTGGCGAAGGGGCAGTTGCGCGGATTGGAGATGTCGCGCGGCACCCTGGCCAAGATCGAGGTGGGCTTGCAGACCGTGAAGGCGCGGGAGTTGTTCATTCTGGCGATCGTGCTGGGGATCGCGCCGGAGGCATTGAAGCCCAAGGGGCTGGGCCACCCGCCGTGCTGAGCGTGGGCAAGGCAGGTGGTGCGTTGGGCAAGACTGTGGGATTGCTCGATCAAGGAGCGGGCGGTAACATCCGAGTGGGCAAGCGGTTGACCTTGACGGGAGGTCGGCGTGGCCATTCGAGATGTTCAACTTACTTCCAGAAAACGTGAGACGGGCCCTGAAATACAGTGCCGTCTGCTGGATCGTTGCGGCGGTGGGGACCGTTGGCTTCGAAATATCTAGCCACCCAGAGTTCGGACTATCCTCGCGCCATTTGTGGTTTCAGATCGGCGGTGAACTGCTGGTCAATTCCTTGCTGTCGATCCTCATCTTCCGGCTCATGGTCCGTTCGAGCCATATCCAAGCTGAGGCGGAGGCAACTAAGCGCAAGGCGGAAGCGCGGTTTCGCCATCTGGTGGACCACGCATCTGAACTGGTTTTGACCCTGGATTCGGCCGGCCAAGTGGTTTACGCCTCGGAAGCGGTGTCGCCGTTGTTGGGTCGGACTCCGCTGGAGGTGCAGGGCAAGCCGTTCCTCAGCCTGGTGGCGGACACGGATCGTGCGTTGGCGGGACAGATGCTGACGAAGGTATTGGGCAGCCCGCGGGTGACCAACCGGTTCGCTTTGCACCTGACGACCGCGTCGGAGGGTTCGCGCTTCGTGGACTTGCTAGCGCAGAACCTGCTGGACCATGCGGATGTCAGTGCGGTGTTGCTGCATGGCCGGGACATCACGGCGGAGCAGCGCTTGGCGCTAGAGAAAGCCAAGGTGGAGGACCGTCTACAGCACGCGTTGGAAGCGGCGCGCCTCGGCAGTTTCGAGTGGAATGTCCGCTCGGGCCACATTCACGCGGATGAAGTTTTCCGCAGCTACCTCGGGCTCGCCCCGGGCACCGAAACCATCGGCACCGATGATTTACTCACACGTTTGCAAGCGGAGGAGCGGCAGGCGTTGCTCGCGTTGATGGCCACGGCGCGGGCCAAGGCGGGCCCGTTGCTGTTCCATTTCTCTTTGGTCAACGCCGAGGGCCGGTCGCGCATGTTGGAATTGCATGGGCAGTTCCGTGCTGATCCGAAGACGGCGGAAGTGGTCCGGCTGTTCGGCGTGGTGCGGGATGTGTCGGAGCGCACGGACATGCTGCAGCGCATCGGGCGTTACGCGGCGTTTCCCATGGTAGACCCGAACCCGGTGGTGGAGTTCGACGCGGAGGGCAAAGTCACGCTGATCAACGAAGTGATGCAGACGGTGTGCAAGGAATGCCAGATGGTGCCGGAGGATTTCTTGCCGGCGGATTTTCGCGCTCTGGTGGCGCAGGTGTTGGCGGGGCAGGGGGTGCGGATAAGTTACGAGTCGATCCGGGCGGGACGGATATTCTCGATCACGCTCTCGGCGACCAGCGGGGTGCCAAACTTCCGCTGCTATCTCACGGAGCTCACCGAGCGCGCCAGGTTGGAGAAACGCCTGATTCAGGCGAACCGCGCGCTGCGGATGCTGGTGGATTGCAACCAACTCATTGAGCGGGCGGCTACGGAGTCGGAGTTGTTGGCGACGACGTGCCGGCTCATCGTGGACGAGGGAGGCTATCGAATGGTTTGGGTGGGTTACGCCGAGCACGACGCGGAAAAGACCGTGCGGCCGGTGGCTCACGCCGGCCACGAGGACGGCTACACGAGCTTGGCTCACATCACTTGGGCGGATAATGAACATGGGCAGGGCCCCACGGGGCGGGCGATCCGCACGCGCCTGCCGCAGACCTGTTTGGACACGGCCAATGATCCGGGCTTTGCTCCATGGCGGAAGGCTGCGCTGCAGCGCGGCTATCGCTCTACGGGCGTTTTCCCGCTGATTCACGAGAACGACGTGCTGGGCACGCTGAACATCTACTCGGCTGAAGTGGAACACTTCGACACGGAGGAAACCAAACGGCTGGCCGAACTGGCCGGTGATCTGGCGCTGGGCTTGGGTGTGATCCGCGCACGGGAGGGGCAGCACGCTGCGGAGCGCGCTCGGGCTGAGACAGCCGAACGCTTGGAGTTGGCGCTGCGGGCTGGTAATTTGGGCATCTACGACCTGAACGTGCAGACCGGCGAGGCCGTGGTGAATGCGGAATACGCGTTGATGCTGGGCTATGAACCGGCGGAGTTTCACGAGACGAATGCGGCCTGGCTGGATCGGCTGCATCCGGAAGACCACGGTCCGGTTGGCCAAGTCTACGCCGACTACATTGCCGGCAAGCTCACCGAATATCGTGTGGAATTCCGCCAACGAGTGCGAACAGGCGAGTATAAGTGGATTCTCTCCGTCGGCCGATTGATCGAACGCGACGCTGCGGGACAGCCCCTGCGGATGATCGGCACGCACACGGACATCACTGTCAGCAAACAGGCGCAGACCCAGTTGCAGCTCCAAAGTGCCGCGCTCGCCGCCGCCGCCAACGCCATCGCCATCACGGATGCCCAGGGCACGATCGAGTGGGTGAACGACGCCTTCACCAAAATCACGGGCTACACAAGTCAGGAGGCCATTGGCAATCAGTCGCGCGTGCTCAAGTCCGGCCAACACCCACCGGAGTTTTATCAGGAGATGTGGCGGACGATCTCGGCCGGCCAAGTGTGGCACGGGGAAGTTCACAGCAAGCGCAAGAACGGCACGCCGTTGGAGGAGGATGTCACGATCACGCCGGTGAAGAATGCTGCGGGAGTGATCTCGCACTTCATCGCCATCAAGCAGGACATCACGGAGAAGAAGAACTTGGAGCGGCAATTCCTCCGCGCCCAGCGCTTGGAGAGCGTCGGGATGCTCGCCGGCGGCATCGCGCATGATCTGAACAACGTCCTCGCGCCCATCAGCATGGGGCTGGAACTGCTGCAGCAAGTGCCCTTGCCGGAGAAGTTCCGCCCGGTGATCGACTCCATGCTCACCAGCACGCAGCGCGGCGCAGGCATTGTGAAGCAGGTGCTCACCTTCGCCCGCGGCACGGACGGCGAGCGGGCCACCGTGCAATTGCGCCACCTCATCAAAGACATCAGGCGCATGGCGGAGGAGACGTTTCCGCGGAACATATCCCTGCACAGCGACGTTGCCGCCGATCTCTGGCCGCTCAAGGCCGATCCCTCCCAACTTCATCAAGTGCTGCTGAATCTGAGCGTCAACGCTCGGGACGCGATGCCCGATGGCGGTCGGCTTCTCTACGAGGCCCGCAACCTGCACCTCGACGAGGATGCCGCCAAGCGGCATGAGGGCGCGAAGCCCGGCGATTACGTGCTGCTCCGGGTGACGGATACTGGCACGGGCATGCCGCCGGAAGTCGTGGATCGCATCTTCGAGCCCTTCTTCACCACCAAGCCGCAAGGGCAGGGCACCGGTTTGGGGTTGCCCACGGTGTTGGGCATCGTCCGTAGCCACGGTGGGTTCCTTGAAGTCCAGTCCGAGCCCGGTAAAGGCACGACCTTCGAGGTGTATCTGCCGGCCGAAAAGGCCAGCAACGCCGGGGAAAACGCGACGCGAGTCAAGGAACTGCCAGTGGGTCACGGCGAAACGATTTTGGTGGTGGACGATGAGCCAGCCGTGATCGCCGTCACCAAGAGCATGCTGGAAGCGCACGGTTATCGGGTCTTGGCGGCGGAAGACGGTGCGGCGGCAGTGGCGGTTTACGCCCAGCACGCCGGGCAGATTTCCGTCGTGGTGACGGACATCATGATGCCGCTCATGGACGGCGTCGCGCTCATCCGTTCCTTGCAACGCATTAATCCCCAGGTCCGCGTCATCACCGTGAGCGGGTTGTCCAGTCAACCGGGCCAGCCAGAGCGCCACACCGAGCTTCGGGCCAAAGGGATTCGTCATCACCTCGACAAGCCCTTCACCGTCGAGTCGCTGCTCAACGCCCTTCACGAGGAATTGCACCCCTCCTGAGCCGGCAACCGAGAGCATCTCCCGGCCAAGCCACGGTAAGCAGTTGCGTCGCGGTTCGCAGAGGCTGGCGGCGCTGTGTCTGGACCCACGATCACCTCATTGTCATCGACGCCCTTGCGTTGTCCCCGGCATCTGCGTCAGCGTGACCCCGCCATGCCACTGCGGGAGCGCCTCACCTTCGCCGACTGGCATCGCGAACCGTTCCGGTTGTTCTTCCCCGCCGCGACACTGGCTGGGCTTTACGGCGTGCTGCTCTGGGTGCCGCTGTTGCTGGGATGGACCGCTGACTATCCCGGGGCGACCCATGCACGCATGATGGTCCAAGGCTTCTTCGCGGGCTTCATGTTCGGCTTCCTCGGCACCTCCATGCCGCGCCTGCTGGAAGTCCCGCCGTTGCGCGCCGGCGAGGCCTTCGGTCTCCTGGCCCTCTACGCGGTCAGCGTCCTGGCGCAAGCGGCCGGGCAACCGGCGCTCGGCGACGCGCTCTTTGCGCTGGAACTAATCCTCTGGTTCGCGCTGCTCAAGGGCCGCTGTCACGCCAAGCGCGACCTGCCGCCGCCGACTTTCGTGCTGGTGGGCGGGGCCTTCGCTTGTGGTCTGGTGGGCACCGCGCTTCACCTCGCCGGCCGGTGCTGGGAACTGGCCCCGCAGTTGGAACTGTTGACGCGGCTCCTGAGTTATCACGCCTTCGTGTTGCTGTGCGTGCTCGGCGCGGGGGGATTTCTGCTGCCAAGATTTCTGGGACTGGGAACGCGCCGCCAGTTCGCCACCGCCTCGGAGCCGACGCCGGAGTGGCGGCAGGCGGCCCGATTTGCTGGCGCTGTGGGCGTGCTGATCGTCGGCACCTACTTCCTGGAAGCGGTTGGCTGGTCGCAGGTCGCCGTCACGCTGCGCGCCGGCGTCATGGTCGCCTTCTTGTGGCACGAGCTGCCGTTGGAGCGGTTGCGCTGGACTTGGAATGGCGTGCAGTGGCTGCTCGTCGTCGGGCTGGCGTGCGTGCCGCTGGGCGTGCTGGCGTCGGGCTGGCTGCCGGGGTGGCGGGTGGCGATGTCTCACATCGAATTGATCGGTGGCTTCGGGCTGATCATGCTTGGCGTGGCGACGCGCGTGGTCTTCGGCCACAGCGGTGAACGCGCGCAGTTGGAGCGCTTCCACGGGCCGCTGACGGTCGCAGCGGCACTCATGCTGCTCGGGCTGTTGAACCGGCTGGCCGGCGACCTCGTGCCCAGCACGATGACTTCGCATTACACTTACGCGGCGGTGTGCTGGGGCGGCGGCTTGCTGCTCTGGGCGGCGCGCGTGTTGCCCAAGGCGCTCAAGCCGGACCCGGAGCAGTGAACTCGTGCCTTTGCGCCTTTGCGCCTTTGCGCTAAGACTCTTCCATGCAAATTCAAGCCGGCATCATCACGATTTCAGACCGGGCCTCGAAGGGCCTTTATGACGACCTCGGCGGGCCCGCGTTGCGCAAGGCAGCGGAGGGCTACGGTTGGAAGGTTCTGGCCGACGCGCTCGTGCCAGACGAGAAGCGCGACATCCAGCGCGCCATTCGCGAGCACATCGCGCGTGGCTGTTCGCTCGTGCTCACGACCGGCGGCACGGGTGTGGCATTGCGCGACGTGACGCCCGAAGCGGTGCGGGAAATTGCCATCCGTGAGCTGCCCGGCTTCGGCGAAGTGATGCGCATCGAATCCATGAAGATCACGAAGAACGCCATCCTCTCGCGCAACCTCGCGGCGGTGGTGGACCGCGCGCTGGTCATCTGCCTGCCGGGCAAGCCCAGCGGCGCGGTGGAGTGTCTGGGCTTCGTGGTCGGCGCGATTCCCCACTGCGTCGAGGTCTTGCAGGAAGTCCCGACGAGCTGCTGATTTGCCTGGCCATGTTGGCTAAACAGGTTTAACCGCTCCTGCTCGCCCGAGCAGAGCCACGCTACGGCTCTTTCCGCTCCACCTTCGTCAGGTGGAACTTCGCCGCCACCTCATCCAGCAGCACCGTCAGGATGCGGCGGAAATCGCGCTGTTGCGTCTGAAGCAGCCACCCCAGCCACACCGGCACGATCCAGATGAGGTTCAACCACGGGAAGACCATTCCCACGGTGGTCGAGATCATCAGCACCAATCCGAACGCTGCCCAAAACGTCATCCGCCCCAAGAGGCTCCAGCCCGTGTTCATGCGGCAGCGCACCATTTGCTTGCCACCTTGGTGATGTTCCGTGGCCGTGATGAGCCGCAGGTGGCACCAGCGGCTGCCGTAGATTTCCACATCGAACTCGCTCCAGCCGTTGTCGGTCTTGTTTTGCCAGCCCTGCTTGTCCAGTTCGCGGAGAATCGCGCCGAGGAATTCCATGCGGTCGAGCGGGTAGTCGGCCCAGTAGCCGGCCAGTTCGAAACGCTCATCGCGGCGACGCTTGAGGTCGAGGGTGTCGAGTGTCTCGTGTGCGGAGAGCGGCGTTTGCTGGAGCATGAGGCGTTCGGAATAGCGCGCCCAGCCGCGCACGATGGGTTGCACGAGAAACAGCCACGCGACGAGCGGACGTGACCAGAAGGTGCGTTTCGCAGCGGGAATCTCCGCCTGTCGGCCGGCAATCACGCACAGCGTCAGCGACGCGAGCGCACTGGCGATGCCCAACGGCAGCAGCAATGGGAACTTCACGCCCGCGCCGGCGATGCCGAGCGTCAGCAACGGCAACGTGACCAGCACGTGCCATTCAAGGCTCGTGATCAGCATGAGAAACATCGAGGGCGATGGCGCGTAGATGGATTGGAAGAAGGCGCTGCCGAAGACGCCGTGATAGATGATGGGCGAGCGTGTCACGACGCCGATCTTCGCGGTCGTGTAGATACGGCCGTGCCAGATGCTGCTGCCGATGTCGTTGAAGTATTCCGGATGCTTGCGCACGAGCAGCGCCTCCGCCTCGCCGTAGCCGCGTTGCTGCTTCAGATAGGCGCGCACGGTGGCACGACGATAGTGCCAGACAAATCCCGCCGGGCTGAACCCGATCTGGTAACCGCGTTGCTGCAGCCGCCAGCACACGTCCACGTCATCGCCGGCCTTGCGATAAATGGGATCGAAGCCGCTGATCTCGTCGAGCGCCCACTTGTAGAAGGCCATGTTGCAGCCGGGAATGTGCTCGGCGAGCCGGTCGGTGAGCATCACATGCGCGGGGCCACCGGGCGAAGCCATCACCGCCGTGGGGATCCAGCCGTCCTCGGGCGGAAGGAAGTTGTGCCCGCCGATGCCCGTGAAACCGCCGCGCAGTAAATCACCGACGAGATAATGCAGCCAGTCCTCGTCGGCCCGGCAGTCCGAATCCGTGAAGGCGACGATCTCGCCTTCGCTCGCGTGGATGCCCGTGTTTCGGGCGACGGACAGGCCGAAGTTGATCTGCCGGATGATGCGCATCCGAGGACGTGGGATGGTTGGAAGTTGGGAGGGCGCAGCCCTATCTCCTATCTCCTTACTCCTATCTCCTGCCTCTGGTCTCCGATCATCCACCTCCATCCGATAGCGTGCCGCAATCTGCGCTGTGTCATCCGTCGAGCCGTCGTCCACGAGGATGACTTCGTAGTTCGGGTAGTTGAGCCGCTCCAGCGACGTGAGGCACGCCGGCAACGTTTTTCCGCCGTTGTAGCTGGCGACGACGACACTGACCTTTGGCCAGCGCGGCAGGGTGAAGTGCGGCGCAATTTTGAACGCGTCGCGCACCACGGCGAAGGAATCCTTCGGCTGCCGCTCGCGCGTCACGACGCCGAAATGCCAGTCCAGCACTTGATGTCCATCCTTCCACCAATCATCGGTGAACGCGAAGACCACCGCGCCGGCGACACCGCAGTTGAAGGCCGTCTCGATCTGCCAGCGAAACATTTCGCACTTCGACGCTTCACTTTCGCGCACCGAGTCCACGCCGAATTCCCCGAGCAGGAGCGGCTTGGTGTCCGCGATCATCTGGAGCCGGGCGAGGTAGTTGTCGAAAGGCTTCGCGTGATGCAGATAAACGTTGAAGGTGAAGAAATCCAGCGTGCGCGGCTGGAGGAATTCCGTCGGCGGGAAATTCGCGAACGTGCACAAGCATTCCGGATCCACACTTTTCGCGACCGTGACCAAGTCATCGATGAACGCCGCCACTTTCTCTGCGCCGCTCCAGCGCACGAGGTCGGGCGGGATCTCGTTCACGACGCTGAACGCGAAGATCGCCGGGTGATGCGCGCACGCGGCGACGGCGTCATGCACGGCCTTGCGCGCGGCGGCCTTCGTGTCGGCGCTATCGAGGAAGCAGCCGTTCTTCCACCACGGCACGTCCACGAGCAGCTTGAGGCCGTGGGTTTGGGCGAGATCGAGCAGCCAGCGCGGGGGCACGGTGTAAACGCGCACGGTGTTGGCGTTCAGCTCGCGGATCTGCGCGAAGTCGCGGCCCACCTGGTCGCGGGCCGGGAAGAAGGACTTGTCCTCGCCCGGCGCGAACGGCCCGTAAGTCACGCCCTTGGCGTAAAACTTCTGTTCGCCGAGGCGGAAGAATTTTCCGTCCACGCGGACGCGGTCACTGTGGGTGGCGGGGGCAGACATGGCGGACAAAAGCAGTTGAACTTTATCGAGGGCACCGCAGGGCGCGGATGCGGCTCATCAGATGTAAAACATCCGCTCCTTCTCCGCGCCTTCCTCGACCAGTTGCTGGAAATTAACCGCGTCGGCGGCGCTCTCGGCGGCCGATTTAAGCCGGTTCCACGCGCGATGCAACTCTGGAGGACACTGGCCATTGGTGAGTGCTGGCGTGTCGAAGACCGCGCCATTCACGGCCCGCAGCACGTCGCCGAAGGTGATTTCGGCCGGTGCCTTGGCCAGCCGGTAGCCGCCTTCCTTTCCGCGCACGCTCCGCACCAGTCCGCGCGCCTTCAGCTCGAGGAGAATCTGCACAAGGTAATTTGGCGGGATGCCGCGCCGTGCCGCGATGTCCTCGACCCGCTGCACCTCGCCGGACGGATGCGCCCTCGCCAGTTCCAGCACGGCCCGCATCGCGTAATCGCTTTTGACCGACAACTTCACGCGCGCAGCGTAGCAGGGGATGCCGGAAGGTGAGAGTTGAAAGTTGAGCGTTGAGAGAAGGCATCGAAGGCCGAGCGCGACTCTCAACTATCAACTCCCCGACTATCAACTTCCCCCATTGCCAAACCCGCCCGCCTTTCCTACCGTCCCGCCCATGTTCCGCCGGAACGCGACGACTACGATTTAGCGTCCACGCTCAACCCGTGGACGCCGACGCCTCGCACTGTTTGGTCGAGGCGTTTTTGTTTGGCGGAAGCTTTCAGGCTAAAGGTTTCAGGGTTCAGCCCGGCGATGCGCGGGCGAATGCCGCCTTGACTGAAAACTGATAACTGAAAACTGATAACTCTCAACCAGATGCAAAACGAAG
>RFVF01000013.1 GCA_009922615.1 Pseudomonadota bacterium
GTCTGCTGCGCGTAAGTCACGAGCATCCCCGTCCACGCCATGGATTGCAGCAACGCCCAGTGCAGCCCCACGGAAAGGGCCACGGCCAGAATCACAGCAGCTTTGGCGATGCGCTTGAACAAGACGGCGCGTTGGATGCCAGTCCTCCGCGACGAATTCAAGGACATTACGCCGACGGCAAAGGGATTGGTGGCGGGCGGAAACCGCAGGTAGGGACTTTTTTGTTTCGCGGTGGGCCGAACCAAGCCAGCTACCGCGCGGCGATTACCGACCCGCCAGCACCGGGTGTGCGGGCCACACCGAATCGACCTGTCACTCAGTCCACGCGCCGCGACTGCCGCTATTGCGTTGGTGGCGGAGTTGGACTCGGAGTCATCGGTTTCTTCTCGCGTTGCGGTGCGCGTTCGAGATGGCTGGCGGTTTCCCAGGCACGGATTTTGTCCGGGTTGCGCGCGTATTTGTTCCGCACAATGGTGTCGAGGTAGGTGGACTGCTTCATCCCTTCCTTGATCAGTCGGCCCACGGCAGCAGTGCTCTCCACGCCCTCTTCACGGTCGCCTTCCTGCTCGGACTCGGCCTCCGTGATGGCCTGGCGGTCATCTTGCAAGTGGGTGGCGAAGTCGGCCGGCAGTTCCAGGGCCACGAACTTCGCGCGCAAGGCAGTCTTGGCGGCCTTCGTCAGGTCATCATCGTCCTCATTCTCGAGGAGCGCAGAGTTGATTTGGGCAAGCTGGTCCGCAGGGCAATTGACCTGACCGAAAGTGTGGCTTACGCGGCGGGTATGGAATTGTTCGGTGCGCGCGCAGGTTTTTGCGGGGTGGGGCATAGTTTCATTGACCTTGCCTCTCTCGGCTCTACTTTCAGTCCGTGTCGCGGCTCGGCTCAGCTGTCCGGCGGGTCATTGAATTCACTTTATCATGCTCAAACGCACTCCTCTCTTCGCCGCGCATCAACGCGCGGGCGGCAAGCTCATCGAATTCGGCGGGTGGGAAATGCCCGTCCAGTATTCCACCATCACGGACGAGCATTTGTGCGTGCGGCGCGCGGCCGGCATCTTCGACATCTCGCACATGGGCGAGGTGATCGTGCGGGGGCCGGTGGCGGCGGCATTTCTCAACGCGACGCTCACCAATGACGTGCGCAAGCTCGTCGTCGGCCTCGGCCAATACACGCTGATGTGCAACGAGCAGGGCGGGGTGATCGATGATCTCTATGCTTACCGGCTCGGCGCGGAGGAATACCTGCTGATTATCAACGCGTCGCGCATCGAGGCGGATGTGGCGTGGCTGGAACAGCGGCTGGCGGGGGTTGCGCAGCGCGCGGAAGTGTCGCTCACGAACATGTCTGACGTGAGCGCGGCGGTGGCGATCCAGGGACCGAAGACGCCGGGCTTGGTGGATCAACTTTTCCCCGGGGCCAGCAGCGGGGGCACCGTGGTCGCGCGGCCGAGTGAGTTGAAGAAGAATGAAATCGCGCAGTTTGCGTTCGCGGGGCAGGGGGTTTGCGTCGCGCGCACGGGTTACAGCGGTGAGGATGGGTTTGAAGTGGTCGCGCCAGCGTCGCTCATCGAGGCGGTGTGGGAGGCGGCTTTGAAACTGGGGCATCCGTTTTGTTTGCAGCCATGCGGGCTGGGCGCGCGGGACACGTTGCGCACGGAGGCGGGGTTTCCGCTTTACGGTCACGAGCTGGATGAGAACACGACGCCGATTGAGGCGGGCGTGGGGTTTTTCGTGGCGCTGGACAAGGGCGAGTTCGTCGGCCGCGCCGTGCTCGCGGAGCAAAAGGCCAACGGCACGAAGAAGAAGCTCGTGGCCTTCAAGATGACCGAAAAGGCTCCGCCGCCGCGGCCGCATTATCCGATCTGGGCCGGAGGCAGCGCGGTCGGCGCGGTCGTGAGCGGGACGCAAAGCCCGTCGCTCAACAACGGCATCGGCATGGGCTATGTTCCGCCGGAGTGCGCCGTGATCGGTGGGAAGATTGAGATCGAGATACGCGGTCGGCGCTTTGCGGCGGAGGTGGTGAAGAAGCCGATTTACAAAAAGGCGTGAAGCCACAGTCGGTTGAGCCAGGCGCGGCGAACTTCGCTTGTCACCTATACCTGGCTTGGAGCGTCCGAACAGAAAGGAACTCCGATTTATGATCCGATGCTCTTGGCCAGTATACGCGGTGCTGCTGTTGACCTTAACCGGGAGGCAGCTTTGGGCGCATCACCTTGAAGCTGGCACCGAGGTGACCAGCCCGGGCCCGCTCCCGCCGATCGTGCTGCACGGTTCACATCTGCGTGGTGAGGTGGTTCTGATGGCGCAGGCGCAGCGACAGCCGCCCGCACCGGCGACGAGCTCTCTCGGCTTGCCGCCGCAGGCCACGGTGTTTCAGGCGTTCGCACCGAAGGTCGGCGTCCGCGCTGAAGGGCAGTTTCTTTACGTCGAGTCGGACGGCATGCCCGCGCACAACATGATGGTGGGCATCACGGCGTGGCAGCAGCAGGTGCCGTTGCCGCAGGCTTACACGGGCGCAAACGCGTGGCGCATCCCGTTGAACCCCGTGCCGGCGAAGAGCCCGGCTTCCATCAAGAACCGCTTCCTTCGCGGCGCGATTGCGCTCGCGGCGAACGGCATTCCCATCTTCAACCCGCAGAACAATCGCGGCGAAGTTTCCGCCGAGATTGGCGAGTTGGACCAATGGGGCGGCCACTGCGGTCGCGCGGACGACTACCACTACCACGCCGCGCCGCTGCACTTGCAGACCCTGCTCGGCAAGGGCCAGCCCATCGCCTACGCGCTGGATGGCTATCCCATTTTCGGCCTTACCGAGCCGGATGGTTCCGCGCCTGCGCAGCTCGACGCCTTCAACGGCCACAGCACGCCCGCGCTCGGCTACCACTACCACGCCTCGCTCAAGTATCCCTACGTCAACGGCGGCTTCCACGGCGAAGTCGTCGAGCGCGACGGCCAGGTGGACCCGCAGCCGCGCGCGGGCGGCGTGCGCGAGGCGCTGCAAGCCCTGCGCGGCGCGCGCATCACCGGCTTCACCGCGAAGGAAAAGAGCTACAGCCTCAAATACGAAGTCAGCAGCGAGACGCGTTACGTAAACTACACCCTGCTCGACGCCGGCGCGGTGAAGTTCGACTTCGTGGACGGTCGCGGCCAGACGCGCACAGAAACCTACTCGCCGCGTCAGCGTGGCCCCGGTGGTGGCGAACGTCCGCCCGGCGAACCGAAGGGCAAGGACGGCAGGAAAAAGGGCCCGGCCAAAGGCCCGCCGCCACCAGAACGCGACGCCAGCACCGGCCCGGCAATAGCGAGTTTCACCGCGCGTCGCAGCGGGAACCTCGTCTTGAGCAGCTCGGTGGTGAAGGAAGGCGGCGCGTTGCCCACCGAGTTCACCGGTGATGGCGCGGGCATTTCCCCGCCGTTGGAATGGCGCGGCGCACCGGCGGGCACCAAGAGCTTCGTCGTCGTGATGGACCACCTCGCGCCGGGCAATGAGATGAAGTGCTACTGGACGCTCTGGGATATCCCCGCCAGCGCGACGAGCTTGCCGAAGAACTCGCGCGACATCGGCACGCTCGGCGCGGGCTTCAAGGGGAAGACCGGCTACGAACCGCCGCATTCACAGGGGCCGGGCTTGAAGACCTACACCATTCACCTCTACGCCCTCTCGGCAACGCCGCAGTTGCCCGCCGCCCGCAACGTCACGCGCGACACCCTGCTCGCCGCCATCAAAGACCTCGTGCTTGATAGTGCGGACTTGAACGTGACTTACACGCGGCCCGGCGGCGCGGGTGGATCTTCGCCGAGTGGCAAAGGCAAATCCAACGCCCCGCAGCAATGAAGCGCCTTTTCATCACACTCCTGCTCGCCATCCGCGCGGTGAGCAGCGCCAGCGCCGCGCCCAGCTTCGTCGTCATCTATGGCGAGGGCGCGGGCTGGAGCAGTTCCTCGGTGCAGATGGACGACCGCAACCCGGCCTCGAGGAGCACCTCGCTCAAGACGCCGAACCTGGAGCGGCTCGCGGCGGCGGGGATGCGGTTCGCCAACGGTTACGCGGCGTCGCCACGCTGCACGCCCTCGCGCGCGGCGCTGTTCACGGGCCGCAGTCCGGCGGCGTTGCACATGACGTTCGTCGGCGACGGTCGGCGCGACGAGGCCGTGCTCGCGCGGGTCATCGCGCCGCACGCGGTGCTGGAGTTGCCGGAGAGCACCACGACCATCGGCGAATTGCTCCAGCGCGCGGGCTACGCGACGGCGCATTTCGGCAAGTGGCATGTGGGCCGCGAGAGTCCGGCGAAGCACGGCTTCAGCGAGAACGACGGCGCGAACAACAATGGCGGGCCAGAAAACGTGGCCAGCCCGAACCCCAAGCAGGCGCTCGCGATTACGGCCAAGGGCATTGACTTCATGACGCGGCAGGCGAAGGCGGGCCGGCCGTTCTTCTTGCAGATGTCGCATTACCCGAATCAGGAGGAGAAAGGCGCGCGTGGCGGCGGCAAACAGCGTCCGCCGGAAGGCAACGCCGACGAGATGGTGGGTATCACGGACCAGACTCTGGGGCAAATCCTCGACGCCATCGACAAGCTTGGCCTCACGGGCAACACCTATATCCTTTACACCACCGACCACGGCACGCCGGGCCGCAATCTGCCGCTCACCGGCGGCAAGGGCACGGTGTCCGAGGGCGGCTTGCGCGTGCCGTTCATCGTGGCCGGGCCGGGCATCGCGGCGGGTGCGTGCTCGCAAGTGCGCGTGAGCGGGATGGACTTGCTCCCGACGTTCTCGGAGTTGGCCGGTGTCAAAGAGCCGCTGCCGAAAGAAGTCGAGGGCGGAAGCTTCGCGGCAGTGTTGAAGGGCGGCGGCGGCGGCGGCGTGCGCCGCCCGCGCGAGGAGTTCGTCGTTCACTTCCCGCACTACGACAAGGACGCCATCGGCCCCGCATCGGCACTGTATCTCGGCGACTGGAAGCTCGTGCGTATCTACGAGACCGGCGAGCGGCGGCTCTTTGATTTGAGCAAGGACCTCACGGAGCGCAACGACTTGGCGAAATCGGAACCGCAGAAAGTCGCCGAGCTGGACCAGCGCCTCACGAGCTATCTGAAAGCTGTCAGCGCGCAGATGCCGAACGTGAATCCGAGCGCGCCCGTGGGCCAGCGTCCGCCTGAGAAAAAGGGCGGTAAGGGGAAGGCGAAGCAGTGAGCGGTCGCCCGCAGCAGGATGGAGTTGGGGAGCGCAGCCGCCCCGGCTGCTGTTCGACGCGCCCTCGCGTCGAACACGAGCGCTTGAAGTCGAAAGACACCGCCCATTCAATCGCTCGCGCCATGCGGGCCGCGGGGGCGCGGCCCGCTGCGCCCGGGGCGGGCGCGCTCCCCCTTTTGCAGCTAGCAAATAGAAGCCAACTACCCCAGTTGTGTCGGTTCGCTCTCTTGCTCCTAACAGCGATCGGTGTGCTCACCGCCTTCAGCCAAACTCCGCCACCGAAGAAGGGCGGCAAGGGCAAGGGCGGCCCGGGCAACGGCGAGGTCAAGATGCCCACGCCCGCGTTTCGCACGGAGGTTCCCGCGCGTTCGCACGATGTCATCCTCGGCCGGCCTACGCGGGATTCCGTGAGCGCGAGTGTGCTGGCGTTCCGCGAGTTGGAAGTCTTCATCGAGCACGGCACAGCGGCGGGCACTTATCCGGACAAGACGGCGACGGTGAAATTGCCACCCGGCGAGCCAAGGGTTTTGGAACTCACCGGCCTCGCGGCGAACACGCGGCACTTCTACCGGCTTCGCCATCGCAGCGGCGGTGCGGGCGAATTCGCCGCCGACCCGGAGCGCTCGTTCCACACGGCGCGCGCGGCGGGCAGCGCGTTCACCTTCACCGTGCAGGCGGACCCGCACCTCGACTTCGGCACCGAGCCGGAGGTTTACAAGCAGTCGCTGACGAACGCGCTCGCCGCGCAGCCAGATTTCCACGTGGACCTCGGCGACACGTTCATGACGGACAAATACACCGACTTCAAACTGGCTGCTCCGCAGTATCTTGCGCAGCGCTATTACTTCGGCCTCGTCGGACACAGCGCGCCGGTTTTGCTCGTGCTCGGCAACCACGACGGCGAGACGCTCGGGCGCGGCGGCGACACGACGGTGGCCGTGTGGTCCAACGCGATGCGGAAAAAGTATTTCCCCAACCCCGAGCCGAACATTTTCTACACCGGCAACGCGACGGTGCACGCGCAGGCCGGGCGGTTGCAGGACTACTACGCGTTTGAGTGGGGCGACGCGCTCTTCATCGCGCTCGACCAGTTCTGGTTCTCGGCGAAGCCGCGCGGCGGCGACAAAGACGGCGACAACTGGTGGCGCACGCTCGGCGCGGAGCAATACGCGTGGCTGCAGCGCACGCTGGAAACCAGCCGGGCGAAGTTCACCTTCGTCTTCACGCACCACCTCGTCGGCGGCGCGACGCCCGAGGGCCGTGGCGGCGCGGAGGCCTCGCGTTTCTTCGAGTGGGGCGGCCATGAGTTGGACGGACGGAATACCTTCGCGCAGAAGCGCCCCGGCTGGCCCGCGCCGATTCACGATCTGCTCGCGAAACGCGGCGGCTGCATCGTCTTCCACGGCCATGACCACCTCTACGTCCGCGCCGAGCGCGACGGCGTGGTTTATCAGGAAGTTCCCCAGCCCGGCCACGGTCGCGGCACCACGCGCAGCGCGGAGGAATACGGCTACAAGAGTGGGGTGGTTCTTCCCAGTTCGGGCATCATCCGAGTGGGAGTTTCGGAGACCAAGGTCGAGGTGGACTATGTCAATGCTGACACGGTCGGCAGCGTGGCGCATCGCCACACAATTCTGCCGCGCTGACAGGCGCGCCGTCTTTACATCGTTCGCAAGTGCCGCCACACTCCGCACCCAACATGAGCACACAAGTTCCCGCTGATTTAAAGTATGCCAAGAGCCACGAGTGGTTGCGCGTCGCTGGCGATGTCGGGACCGTGGGCATCACCGACCACGCGCAGCATGAGTTGACGGACATCGTGTTCGTCGAGTTGCCCGCCGTCGGACGCAAGGTGAAAGCCGGCGAAGCGTGCGCGGTCGTGGAGTCCGTGAAGACGGCGAGCGATATTTATGCGCCCGTCAGCGGTGAGGTGATTGAGGTCAACAAGCCGGCAGCGGATGATCCGTCACTGGTGAACAGTGCGCCGTTTGCGGGCGGATGGTTCTTCAAGCTGAAGCTGGCGAATCCGGCCGAAGCGGGAGCGTTGCTGACGCCGGAGGCATACAAGGCGCAGATAGGCGGGTAGGGCACACTCAAAGTGGCGCATGGGTTGCCGGCCGAATCTGCCGGGGCGCCCCCGTCCGTCAATGCGCAGGACATTCGTCTTGCCCAGCACCCAAGCGAACCCAACATTCGCCATGTTCGCGCCATGAACGACTTCCTCGAACAGCACTTCCGGCTCCGCGAGAACCAGACTTCCGTGCGCACGGAAATGATCGCCGGTCTGACGACGTTCCTGACGATGGCCTACATCATCTTCGTGCAGCCGGCGGTGCTGTCGGGGGCGATGTTCGGGATGAAGACGGGCATGGATTTCGGCGCGTTGACCACGGCCACATGCCTCGCCGCCGCGCTGGCCAGTGCGATCATGGGACTTTACGCGCGCTATCCCATCGCGCAGGCACCGGGGATGGGGGAGAACTTCTTCTTCGTGTTCGGCGCGATTCCGGCGGCGACGGCGGCGGGCTTCGCGAACGGCTGGCAGGTTGCGCTCGGCGTGGTGTTCGTGTCCGGAGCGCTGTTCCTCGCGCTATCGCTCTTCCGCGTGCGCGAGACGGTGCTCAACGCGCTCAGTCCGAGCCTCAAGAACGGCATTGCCGTGGGCATCGGCCTCTTTATCGCGTTTATCGGCCTGCAAAACGCCGGCCTCATCATCAAGAGCCCCGCGACCGGCGTGACGCTGAACCATCACTTCGGCTCGCCGGACTTGCTCATCTTCTTTGCGGGGCTCTTCATCGCCGTGAGCCTGCACGCGCGCAAGGTGCGCGGGGCCATTCTTTGGGGCATCGCTGGCGCGACGCTGTTGGCCGTGGTTTTCAAGCTCGCCCTGCCGCACCTGCCTGAGGGCCTCGCCGCGTCGAAGGACATCACGGAGTCCGCACTGGTGAAGCGCTTCGCCCTGGCGGACCGTATCGTCGCCGCCCCACCGTCCCTCGCGCCGACATTTCTGCAAATGGACCTGCACGGCGCGTGTTCGCTGGCGATGCTGCCGTTCGTCATCGTGTTCCTGTTCATGGTGCTCTTCGACACGGTGGGCACACTTGTGGGGGTGGGCGAGCAGGCCGGCTTCATCAAGGACAACCAACTGCCGCGCGCGAAGGAAGCCTTCGTGGCCGACGCGCTGGGCACGACCGCGGGCGCGTGCCTCGGCACGAGCACCGTAACGAGCTACATCGAAAGCGCGACCGGTGTGGAAGCCGGCGGACGCACCGGGCTGACGAGCCTCACGACGGCGGCGCTGTTCCTGCTCGCGCTGTTTTTCAGTCCCGTCATCGCGATGGTCGGTGGCTACGCGCCTTTGACCGCGCCCGCATTGGTGCTGGTGGGCGCGATGATGCTGCGCAACGTCAGCAAGATTGACTGGGACGACCCCACCGAGTCGGTGCCGGCGTTCCTCACGCTGCTGGGAATTCCGCTGGCTTACTCCATCGCCGACGGCCTGGCACTGGGCTTTATCAGCTACTCCGTCATCAAGCTGCTCACCGGCCGGGGCCGGAGCGTGCATTGGGTGCTGCACGGGCTCGCAATGCTGCTGGTGCTCTACTTCGTGCTCGTGCGCGCGCGGCTGGGTTAAGTCCGAAAGGCGGTTTTCCGCTAACCTTACGCCGAAACGATGTTGTTCCGCACCGCGTAGCGCACCAGTTCCCCGACGGAGTGGAAGCGCAGCTTGCGCATGATGTTCGTGCGGTGGGTTTCGACGGTCTTGACGCTGATGTTCAGGGCGCTGGCGGCTTCCTTGTTGCTCTTGCCCTCGGCAAGAAGTTGCACGATTTCCTTCTCGCGCGGTGTGAGGCGGCTGCCAATGTCCTCGGCCTCGATCCCTTGCGCTCCTTCTTTGAGCGTGCTGTCGGAAACCATCTGCGAGATGCGTGAGGTGAAGTAACTTTTGTGCGCACTGACGGCCTTTACGGCGGCGACGAGCTCGCGGCCGGCGTCGGATTTGAGGATGTAGCCGCGCGCGCCGACCTTGAGCACGTCGGCGGCGATCTGCTCGGACTCATGCACGGTGAGGATGAGAATCTCCGTGTGGGGCAGGAGTTTTTTAATCTGACGGGCGGCTTCGAGGCCGTTCAATTCCGGCATGGTCACATCCATCACGCAGACATCGGGCGTGGTGGCCTTGGCCTTCTCGACGGCGGATCGGCCGGTGCCGGCCTCCGCCACGACCTGCCAGCCGACCTGGTCCTCGATGAGTGCCTTCATGCCCGCGCGGACGATGTCGTGATCGTCAGCGATCAATAGTTTGAGTGTGCTCATGAGTGTTCCTCCGGGAGGGGCACCACGACCATCACGGTGGTGCCCCGGCTGTTTGAGTTGATTTCCAATGCTCCGCCAAATTGCCGAACGCGCTCCCACACGCCCGCCACGCCGACACCCAGCGCGGAGACGTTGCCATGCACTTTTTCCAGTTTCTCCGGCGGAATGCCGGTGCCTTCATCGCGCACTTCGAGGACGATTTCACCGGGCTGACGCGTGACTTTGATGAAGGCCGTCTTGCTTCCGGAATGCCGCGCTACGTTGGTCAGAGTCTCTTGCACGATGCGGAAGATGGTGACCTCGATGTCGGCGGGCAGGCGCTCGAACTCGACCGGTGCATCCACCTCAGTCTTGATGCCGCTGCGTTGCGTGAAGCCGTTGGCCAGCCAGCCAATGGCGGAGAGCAGGCCGGCTTCCTCGAGTAATGGCGGGTGGAGCAGATAGGAAATGGTGCGGATCTCGCGCGATGTCTGCTCCGCCATCGCCGCCGTGTCGGCGACTAGATTGCGCACCTTGAGGGGCGCATCGGGCACGAGGTTTTCGATGCGCGAGAGGTTGACGGCAATGGCGGCGAGTGTCTGGCCGGAGTTGTCATGCAGCTCGCGCGCGATGCGGCGCCGTTCCTGATCCTGCGCCTGCATCAGGTGTCCGGAAAGTTGGCGGAGCATTTCCTCCTTTTCCTTGCGGTCGGCGATTTCGGATTGGAGCGAGCTGTTGGCCTTGGTGAGTTCGTCGGTGCGCGCTCGCACACGGCGTTCCATGTCGGAGAAGGCACGCTCCAAAGTTCTTTCACGCCGCGAACGCTGGAGCGACAGCGACGCCGCAAGCCAGACCATCGCGATGGAAAGGACGCGGTTGGCCATCTCTGTCTCGTGCGAACCGGCGAGCGGCCCACGCATGAATCCCGCAACCGACAGCCCCGTTGCGGCGTAGGCCAGCAGCAGCGCGTGCTGCGTGTTCTGTGACCACAAGGCCAGTAGCACCGGGGCCACGTAAAATGAAGCGATGGGGAAGCCGGCGTGCTGGCCCAAGTCGAGCAAGGCGATGACCGCCAGGCACCCGCCCGCCGTCGCCATCTGCCAATGCCCCGCGAGCCATTGCACAGCCGGGGATGCCGGCACGGAGCCTGCCGGCACCACGTGCCGATGGCCGGGTGCCGCCAGCCGATTGGGACTGGCGGGAGGGGCGGACGCGGCGGGCGAATTCATGGCTGCTGACGGGGCAAGTTAGTTTCCACCCCGCTGCGAAGCAAGCCCGGCACTGTAGGGTGATTTGCGGAGTGACGGCTCGCGCCGGATGGCAGCGAGGATTCGACACGGTCAAGCCGGTTGGCTATCAAGAGGTGATGAAGTTCACCTGGATCGTCGGCCTGTGGCTCGGGCTGATCAATGCGCCGGTCTTGGCGCAGGAGTTCGATTTGTTGCTGCGCGGCGGACGCGTGGCCGATGGCACGGGCAACCCCGCCGTCTTCGCCGACGTGGCGGTCAAGGGCGGGCGCATCGCTGCCGTTGGACGCGTGACCGGCACGGCAAAGCGCACCTTGGACGTGAAGGGCCTCGTCGTCGCGCCGGGCTTCGTGGACACGCACACGCACGCCGAAGGCATCGAGGATCAACCCCTCGCCGAGAACTTCCTGCGCATGGGCGTCACCACGCTCGTGCTTGGCAACTGCGGCGGCTCTCGGCTGAACCTCGCCGAGTATTTCAAGGAGCTTGAGGCAACGAACATTTCTCCCAACGTCTGCTCGCTCATCGGTCACAACACCGTGCGTCGGCAGGCGATGGGTGGCTCGGTCCTTCGCCCCCCGACGGACGCGGAGTTGGCGAAGATGAAAGGCTACGTCGAGCAGGCGATGAAGGACGGCGCGGTCGGGTTAGCAACCGGCCTCATCTACCTGCCTGGCACGTTTGCGAAGACGGAGGAGATCATGGAACTGGCCAAGGTCGCCGGTGCGCACGGCGGCATTTACGCCAGCCACATGCGCAGCGAGGGTGAAGGCATCTACAAGGCGCTCGATGAACTCTTCCGCATCGCCCGCGAAGGCGGCACGCGCGGCCACATCTCGCACATCAAGCTCACCGGCAAGAACGTTTGGGGCCAGACGGCGAAGGTCATCGCCGCCATTGAGGGAGCGCGCGCCAGCGGCCTCGATATCACGCAGGATCAGTATGTTTATCCCGCATCCAGCACCGGCCTCTCGCAGCTCATTCCTGACGCCGCGCGCGAGGGCGGAGCGGACAAATTTCGCGAGCGCGTCAACGATCCGACGCAGAAGGCCGACATCGTGAAGCACATGAAAGAAACCCTTCGCAAGCAGGGCCGCGACGACTTCGCCTACGCCGTCATCGCGAACTACACGAAGGACAAATCACTCAACGGACTGAACATCGTCGAGGCCGCGAAGAAGAAGCGCGGCAACGATTCGCTCGACGAGCAGGTGGAATTGCTGCTGGAGATTGAAAAGAGCGGCGGTGCCTCGGCTGTATTTCACGGCATGAGCGAGGAGGATCTTCGCGAGTTCGCGAAGCACCCGAACACGATGTTTGCCTCCGATAGCGGCGTGCGGAAGTTCGGCGAGGGCGTGCCGCATCCGCGCGGCTACGGCAACAACGCCCGCGTGCTTGGCGAGTATGTGCGCGAGTTGAAGCTGCTCCGTATCGAGGACGCCATCCGTCGCATGACTTCGCTGCCAGCCACGACCTTCCAGCTCAAAGACCGCGGCGTCCTCCGCGAAGGCGCGTGGGCCGACTTGGTCGTGTTCGATCCCGCGAAGGTCATGGACACGGCGACCTTCAAGGATCCGCACCAATACGCCATCGGCTTCAAGCTCGTCGCCGTCAACGGGGTTGTGGTGGTTGAGGACGATCGCCATTTGGGGACACGGCCGGGCAAGGTGCTTCGTCTGAATCAGCCTTGAGTTGCATTCCCCGCTGGCGTGAAGCGGGATCTTTCGCAACGGCGAATCCTTCGTTGCGCAGAAATGCGCCGCCTCCCTTGCCTTAACTTAACAGCCCCCGCACCACCTCGCCGCTTACGTCGGTGAGCCGGTAATCACGGCCGGTGTTGCGATAAGTGAGCCGCTCGTGGTCCAGGCCGAGCTGGTGGAGAATCGTCGCGTGCAGGTCGGGGACGGAGACGGGTTTCTCCACGGCGGCGTAGCCGAACTGGTCAGTCGCCCCGTAAGTCATGCCGCCCTTGATGCCGCCGCCGGCCATCCACATCGTGAAGCCTTTCGGATGATGGTCGCGGCCCTTGCCGTTCTCGGCGACAGGCGACCGGCCAAACTCGCCGCCCCACACCACGAGCGTTGTGTCGAGCAGGCCGGTGACTTTCAAGTCGTGCAACAGCGCCGCAATGGGCTGGTCGGTCTCGGCGCAGTGGAGGTCGTGGTTCTTCCGCAAGTCATCGTGCGCGTCCCAAGCCTTTGGCCCCTCGTTGCCGCCACTGTAGAGCTGCACGAAGCGCACACCGCGTTCGACGAGCCGCCGCGCCAGCAGGCAGTTGCGGCCGAAGTGCTGCGTGACTGGTCGGTCCATGCCGTAGAGCTTTCGCACGGACTCCGGTTCGCGCGTCACGTCCACGCATTCCGCTGCGCTGACCTGCATGCGGAAGGCCAGCTCGTAGCTCGCGATGCGCGCGGCGAGACTGGACTCGGCGGGATTGGCGGCAGCGTATTCTTCGTTCCATTGCCGCAGCAAGTCGAGCCGAGCGCGTTGCTGGCTGGCGGAAACATTTTTCGGCGGCGTGAGATAGGCGATGGGGTCGCCGCTGGAGCGGAACGGCACCCCTTGAAACGCGGCGGGCATGAAGCCGTTGGACCAGTTCAATGCCCCGTTCACTGGCGCGCCTTGATGGTCCATCAGCACGACGAACGCAGGGAGGTTCTCGCTCTCGGATCCGAGGCCGTAGGTCACCCACGAGCCCATGCTGGGTCGCCCCGCCTGGATGAAACCGCTGTTCATCTGAAAGAGCGCCGGGCCGTGGTTGTTGCTCTCCGCGTGCAGCGAGCGGATGACGCACAGCTCGTCCGCGTGCCGTGCGAGGAACGGATACGGCTCCGCGATGTCGATGCCCGCGCGCCCGTGCTTCGCGAACTGGTAGTAGCTCTTCATCGCCACGTTCTGCGTCTTGCGGCCCATGAACGCGTCTTCGGGCTTCCACACGGGGATGGCCTGGCCGTGCCACTTCTCCAGCTCGGGCTTCGGGTCGAACAAGTCCACGTGGCTCGGCCCGCCATACATGAAGAGGAAAATCACCGCCTTGGCGCGGGGCGCGAAGTGCGGGGCGCGCGCGGCCAGCGGGTTTGCGGAAGGCGTCCCCGCCAGTGCGCCCTCCGCGTGCAGCAGCGAGTTGAGCGCCAGCGCGCCGAAGCCGCCGCCGCTCAACTGAAGCATCTGCCGGCGCGAAAGGTTCATTCGATGGTGATGAATTCGCTGCTGTTGAAGAGCACGTGGGCGAGGTCCGTGAGCGCGCGTTGGCGGGGCGATGCCTTCGCGCCGGCTTCCGACGCGTAGGCCGCCTCGCGCGCCGAGACGAACGCTAACGCCTGCTTCAGCCGTTCCGCCGACGGCTCGCGGGCCAGCGCGAGCACGTGCATCCGCGCAATCGCCTTCGCGGCCTTGCCGTCGTCCGCTGCTGCGCGCTGCGCGAGGAAGCCGGCCTGGTCCTCGACGAACTCGTCGTTCATCAGCACCAGCGCCTGTGTGGGGACGACGCTCCGCGTGCGTTCGGCACAACTGTCCGTGGTCGTCGGCGCGTCGAAGAGCTCCATCATCGGCATGAGCAACTGGCGCTTCACGTAGATGTAAACGCTGCGTCGCCATTGCGCCGGGCCTTCCGATGCGAGCGCAGGCCACTTGTTGCGCTGGCTGGCGGTGAGCAGGTCGGCGCGGATGCGCGGCTTGATGCCCGGCCCGCCGGCTTGCGCGTTCAGCTTCCCGCTGATCGCGAGGATGCTGTCGCCGCGAGGAAATCCAGCAGCTCCGGGTGTGTCGGGCGCTCGCCCTTGAAGCCGAAGTTGCTCGGCGTGGCCACAAGGCCGCGACCGAAGTGATGCTGCCAGATGCGATTCGCCAGCACGCGCCACGTCAGCGGGTTGTCCGGTGCGGCAATCCACTCCGCCAGCACGCGGCGACGCCCGGAGGACTTCGCGTCCGCAGCCGGCGCGGGGAACTCCAGCGGTTTCGCCGCCAGCACGACCGGCACGGCGGGGCCGACTTCCGGGCCTTTGTTCTGCAAGCTCCCGCGCCGCAACAGATGCGTGGCGGGCACCTTCGCCTTCGTTTCGATGAGCGCCTGAAGCTGCACGGCCTCCTTCGCCTTCGCCTTGTCGTCGCTTTCCTTCGGCACGCCGCGCTTCTCGGTGCCGTTGAAGACCGCGAGCAGGCTGTAGTAGTCCGCGCTGCTGATGGGGTCGGTCTTGTGGTCGTGGCACCGCGCGCAGCCGACCGTGAGCCCGAGGAAGACCGTCGAGGTGGTGGAGATGACATCGTCCAGCTCGTCGAGGCGATACTGCTCTTTGTTTTTGCCCATGTTGTCGTCGTTGCTCGGGGCGTTGCGGCAGAAGCCGGTGGCAATGAGCGTTTCCTCGTCCGCGCCGGGCACTTCGTCGCCCGCGAGCTGCTCGGCGATGAACCGCGCGTAGGGCTTGTCCTCGTTGAAGCTGCGGATGACGTAGTCGCGGTAACGCCACGCGTGCGGGCGGTCGAGGTCGTTGTGGAAGCCGCTGCTGTCCGCGTAGCGCGCGAGGTCCAGCCAGTGTCGCCCCCAGCGTTCGCCGTAGTGTGGGCTGGCGAGCAACCGATCCACGACGCGCTCCCAAGCCTGCGGCGAAGTGTCGGCCACGAACGCTTCGACCTCCTCCGGCGTTGGTGGCAGGCCGAGCAAATCAAACGTCGCGCGGCGAATCAGCGTGCGGCGGTCCGCTTCGGGCGAGGGCTTCAGGCCCTTTGCCTCCAGCGCGGCGAGGATGAAGCGGTCCACGTCATTGCGCGGCCACGCGGCGTCCCGCACCGCCGGAGACTCGATGCGCCGCAGCGGCTGGAAGGCCCAATGCTTCCGCCCCACTTCGAGCGATGGGGTAGCACCAAAGCCAACCGTGTTTCCCACAAGGAAGCAGACCAGCGCGATTCTCAGGATGGAACGGAGTGTGTTCAACAGGCTGCGACAAGCCTGAAATGGAAGGCACGATCGCGCAAGGCTGCTTCCGTCGCGCCTGGAGCTTTCAAGACCAGTCATTTGACGCCGGGATCCAACAGCAACTCCTTGACGTCCGCCCCGGAAACTCGATTGCCCTCCACCTTCACGGCCCCGGCAGCGTCACGAATGCGAAATGCCGCTTGGACCGCATCCTGAACGGCGTTGCCGCTCGCGGTCACGCTGGCTCCATCGCCAAAGAGCGCATGGCGCCAGCCACTCACGGTGTTGCTGGTCATCTCAACCTTCGCGCCGGGCAGCGCCCACACGCCGAAGTTCGGCAGCCCGCCCTTGCGCACCGCCGTGCCTGCGATGCGGTTGTTCGTAAGACGAACCGTGCCGGCACAGCGCACCGCGGCCACACCGCCACCGCGCAGTCGAACGGCTTTAATCTCGTCTCCGAAGTTGGAGCAACGAAGCGGTGCAGTCGTTGCCACTTCGGCGTTCGCGTTTAGTTAATGGCAGGCTAGAAGGCGGCCGCGACGAACTCCCGCGTGATGCGGCCGTCGCGGGCTTCGCAGGCGAACCAGCCTTTTTCCTTCGAGAAGTCGTGGTTTGCGCGCCAGGCAGAGCAGCAACAATTCGTCGTGAGCACGGCGTCCGCGAAGCGACGCTCGGTGAAGCCGTGGAAGTGGCCGCTGAAGACGGCTTGCAGGTTGATGGGCTTGAAGCGTTCGAGCAGTGCGTCGGCATTGGCGGGGCGAGCCGGCGTGATGGGGCCGAGCGGGAAGTGCGTGAGAATCACCGTGGGCCGCTTGGGATCGAGCTTGGGGATTTGCTCGTCCACCCAGCGCAGCGTGTGGGGCTGAATACTGGTGTTACTGCCGAGTCGGCCCTGGGTGCTGTCGAGCGCGAGGAACTGCCAGCCGTGCTGCTCGAAGCGGTAGTTGAGGCGGGCGGGAAAGATTTCGTCGTAAGCGCGGCGGTCGTCCTTTGCGAGGAAGTCGTGGTTGCCGATGACGCCGAAGACCGGGATGCCCAGCGTCTTGAAGGCGTCGCGCGCGGCGGCGAGCTCTTCGCGCGTGCCGTTCTCGGAGTAATCGCCGGCCATCAGGCAGAAGGCCGGCGGGTTGGGTGCAGCCTTGATTTGGCGGAAAGCTTTTTCGAGCCACATGCCGCACTTTTCGTTGCGGTAGTGAACGTCGTTGATGACGACGAAACGAAATGCGCCGGCGCCCGTGACGTCAGCTGCGCGCAACGCGCCGGGCCACAAGCCCAGCGCGAGCAAGCTGCCGGCGGACAGCCCGAGCGCGCGGCGGCGGGGCAGGGCGTGGGAGCGCAGGCGGGGCGATTGATTCATACGCGTTTCGGACCTTCGACGGAGTAACGGCCCGCCGTTTGCGCGTGCGTCAAGGCCAGCGCGAGCGCGTCGGCGGCGTCGGGCTTGGGCAGCTCGGCGAGCTGCAACATGCGTTGGACCATCTTGGCCACGGCGAGCTTTTGCGCCGCGCCGTAGCCGACGATGGCCTGCTTCACCTTGCGCGGCGCGACCTCGAAAATCTCCAAACCCGCCTCGGCCATCGCGACGAGCGCCGCACCGCGCGCCTCGCCCATGATGATGGCGGTCTGCAAGTTTTGCGCGAAGAACAAGCCCTCCACGATGCACACCGTCGGCTGATGCGCGCGTATCACCTCGCGCAATGTCGCGTGTATTTTCGCAAGGCAGCGCGAGCGTTCCCAGTCGGTGGGACATGCGATCGTGCCGTGCGCCAGTGTGGCAGGTTGCGGTTTGGCGGCGCGAATCACGCCGTAGCCCGTCCCACGCAACGAGGGGTCCACGCCCAGGATGATTTCGTGGGAACGCGGGGCGGTGGGCGCAACTTCCGGCGTGGAGGGTGACGAGCGCCGGGCTGCTCCCCGCACGCGGCTCTGGAGTTGCTCGAATTGTTTCGGCGAAATGCCCACACGGGCACCATGGCAGAAGTCGCCGCGGCTGCGAAGCCCGGAGTTGCCGGCGGTTGAATGCGCGTTGTCCCCAGCCAGTCCTTTACCCCCGTTGCTGACAACTTAATTGCATCCATGAAATTCCCCCGTTTGGTTCGTAGCGTCGCCTTCGCCTTGGTCGTGGTCGGCATCACCGCCAGCTCGGCAGCGGCACCGAAGAAACTTCTCGTCATCACCCAGTCCAAGGGTTTTCAGCACAGCCCCGTCAAGCGCCCCGCGCCCGACCAGCCCTGCCTCGTCGAGCAGCAGGTGAAGGAGCTCGGGGAAAAGAGCAGCATCTTCACCGCTGACTTTTCTCAGGACGCCATCGCGGTGCTGACCAGGGAAAATCTCGCCAAGTATGACGCGGTTTTCTTCTACACCACCGGTTCGCTGCTGCCGGCGGGTGAACCGCGCGAGGCGTTGCTGGACTTCGTGAAGTCGGGCAAGGGCTTCATCGGCACGCACAGCGCCACGGACACGTTTAAGGACTTCAAGGGCTACACCAGCCTCATCAACGGCAGCTTCGCCGGGCATCCATGGGGCGGTGGCGGGACTTACACTTACGTCAACCACGAGCCGAACCACCCGATCGTCGCGATGATGGGCAGCGAGTTCCAGTGGAAGGACGAGACCTATCAATATAGCGACTACGACATGAAGGCCGTGCGCGTGCTCTACAGCCTCGACATGGTGAAGTCGAATCCCAAGCGCCCTTACCTCGTGCCCGTCTGCTGGGTGCGGGAATACGGCAGTGGCCGCCTCTTTTACACGAACCTCGGCCACAACGACGCGACTTGGAAGGATGCGAAGTTTCACGAGCATCTACTCGCTGGCATCAAGTGGGCCACGAAGTTGATCGACGGTCCGGCCACACCGAATCCCGAGGTTCAGCAGGCGGAATTCAACCGCTCAGTCGTCGCCTTCGCTGCCTCGGTTGCGGGCAAGGAAGCGACTCCCTATCTCGCCAAGGCCAAGTCCGACGCCGCCTGGCTCACTAACGTTTCCGCCGCTGCCACGACCGCCAGCAAGGCTCAGGACGCCGTCGGTGGCGTGCGCGATCCCGATCCGAAGAAGACCAAGCCTGAGGAACTCGAAGCCCTGAGGGCCGCTGCCAAGACCAAGCGCGCGGAGCTCCAGGCCAAGTTCGACGAGGAGAAGAAGAAGCTCATCGCCGCACTGGAAAAGTAACTCTTTAGGGGCGGTCTGCGACCGCCGTTTGTTCCACCAACCCAAACCCGGCGGTCACAGACCGCCGCTACAGCAAGAACTGCCAACAGAATAGAACATGAAACTTCTCCCGCTCATCACCGCCCTCGCGCTCACCCTCACCACCTTCGCCGCCGACAGCGAAGACGGCTTCAAGCCCATCTTCAACGGCAAGGACACCACGGGCTGGAAGCTGCGCCGCCCGGACGGCCACAACAGTTGGACCATCGAAAACGGCGTCTTGAAGAACACCGTCAACAAAGGCGAGCACGGCACCGACCTCGTCACCGAGCAGAAGTATTGGAACTTCACCGTGCGCTACGAGTTCATGGTGCCTGACGGGTCGAACAGCGGCTTCTACCTGCGCGGCCGGCACGAGATCCAGATCCTCGGCGACTTCAAGAGCGGCAAGCCCAGCAAGACCGGCAATGGCGCGATCTACAACCAGACCGCGCCGAGCGAGTTCGCCAGTAAGCCCGGCGGCGAGTGGCAGACCTGCGAGGCCACCATCATTGGCAACAAGATCACCGTCATCCTCAACGGCAAGAAGATCCACGACGCCGTCGAGTGCAACGTCGCCACCGGCAGCGAGATTGACAAGAACGTGACCGAGCCCGGCCCGCTCTTCCTCCAAGGCGACCACGGCACCGTCTGGTTCCGCAACATGCGGATCAAGGAACTGGCGAAGTAGAAGCGGGCAGCATTCGGCGCCGCTGGAACGATTCTTGACGCTCCAGAGTTCATGGTCAAAGTCACACCATGAACCTCCGATCAGTTGCCAAGAGTTTTGGCCGATTATTGGGACTCGTCCTCCTTTTGCTCGGCGTCATCGGCGTGGTGTTCATCTATCCGGCGTGGCGCAAGACTGCGCAGAATCGAGATGCCGCCAATGCGCAATCGCAACTCAAGCTTCAAGAAAACCGTCGCAAAGCTGAACAGGGCGACGCCGAGTCTCAGTTCCGAGTGGGGGTCGCTTACTTTTATGGGCAAGGGGTGCAGGCAGATGATGTGGAGGCACTGAGATGGTTGCGCAAGGCAGCTTCGCAGAAGAATGAGCACGCTTTGGACCTGCTCAAACTTCGAACCGCTTTTCAGGAATACAAGGCCAAGGCCGAGCAGGGCGACGCTGAAGCTCAATACAAAGTGGGGGACTGCTACTTTCATGGCAAAGGAGTGAAGCTGGATGAAGCGGATGCAATGAAGTGGTATCGCCAAGCCGCCGAGCAAAACCACTCGAAAGCTCAATGGGCACTGGGTAACTACTACCATCAGAAGAGCATGATGCGCAGTTTTTTGCTCAAGAGTTACGCCAATGCCTTCGGTTCATGGGAAGCTGACAGGGAAGCCGTGAAGTGGCTGCGCAAAGCTGCTGAACAAAACGAGTTCGCCGCCTTCTACCCGTTGGGCCTTCATTACTCACGCGGACTGGGCGTGGAGAAGGATAGCAAAGTGGCATGGAAGTGGTTTCGCAGACACTTCGAGGACATGGCTGCGGCCACCAAAGCCAAAGCCGAGCAGGGGGACGCCGCCGCGCAAAATCAGATGGGGGTGAATCACATGTTGGGTCAGGGTGTGAAGAAAGATGAAGCCGAGGCAGTGAAGTGGTTTCTGCTCGCGGCAGCGCAAGGGCATGCCGGTGCGCAGAGCCATCTCGTTGGGTGTTACCAACTTGGTGACGGGGTAAAACCAGACAAGCCCGAGGCATACGCGTGGGCAAGCGTCTCCACGAACACAACGGCAGCCAAAAGCAAAGAGGCGTTGAGCCGAACAATGTCCGCAGACCAAATCGAGGCAGGTAAAAGATGCGCAGAGGAGCTACGGGCGCAAATTGCAGAGAGGCTCAAAGCCAAGAGCGACAGCAAACCGTAGGGTGTTTTTGCCCGCAGTGGCTGAGCTCCTCCCCCGCCCAGCGGAAAAGGTGAAGGAAAGCAGCCACCTTCACCGCAGTAGTAGTGGGGAACTTGTAAGAAACTAGGCTGCGTAAGGAAGCCACGATATCACGCTTGGTCTGGGCTTTCGTCCATTCCATTACGCCACTCGGTATTTTAATCAGTTACTACACGTTCAACGGTCCGCAGATTTCCTTGTGCCTTCCTTGTCCTTTCGTGGCTAAATCCTCCCCATGCTGACATCCGCCACCCGCCACCGCGATTTCCCCGCGCTGGACTCGATGACTTACTTAAATACTGCCGCCGAGAGCATCCCGCCGCTTTGCGTCGGCGAAGCGCTGCAAGCCTACTGGCGCGACAAGCTGCGTGGCATGAAGGGACGGGATTTCCACTTCAAGCAGGTCGAGGACTGCCGCGAAGTCGCCGCGCGCATGATCGCCTTGAAGCCAGCGGAAGTTTCCTTCTGCTCGTGCAGCTCCGAGGCCTACAACCTCCTCGCCACCGCGCTCAATCTCCAGCCGACGGACGAGGTCGTCGTCACCGACCTCGACTTCCCGGCGGGCGCGACGCCGTGGCTCACGGCTACCACGCGCCCACAGACACGCGTGTGGCAGGCCGTGCAAGGCGAGTTGCGCGTGGAGGACCTCGTTCCGTTGCTCAACACAAGCACGCAGCTCGTGCAGGTCTCGCTGGTCAGCTTCTACAACGGCCACCGGCTCACTTGGGCACCGTTCCGCGATGCCGTCCGTCGGCTCGCGCCCAACGCGCTTATCTCCGTGGACGTGACGCAGGCACTCGGTCGTGTGGTGCTCGATTGCAACGATGCCGATTGTGTCATCAGCAGCACGCACAAGTGGACGCTTGGCGTTCACGGTGGCTGCATCGTGGGCATTCCTGAGCGTGCGGCGGCGCGGCTTACGACGCACGCGGGCGGGTGGTTTCACCTGCGGAACGCGTTCGACGCCGACCGCTTTCAGCGCGCAGACACGAAAGCCGGCGCGGCGAGCTTCTCCGTCGGGATGCCGAACTTCGCGGCGATCTACGCGCTGAACGCCGCGCTGCGTTACGTGGAAGGCGTCGGGGTCGCGGCCATCGCGCAACACGCGGACCCGCTGGTGGCGCGGGTCCACGCGGGCTTGGTTGAACTTGGGCTGAAGCCGATGGCTCCCGCCCAACCAACGAACCCGACCGGCATCCTTGCCTTCCTGCATCCGAACACGGCGGCCATCCACGCCGCGCTGGATCGCGAGAACATCCACGTCATGCACCACGCCGGGCGCATCCGCATCGCCGTGGCCGGCTACAATATAGCGGAGGATATCCATCGGCTGCTCGCGGCTTTGCGCGGCGCACTGGCGGGGTGACTGATTTCGAGACGCGACAGTCAATCGGCCTTTTGATAATTCTCCCGCATGGACATCACGCGCGCCATCATCACTGCCGCCGGCAAGAGCCAGCGCACGCTCCCACTCCAAACCCTCGTGGACCGCGACGGCCAGACCAAGACCGCCTTGGCCATCATCATCGAGGAAGTCCTTGCGGCTGGCATCGAGGAGCTGTGCGTCGTGGTGTGTCCCGGCGACGAAAAGGCTTACCGCGCGGCGGCGGGCGAGCACGCGAAACGTTTGGAATTCGTCGAGCAGAAGCAGCCGCTCGGCTACGGACACGCGGTGTCCTGCGCTGCCAAGTTCGCGGGCAAGAAACCGTTCCTTCTCCTCGTCGGGGATCACCTCTACGTCAGCGGCGAGGCTCGTCGCTGCGCGCAGCAGCTTGTCGAGTTCGCGGCGAAGGAAAACTGCGCCGTGTCCGCCGTGCAGGCCACGCACGAGAGCAAGTTGCCTTACTACGGCGCGATTGGCGGACGCCTCGTCGCCGCGCGCAAGGGGCTCTACGAAATCACCGAGGTCGCCGAGAAGCCCACGCCCACCGTCGCCGAGCAGCGGCTCATCGTCCCCGGCTTGCGCGCGGGCCACTACCTCTGTTTCTTCGGGATGCACGTCCTCACGCCGACGGTCATGGCGCTGCTCGCCGAGGAAGTCGCCGCTGCCGGCACGCGCGGGGGCGTCCACCTTTCGGCCACGCTGGCCAAGCTCGCGCGCAAGGAACGTTACCTCGCCGCCGAGTTAACCGGCCGCCGCTACGACATCGGCGCGCACTACGGCCTGCTCACCGCCCAACTCGCCCTCGCCCTCAGCGGCAAGGACCGCGATGAAGTGCTGACCGGACTCGTGGAGCTGCTCGCGCAGCGGGCGAAGTAGCGCCTGTGCTGGAACCTTTCGCGTCGCTCGCCATGCTGACCAAGCTCATCACCTCCCGCAAAGCCGCGCAGCGCAACGCCTCGCTCGATGCACACTGCCGCGACTTGACCGCCGGGCAACTCCTCGCCGAGTGCGCCGAGCTCGACGCCTTCCGCAGGCACTCGGAAAACCTCTACGAACGCGTCCGCGCCCTCTTCTTCCTCTACGCCATCCATCGGTTTCATCTGCCGGAGAGAATTCAGAAGCTAGAAGTCGGGAGTCTGAAGGCACCGGGGCTCATTCCTTTCGGTGGGTTTGAACAGCTTTTGAACCGCCGCTTCGAGGAGGCGATTGACACTTTCCTCGCCGCGCAGGAGCGGCACGGGCCGAGCGACGGCCTGTGCTCTGCGCTGGCAAACGCCTACCACCGCCTCGCCTTCCAGACACTCGCGGACCAAGTCCGCCGCAGCGTCCGCAGCGTGCGCGGCAACCAGTGGATGTTCCGCGTGGGTCATCCCGCCGACCAGCCGCTGCGCGTCCGTCCGGAGTTGCTCCAGCGTGCGCCCGATGGCTCTTACCCGATTCTCCGCGAGCTGACGCCCGTGCGCATGGATCTCACGCACTCGGCGTGGAGCGACATTTTCTTCCTCGGCATGGATTTTCCCGAGGGTGCGAAGGTGCTCAACGTCTCCGTGGACCTCGGCATCCACGGGCGCGATGCCGCGCCGCGTCCGCCCGTGAGCGCGTGGCTGCGCGTGCTCGACGAGCCGGTGCTGCGCCTTACCTCCGTGGACCTCGGCGCGACGGCCGACCTCACCGCGCTCGCCGACGTGTTCGACTTCGCGAAGGATTACCTCGGTCTGCTCAAGGCCGCCGTCATCGCGGCGGGCGTGGTGCCGCCGGGCATTGAAGGCAGCGGGCAAAGCCTCGCCGAACTACTCGCGCGCATCGTCGGGCCGGGGCGCGGCTTGGAACTTGTCTCGTGCGTGAATGACATCCCGAAAGGCTCGCGACTCGCCGTCAGCACGAACCTGCTCGGCTCGCTCGTCAGCGTGCTCATGCGCGCGACGGGACAGGCCGCGTCGCTCACGGGTGAACTTATGGAGAACGAGCGCCGTATCGTCCTCGCGCGTGCCTTGCTTGGCGAATGGCTCGGCGGCTCCGGCGGCGGCTGGCAGGACAGCGGCGGCGTCTGGCCCGGCATGAAGCTCATCGAGGGTGTCATCGCGGGCGAGGGCGACCCCGAGTTCGGCATCTCGCGCGGCCGGCTCATGCCGCAGCACCGCATTCTCAATCTCGACGACGCCTCCGCCGAAACGCGCCGCAAGCTGCAAGACTCGCTCGTGCTGGTCCATGGCGGTATGGCACAAAACGTTGGGCCGATTCTCGAGATGGTCACGGAGAAGTATCTGTTGCGCTGCGAAGCCGAGTGGAGCGGCCGTCAGGATGCGCTCCGCATCCTCGACGAAGTCCTAGCCGCACTGAAAGCTGGCGACATCCGCGCGCTTGGAGCCGCCACCACGCGCAACTTCCGCGAGCCGATTCAAGCCATCATCCCGTGGGCCTCGACCGCGTTCACCGAGCAACTCATCGAGCGCGTGGGCCGCGAGTTCGTCGACGACTTCTGGGGCTTCTGGATGCTCGGCGGCATGAGCGGCGGCGGCATGGGCTTCATCTTCGCGCCGCACAGGAAGGCCGAGGGCCAGCGGCGCTTGCAGGAAATCATGTCGGCGACGAAGCGCGAGTTGCAGCACGCGCTGCCCTTCGCGATGGAGCCAGTCGTCTTCGACTACGCCATCAATGAGCGCGGCACCTGGGCCGACCTGCTCCCCGCCGACGCCGCGTTGATGCCCGCCGGCTACTACGCGCTCACGGTCCCGAACCTCCTCCGCGCCGACCGCCACGAACTCCCTGCCGCGCGCCGCGCCGAGCTGGACAAGTTCGCCGCCGCATGTCGCGCGAAGCCTGAGCTGCGCGGCATGGTGCAGACCTTGTTCGACACGATGTTCCCGCGCCTCAAGGAGGAGAAGGCCGGCACGCAATCACTCGACGAGTTGCTCGCCGCGAACGGATTCGACCGCGAAGCCCACGAAGCCATCCGCGCGGACCTGAAAGCCGCGCGCATCGGTCTCGCGCAGAACCGGCTGCCGGCCAACAGCGTCATCGAGGATGTGCGGGCAGAAGACGTGACGCGCACCTCGCAGAAGAAACCACTCGTCGAGCGCGGTCTCGCCGCGCTTCGCAATGGCGAGGCAGCGGTCGTTACTTTGTCCGCCGGAGCCGCGAGCCGTTGGACGCAGGGCGCGGGCGTGGTGAAGTCGCTGCATCCGTTCTGCAAGCTCGGTGGACGTCACCGCAACTTCCTCGAAGTTCACCTCGCGAAGTCGCGGAAGATTGGGCGGCTTGCGGGCACGCCCGTGCCGCACATCTTCACCACGAGTTACCTCACGCACGGGCCGCTCACTGAGTTCCTCGCGGCCAACCAGAACTACGGCTACGAGGGGCCGCTGCTTCTAAGCCGAGGTGCGAGCGTGGGGCTGCGGCTCGTGCCGACGGCGCGCGACCTGCGCTTCGCTTGGGAGGAAATGCCGCAGCAGGTGCTCGACGAGCAGCAGCAAAAAGTCCGCGACTCTCTGCGCGCCGCGCTGCTGCGCTGGGCCGAGTCCGCCGGTGAAGCCACGGACTACCGCGACAACCTCGCGCTGCAATGCCTGCATCCCGTAGGCCATTTCTACGAGGTGCCGAACCTGCTTCGCAACGGCACGCTCGCTGCGCTGCTCCTCGAACGCCCGCAGCTCAAGACGCTGCTACTTCACAACATTGACACCACCGGCGCGAACCTCGACCCCGCGCTCCTCGGCCAGCACCTCGCGAGCGGCGCGACGTTGAGCTTCGAGGTCATCACGCGGCGGCTGGACGATCGCGGCGGTGGCCTTGCCCGCGTGGACGGTCGCACGCGGCTGGTCGAAGGTCTGGCGATGCCGCACGAGGAACTGGAGTTCGGCTTGAGCTATTACAACTCCATGACGACGTGGATTGACGTGGATGGCTTCCTGCGCGCCTTGCAGCTCACGCGCGATGACATCCTCGGCGGCAACGACGCCAAGATTTCCGCCGCCATCCGCGCGCTCGCCGCGAAGGTGCCGACCTACATCACGCTCAAGGACGTGAAGAAGCGCTGGGGCCACGGGCAGGAAGATGTCTTCCCCGTTGCTCAGTTCGAGAAGCTCTGGGGCGACCTTACGGCGGTGCCGGAGATTGATTCACGTTTCCTCGTCGTGGACCGCGCACGCGGCCAGCAGCTCAAGGACCAGGCCCAGCTCGACGGCTGGCTCCGCGACGGCTCGGCGGCTTGCGTCGAGCGCCTGTGCGATTGGTGATGACGGGCCTTGCACCGGGCGGAGTGCGCGCCTAAGTTCGCTCCGGCTTCGGAAGGGCGGAGGATCGCTCGCGACTTGTTCGCGGGAGGAAAGTCCGAACACCACAGAGCGCGATGCCGCGTAACTCCGGTTTGGCCGGAGATACACGCGGGCGGTTCGCCGAGAGGCGGACCGACGGACAGTGCCACAGAAAATCAGACCGCCACGCCGGGCAACCGGCGGGCAAGGGTGAAAAGGTGCGGTAAGAGCGCACCGCCCCAAGCGCAAGCGCGGGGGCACGGCAAACCCCATCGGGTGCAAGGTCCAATAGGGAACCAACGGCGCGGCTCGTGCCAGTTTCCGCGAGAGCGGGATGGGTTCCGGGTATTGACCGCTAAGACAAATGATTCTCTCCGCTCGCAAGGGCGATGACAGAATTCGGCTTACAGCCCTTCCGACGCCGCTCCACTGTTGGATAATCCTTTACTCGACTCGCGCCGTTTTCCAAATTCGCTTCGCATGTCAGTTGTTACCCATACCGGACGCATCGTTTCATCGTCCCCGCCTGTCCCCGCCGGTGAGCCGTCGGCGCCCCCAGTTGCAGCCGCGATCAAGCGTTCGCAGGACTACCTGTTCAGTGTGCTGCATCCCGACGGATACTGGGTCGGTGAATTGCTGGTGGACGTCACGCTCGTCTCCGACATGGTGGCCTATCACCATTGGTCGAATACCGTGGACCTTGAATGGCAGCGCCGCGCGGTGAACCACATCTTCGAGCGGCAATTGGAAGATGGTGGATGGAACATCTATCCGCACGGCCCGTCCGAGGTGAACGCCACGATCAAGGCCTACCTCGCCCTGAAACTGGCGGGCGTGCCCGTCACTGACCCGCGGATGCTCAAGGCCCGCGAGATGGCGCGCAACCTCGGGGGCGTGCCGCGCATGAACACGTTTTCGAAGCTCTACCTGGCGCTGCTCGGGCTGGTGGGTTGGAATCATGTACCCTCGATCCCCTGCGAAGTGCTGCTCATCGGCAAGTGGTTCCACGTGAATTTTTGGGATATGTCCAACTGGTCCCGCGCGATGCTCGTGCCGCTGGCGATCATCAACCACTTCCGGCCCACGCGGCAGTTGAAGAACGGCGTGACGCTGGATGAACTCTACCCCAACGGGAAATGGGAGCTGGATGAAGCGCTGCGGCCGCGCTACTTCGATTTCGGCCTGCGCAATGCCTTCCTCTGGCTGGACCGGCTGCACAAACTGGCCGAGTGGGTGGCGCGGAAAAGCTTCCACCCGTTCCGCAAGCGCGCGCTCAAGAAGTGCGAGCAGTGGATGCTGGAGCGTTACGAGGGCAGCGATGGTCTGGCCGCCATTTTCCCTGCGATGCTCAACAGCGTCATCGCGCTGGAAGTGCTTGGTTACAAGCGGGACCACCCGATCTTCGCCCGCGAATACATGCAGCTCAAGAAGCTCGAGCATCACACGGCGGACTCGATTCGGATCGAGCCGTGCTTCTCGCCCGTCTGGGACACGGCCATCGTGAGCATCGCCCTGCGCGAATCCGGCGTGCCGGCCGAAGACCCGCGCATGAAGCGCGCGGCCGAGTGGCTCATGGACCGGGAGATCCGTTTCCGGGGCGACTGGTATCACAAGAACCCGGTGGACGTGGAGCCCAGCGGCTGGGTCTTCGAGTTCAACAACAAGTGGAACCCCGACGTGGACGACACGGCGATGGTGCTGCTCGCATTGCGGCAGATTCCGACCGACAACCCCAAGCGCCGCGATGAGTGTTTCCGGCGCGGTTACAACTGGATGATCGAGTTCCAGTGCAAGGATGGCGGCTGGGCGGCCTTTGACAAAGACTGCACGAAGAGCATCCTCGAGAAAGTTCCCTTCGCCGACCACAACGCCATGCTGGACCCCGAGTGCGTGGATATCACGGCCCGCATCTTGGAAGTGATGGGCTTGGAAGGAGTGCCGATCACCAACCCGCAAGTCCAGCGCGGCTTGGCCTTCATTAAGAGCATGCAGGAAGAGGACGGGTCCTTTTACGGACGTTGGGGCGTAAATTATATCTACGGCACCTGGCAAGTGCTGCGGGGATTGAAGACCTTCAATTACAACATGAACGAAGCCTGGCTGCTCCGGGCGCACGACTGGCTCGTCAGCGTGCAGCACGCCGATGGTGGCTGGGGCGAGCGGTGTAACACTTACGACGATCCTGTCCACAAGGGGCTTGGACCAAGCACGGCGTCGCAAACCGCGTGGGCGGTGATGGGCTTGTGCACCTTCGGCGATCCGGATATGGCGACCCTCAAGCGCGGCGTCGAATACCTCTGCCGGACGCAAAACCCCGACGGCTCGTGGACAGAGGATGAAATCACCGGCACCGGCTTTCCGTGCGTGTTCTACTTGAAATACGACATGTATCGGAATTCCTGGCCACTGCTGGCCTTGGCGACGTATGACCAGTTGTGTCGCAGCCGAGCCAAGGCGCAGAGATAGTGGTGAGCGGGATGGGTGCTGCCGCGGCCGAGCGGGCAGTGAAATTCAAACTTGGCGAACGTCATTGGCGAATGGTGCTCACCTGTGGCTTCGCCGGGGGATTAAGTGCTGGCTTGGCGGCGGAGCAGGTGATCTTCGATGCGGATGAGAGGTTTCCTTTGCGCGAAGCCTTGATCGGGGCCGGAGCGGCTCCGGCCAGGTTTCACTGTGCTGATCGGGTCGCTGTGACTGCCCGGGAGAAAGCGACGTTGCGTGAACAAACGGGAGCCGAAGCCGTGGAAATGGAGTCCGGCGTGATTCGGCGGTTGTGCGAGGAGCGGGGCATTCCCAGCGCCACCGTGCGGGTGATTTCGGACACCGCGCAAGAAGACCTGCCGCTGGATTTCAATGCAATGATGCAGGCGGACGGGCGGCTGAGTTTGGGTCGCCTCGTGACCGCCGTGCTCTGTCGGCCGCAAAAAATTCCGGCGCTGATGGCGTTGGGCCGGCGTTCAAAATCAGCCGCGAACCAACTGGCTGCCGTGCTTGCGGCGGCGTTGCGCGCGTGAGGTTCTACGGCGGCGAAGTTTACGCTTTCATCCCGTCCGCGGCCGTCTAACCATCCCGCGCATGAATCTTGACGAAACTTCGGTCACCGCAGCACTACGCGGTGATTCTTCCACCCCGCCCACCGTTCATACCCGCCGAGCGTTTGCCCGGCGCGTGCTGACCGCGCTGCCCGCCGCCGCCTTGGTTTCGAGTGGCGCGCTTCGCGCGGCGGACAAGCCTAACTCCAAGGTGGCGGGCGTCCAGTTGGGCCTCAATGTGCCCTACAGTTTTGGCAACGGGCTCATGAATGGCGACGAGATTTTGAAGAACTGCGTCCAGCTCGGTCTGAGCGGCGTCGAGCTGCGAACTCAGCCAGTCGAGGCTTTTCTCGGCGTGCCGCCGGAATTGATCAGTCCGAAGAAGAACGTGTCCCAAGGCTCTGCCGCCTCCACCGCGGATGCGCTCAAACAATGGCGCAAGTCGGTCTCGATGGATCGCGTGAAGGAGTTCCGCGCGAAGTATGAGGCGGCGGGCGTGCTCATCGAGATCGTGAAGGTGGACGGCATCTTCGCGATGTCCGATGACGAGGTGGACTACGCGTTCACCCTAGCCAAGGCGCTCGGTGGCCGCGCGATCTCCACGGAGATCGCCCACAAGGACGAGGAGCTCAAACGCATCGGGAAATTCGCCGACAAGCACCAGTTCATGATCGGCTACCACGGCCATGCCACGACCAAACCCGAGCATTGGGAGACGGCGTTTTCCTTCGCGAAGTTCAACGGGGCGAACGTGGACCTTGGCCATTTCGTCGCGGGCAACAATGTTTCACCCGTCGCCTTTCTCAAGCAGCACCACGCGCGCGTCACCCATGTCCACATCAAGGACCGGAAGTTCAACAACGGCCCGAATACGCCCTTCGGCGAGGGCGATACGCCGATCGCCGAGGTGCTCCGCCTGATTCGCGACCAGAAGTGGAACATTCAGGCCACCATCGAGTTCGAATACAAAATTCCCGCCGGCTCTGACCGCATGACCGAGCTGGCCCGCGCCATCAAGTTCTGCCGCGACGCGCTGGCCTGATCGGATTCGGCTGCCCGTTGCCCTCCGTGGTCTCGTGGCTTTTGCGTGGACTGAATTGAAGTGGAAGTCCGCGTGCATCCGGGCTTGGACATTATTTGTCTCTCCTGTAAAACGTCCCGGCTTATGAGTTCACGCAACGCGGGAAAAGTTCTTACCGACAAAGGCGCCGCCGCTGGCGCACCGATCAAGCTGATGGCGGCCAATCGCTCGGAGATCGCCATCCGCATCTTCCGCGCGGCGACCGAACTGGGGCTGCGCACCGTTGCCATCTACGCGCAGGAGGACCGCTTCTGCGTTCACCGCTTCAAGGCGGACGAGGCATATCTGGTGGGGCAGGGGAAGGGGCCGGTCGGCGCCTACCTCGACATCGAGAGCATCGTGGCGCTCGCGAAGGAACGCGGCGTGAGCATGATTCACCCTGGCTACGGTTTCCTTTCGGAAAACGCCGCCTTCGCTCGCGCCTGCGCCGCTGCGGGCATCACCTTCGTCGGCCCTCGCCCAGAGTTGCTGGAGATGATGGGGGACAAAACGGCCGCGCGCACGCTGGCGCAGAAGATTGGCGTGCCGACGCTGCCCGGCACGGAGGAACCGATTTCCGATCGTGGCGAGGCGTTGAAGCTCGCGAAGGAAATTGGTTTCCCGCTCATCATCAAGGCGGCCTTTGGTGGCGGCGGGCGCGGAATGCGGGTCGTTCACAAGGCGGCGGATTTGGCAAACCTGCTCGACGAGGCGCAGGCTGAGGCGGGCCGCGCGTTTGGCAATCCCGCCGTCTTCCTCGAAAAATACATTCCCAACGCCAAGCACATCGAGGTGCAGATTCTCGGCGACCAGCACGGCAACGTCATTCACCTGCACGAGCGCGATTGCTCGGTGCAACGGCGGCATCAGAAGGTCGTGGAGGTCGCGCCGTCATTCGGTTTGCCCGAGCACGTGATCAAGGAACTCTGCGCCGCGGCCGCGCGGATGGCCTACGAGATTCGTTACGACAACGCGGGCACCATCGAGTTCCTCTACGACCTCGACAAGCACGAGTGGTTCTTCATCGAGATGAACCCACGCATCCAAGTGGAGCACACGGTCACGGAGGTCATCACCGGCCTTGACCTCGTGCGCGCGCAGATGCTCATCGCGCAGGGCCACCCGCTGCACGGGCCCGAGGTCGGGATGCCGCCGCAGAATCAAATCCCGCGCAACGGCTACGCGGTGCAATGCCGCGTCACCACGGAGGACCCGGAGAACAAGTTCACGCCGGACTACGGCAAGATTCTCACGTATCGCAGCGCCGGTGGTTTTGGCATCCGGCTCGATGGCGGCATGGGCTACGCGGGCGCGGTGGTGACGCCGTTCTACGACTCGATGCTGGTGAAGGTCACGAGTTCGGGCCAGACGTTCGAGATGGCGCTGCAACGGACCGACCGCGCGCTGCGCGAGTTCCGCATCCGTGGCGTGAAGACGAACATTCCGTTCCTCGAGAACCTGATTGCCAACGCGGCGTTCCGCGCGGGCCAGGCGACGACCACGCTGATTGACAACACGCCGGAGCTCTTTGCCTTCAAGCACCGCCGCGACCGTGCGACGCGGCTGCTAAACTTCCTCGGCAACGTCATCGTCAACGGCAACCCCCACGCGAAGGGCTTCAAGCCGGAGAAGCCGTTCACCCTCGCGGTCACCCCGACCTACGACCACAAGCAGGTGCCACCCAATGGCACACGCGACCTGTTGCACAAGCTGGGCGCGAAGAAATTTGCGGAGTGGACGCGCAAGCAAAAGCGCTTGCTCGTAACCGACACGACGTTCCGCGACGCACATCAGTCGCTCATGGCCACGCGGGTGCGCACGGCAGACATGCTCGCCGTGGCGGACGCGGTCGCGCGGCGAGCCCCGCAGCTTTTCTCTCTGGAGATGTGGGGCGGTGCGACGTTTGACACCTCGATGCGTTTCCTGCACGAAGACCCCTGGGAGCGCCTGCGCCAGTTGCGGAAGAAGATTCCCAACATCTGCTTCCAAATGCTCTTCCGCGGCAGCAACGCCGTGGGTTACACGAATTATCCCGACAATGTAGTCGCGGGTTTCGTGAAGCACGCCGCCGAGTCCGGCATGGACATCTTCCGCATATTTGACTCGTTGAACTACACGCCAAACTTGCGCGTCGCGATGGAAGCGGTGAATGAGACGCACGCGGTGTGCGAGGCGACCGTTTGCTACACCGGCGATATCCTCGACTCGAAGCGCGACAAGTATTCGCTGAAGTATTACGTGGCGCTGGCGAAGGAACTCGAGCGCATGGGGGCGCACATGATTGCCATCAAGGACATGGCGGGCCTGTGCCGACCCTTCGCGGCGAAGAAACTCGTAAAGGCATTGCGTGAGGAAGTCGGTTTGCCCATCCACTTCCATACCCACGACACCAGCGGCGTGCAGGCAGCGGCGATCCTCAACGCGAGCGAGGCTGGCGTGGACGTCGTGGACCTTGCGCTCGCGAGCATGAGCGGCAGCACGAGCCAGCCGAACTTGAACAGCATCGTAGCGGCGTTGCAGAACACGCCGCGCGCGACGGGTCTGGACTTGGACGCGCTGAACGAGTTCTCCGATTACTGGGAGGCGGTGCGTGAGTATTACCGGCCGTTCGACACCGCGCCCAAGACGGGTTCGGCGGAAGTCTATCTCCACGAGATGCCCGGCGGCCAATACACGAACCTCAAGGAACAGGCCGCCAGCATGGGCCTCGCGGGCCGTTGGCGCGAAATCGCCCACACTTACGCCGAGGTCAACCAACTGTTCGGCGACATCGTCAAGGTCACTCCGTCGAGCAAAGTCGTCGGCGACATGACGATGTTCCTCATCACGCGCGGCATCAAAGCGGCCGACGTGGTGAATCTCGAGCCCGGTTCCGTGCCGTTCCCCGCGAGCGTGATTGACATGCTCTCCGGCGGTCTTGGCCAGCCGCTCGATGGCTGGCCAGCCGCCGTGCAGAAAGTGGTGCTCGGCAAACAGAAACCCATCACGATTCGTCCCGGCGAAGACATGCCACCGGCGAACCTGAAGAAAATCCGCGAGGAGCTTGCCGCAAGGCTCAAGCACGAGCCAACCGATGATGAATTGTTCAGCCACCTCATGTATCCCGAGGTCCACGCGGACTTCGCGAAAGTGCAGCGCGATTCCGACGACGTGAGCGTGCTGCCCACGCCGGCCTTTTTCTACGGCCTGCGGCCCGACGAGGAAATCAGCGTGAGCATCGAGCAGGGCAAGACGCTCTTCATCAAGCTGGTGAATATCGGCGCGCCGGACAAGGACGGCCGCCGCACCGTGACTTTCGAGTTGAACGGCATGACGCGTGAGACGCACATCCAGGACAAGAGCGTCGCACCGAAGTCCAAGAGCCGCGTGAAGGCTGACCCGGCCAACCCGCTGGAAGTCGCCGCGCCCATCCCCGGCGTTATCACCGCGCTGGCCGTGGGCATCGGGGCGAAGGTTGCCAAGGACGACAAGCTCGTGACGATGGAGGCGATGAAAATGCAAACCACGATCTACGCGCAGGTGGACGGCGTCGTGGCGGAGTTGGCCGCGCAGGTCGGCGACACGGTGGAGAGCAAGGACTTGCTGATGCGGTTGAAGGCCTGAGCCGGGGCTGGCTGTTCGCCGGCACATATGCCTTGTTTTCGGTGGGTGAGTTGTGGCCTTGAAGCGCCCGGCCTGTCGGACGAAAAATCCCGCTGCAATTCATGGCAGTCACTCAGACCATCGTCATCGTCGGCGCGGGAATCTTCGGCCTTACCGCTGCGCGGGAACTGCGCGCACGCGGCTGGCGTGTCACGGTCATTGATCCTGGCCCGGTGCCCACGCTCACGGCGGCTTCCACGGACATCAGCAAGGTCGTCCGGATGGATTACGGCGCGGACGCGCTGTGGACGGAGCTGGGCCGGAAATCTCTGGCGCGTTGGGCTGAGTGGAATGCGGAGTCAGGCCAGCCCCTGTTTCACCACGACGGTTTCCTCGTGCTGTCGCGCGGGGCGATGCAGCCGGGCGGTTTCGAGTTCGAGAGTTTTCAGCATCTGACCGCGCTCGGTGAGCCGCTCGAACGTCTCGACTCCGCCACACTCGCGCAACGCTTCCCAGCTTGGGCGGCGGAGAATTATCCCGATGGCTATCTCAACCCGAGCGGCGGCTGGGCCGAGAGCGGCCGGACCGTTGCGTGGCTCGCGCAGGTGGCGCGGCACGAGGGCGTGCAAGTTTTCGAGCAATGCGCTTTCGCCGGCTTGCTCGAAAAGGAATCGCGCGTCATCGGCGTGCGGGCGAAGGACGGCCGCGAGTTCCGAGCCGACCTTACGCTGCTGGCCACCGGCGCGTGGACGCCGACGTTGCTGCCGGAGTTGAGCAAAGTGATGTGGGCGACGGGCCAGCCCGTGCTGCACTTCCGCGTCACGAATCCGGCCGAGTGGCAGGCCCCGCGCTTTCCTGTGTGGGCGGCGGACATCGGGCGCACGGGCTGGTATGGCTTCCCCGCGCTGGCGGACGGCACGCTCAAGGTTGCGAATCACGGCCCTGGTCGCCGCGTTCATCCGGACGCGCCACGTGAAGTCTCGCCCGATGACGAGCCGCGCTTCCGCGCCTTCCTGCGCGACACTTTTCCCGCGCTCGCCGACGTGCCGCTCATCGGCACGCGCCTTTGCCTCTACTGCGACACGTTCGACGGCAACTTCTGGCTCGACCACCATCCGCACCGCCCCGGCCTTTGCGTCGCAGCGGGCGACAGCGGCCACGCTTTCAAGTTTGCGCCCGTGCTGGGTGATCTCATTGCCGACGCTGTCGAGCGCAACCCCGACGGAATGCATGAGCGCTTTGCGTGGCGCACTTGCAAGACCGTTTCAAGTGAAGGCGCACGAGCGCGTTGAAGCCTCTCGTCTAGCTCGCGTCCAAACCAACCAATGAATCCCAATTTCGCCCGCCGCGATTTGATCACCGGCAGCGCGCTCGCCGCCGGCCTCGCGTTGCTCAACGACGCAGTTGGCGCGGACAACCCTGCCGCGAATGTCGCCGACCGCACGACCACGATTAAGATTTCCGCCCTCAAGCCCTTCCGCGTCGGCACCAAGGCCTACATGAAGGTCGAAACCAACCACGGCATCTTCGGCTGGGGCGAAGTCACCGGGCTCGACCCCAATGTCGCCTGCACCCTCGCCACCTCGCTCTTCGAGTTGCTCAATGGCGAGAACCCCACGCGCATCGAATATCTCTGGCAGAAGGTTTATCGCGCGCATCGCAACATTCGCGGCGGCTCCTTTCTCACACACGTCCTCTCCGCGATTGACTGCGCGCTTTGGGACATCACCGGCAAGCTCTGGGGCGTGCCCGTCTATCGGTTACTCGGCGGGCCGGTGCGCGACTACGTGCGGCTCTACCCCACGCCCAAGGCCTTCAAGACCGGCACTGGCGGCCCGCACCCCTTCAGCGGCGGCCCCGCCGATGTCGAGGAACTCGTGAAGCGCATACGCGACGCCCGCAAGCGCGTCGGGCCGGACGGTGCGGTGATGTTCGATGCCCACTGCGCCGTGCCGCCACCGATGCTCATCCAGTTCGCCAACTCCATCGAGCCCTACGACGTGATGTGGATTGAGGAGCCGGCGGTGCCCGGCAACATCGAGGTCTTCAAGCGCCTCAAGCAGGCCATCCGAGTCCCGCTGGCGACCGGCGAGCGCGACCGCACCATCTGGGGCATGATTCCGTATTTGCAGGAGCGGTGCATCGACATCCTCCAGCCCGACTGCGGGCACACGGGTGGCATTTCGCAGATGCGGAAAATCGCCGCGCTGTGCGAAACCTACATGATTCCGCTCGCTCCGCACTGCACCTGTTCGGAACTGGGCGTCAGCGCCAGCCTGCACGCGACCCTCGCCACGCCGCTCTTCCTCATTCACGAAGCCTACCTCGACGGCCACCTCATGCCCCCCGGCGTCGCACGCCCCAGCTACACTATCAACGCGGAAGGCAACGCCCTCCCGCCGACCGGCGTGGGCCTGGGCGTGGAAGTCGACGAGACGATGTTCGACAAGGTGAATGCTGGCCCGAAGCGCCAATACAAATGGCCGCATCCGACGTATCAGGACGGGTCGGTAAGGGATTACTGAGGTGTAAGGGCGGTGACGAGGGTGCCGACTTGGTCGCCCATGACGACGCGCCTGATGTTGTGGGGCTTGAAGAGGTCGAAGACGATGATGGGCATGGCGTTGTCCATGCACAGGGCGAAGGCGGCGGCGTCCATGACCTTGAGCTGCTTGGAGAGGGCTTCGTGGTAGCTGATCTGCGAGTAGCGCTTGGCGGACGGATTCTTCTTGGGGTCGCTGTCGTAGATGCCGTCCACCTTGGTGGCCTTGAGGATGACCTGGGCGTTCATCTCGTTGGCGCGCAGGGCGGCGGCGGTGTCGGTGGAGAAGTAGGGGTTGCCGGTGCCGCCAGCGAAGATGACGACGCGGTTCTTTTCGAGATGCCGCACGGCGCGGCGGCGGATGAAGGGCTCGGCGACCTGCGTCATGCTGATGGCGCTCTGCACGCGGGTGGGGACGTTTTGCTTTTCCAACGCATCTTGCAGGGCAAGGGCGTTGATGACGGTGGCGAGCATGCCCATGTAGTCGCCGGTGGCGCGCTCGATGCCGCGCTCGCTGCCGGAGACGCCGCGAAAGATGTTGCCGCCGCCGACGACGATGACGAGTTGCACGCCGAGGTTGTGGATCTCGGCGATTTGCTCGGCCATGTCCTTGACGATCTCGGGGGAGATGCCGTAGCCCGCCTCGCCGCCGAGGGCTTCACCGCTGAGCTTGAGGAGGACTCGCTGAAACTTGGGCTTGGTCTTGGGGCGGTTAGGCATGGCGGTATCAGGCGGAAAAGGGTTCGCGGAAAACGATGGCGCAGTGGTGGCGGTGAATTGAATTGCGAGGCGCGAGCGACATCGTGGGGCACTTGTAACAACCGGGCAAGAGGGAGTCAATCAAGGGCCGCCCCGGACGGTGGCAAGGAGCATTGCAATGATGAGTGACAAATCACTTGCCAATGACCTTAAAAACTGTATTTTCTGTTACGACAGAAATAACCGATTTAGCCCTATGCCAACAACCCTCAGCCCGGTTCAGCAGAAGTTCATCCTCCATTGGGGCGAGATGGGCACGCGGTGGGGCATCAATCGCACCGTCGCCCAGATTCACGCCCTGCTCTACATCGCGCCCAAGCCGCTGCCTGCCGAGGACATTTCGGACACGCTCAAGGTCGCCCGCTCGAACGTGAGCACCAGCCTGAAGGAACTCCAAGCCTGGGGCATCATCCGCCGCGTCCACGTCATGGGTGACAGCCGGGACCACTACGAGTGCATGAAGGATGTCTGGGAAATGTTCCGCGTCGTGCTGGACGAGCGGAAGAAGCGGGAGATCGACCCCACACTCACGGTGCTGCGCGAGTGCATCATCGAGGCGGAGAAGGACAAGGGGACCGATGAATACACCGAGCAACGGCTGCACGAACTGGCCGACTTCTTTGAGACGACCAACGCTTGGTATGCCCAAGTCCGCACCTGGCCCGCTGCTGCGGTGGTGAAGTTCATCAAGCTCGGCGACAAGGTCCGCAAGCTTCTGGGCCTTGGCGACGCGGCGGAGGGGAAGAAATAGGATCAACGATGCACGCAACTGCTTCCAATCGATCGAGCTGGCTTTCGGGCTTGGGCTTGGGAATTGGCGGCGCTGCGGTTTGGTCCACGGTGATCTTTGGCTTGTCCATCTATCTTGGCGGAGCAGGCTGGCGCGCGCAGGGCATCGCTATATATGGCGGCATCATGGTGGCCTACATGACCGTCGTGGCCAGTGCGGGACTGGTTCCGCTGGGGTTGCTGATGGGGTGGCAAATGCCGCGCCGACTGGCCGGGTTGCTTCCGTGGCCTGTGTTCTTCTTGGGATGTTATGCCGGCGCACTTGCTGGTGCGTTGACGGCCTTCGGGCTAGTCGGGCTGGGAGCCGCGCAGGCGAACTGGGCGGCAGTGAAGGACACGTTGCCATTCTACCTGTTTACTCTTCCGCTGATCTTCGGCCTCTGGACTGGGCTCTGGGCGCAACGCTGGCGCGACCGGTTGCCGCAGGATTACCTCGCTGGGCGGCTTTATTGGGACAGCCTTTGCCCGTTCTGCATCCGGTGGGTCGGTCGTCTGGCTTTCGTCGCGCGGCAAGGCGGGTTCGTGCTTGTGCCGTTGCACTCAGAGGAAGCTCGCCGGGACCTCGGCCTGCGCGAAGGCGAACTTCCCGCTGAGATGAAGCTGCGACTGGCCGACGGCCGTTTGCTGGGCGGATTGGATGCATTCACCACGATGGCCGAAGCCGCTGGCTGGCCGGCCCCGCTGGGCTGGCTTCTGCGTGCGCCGGGCGTGAACGCGCTCGCGTGGCGCGGCTATCGCTGGGTGGCACGGAATCGCCATTGCCTCACGGAGCCTTGTCCGCTTTCTCCTCAACCCGAAAGGAAGTTGCCATGAAACTAACCCTGACCCATCCGTTGCGCGATGCGTGGCTGCGGCTCAAAATGCTGTGCCCGGCCCCGCCTCCCATCGTAAAGACCAAGCACGTGCCGCTCCGAGTCCGTCCCAAAGCGCATCGGACCACTGCCTTCTTCGAGTTACCGTGAACACTCAACGCATCATTCTCGCCGGCGGCTCTGGCTTCCTCGGGCAGGCATTAGCGCGACATTTCCTTCAACTCGGCTGGGAAGTCGTCGTGCTGTCGCGGCATCCGCAGATGCAGCGCGTAGCCCGTGAAGTGGCTTGGGATGCGGAGTCGGTGGGCGAATGGTCCCGGGAGTTAGAAGGCGCAGCGGCAGTCGTGAACTTGACCGGTCGCACGGTGGATTGCCGTTACACCGCGACGAACCGACGACTGATTTTGGAATCGAGAGTGAACTCGACGCAGGCTATCGGGCAGGCCATTGCGCAGTGCGCACAGCCGCCGGGCGTGTGGTTGAATTCGAGTTCAGCGACGATTTACCGGCACACGTTTGGCCCGTCGTGGGATGAGAGCGGGGCGGACTTCACGCCGACGCCGGCGGTGAAGGACGCGTTCTCCGTCGAGGTCATCCACGCGTGGGAACGGGCGCTTAACGAAGCCGTGACGCCGCGCACGCGGAAGGTCGCGCTTCGCACGACGCTGGTCCTGGGGCAGGCGCGCAACAGCGTCTTCCCCGTGCTGCGACGACTGGCGCGGCTGGGCTTGGGCGGGCCCATGGGCAGCGGCGAGCAGTTCGTCTCGTGGCTGCATGAAACGGATTTCCTGCGCGCCGTGGAGTTCCTGATTACGCACGAGAAGTTGAGCGGCCCGGTGAACCTCGCATCGCCGAACCCGGTGCCGAACCACGAGTTGATGCGGGCGTTCCGCGAGTTGGTGGGAATGCCCATCGGTCTGCCGGCGACGGGATGGATGCTGGAGGCCGGTGCGTTTTTCCTGCGCACGGAGACGGAATTGATTTTGAAAAGCCGACGCGTGGTGCCGGGCAAGTTGCTTCAGGCTGGCTTTGAATTTCACTTTCCGCATCTGCGCCCGGCGCTGGCCGCATTACAATTGCGGGCAGGCGAGGGTCACCACTGCTGAAACTGGTTCAGACAATGTCGCGCGCCGGTTGACGCCATCTCCGCACGCCGATACCGTCCGTGCCTATGATGGCTGGAACTGCAACTGCGCCCGCTGCCGCCGCTCAACCGAATTTTCGTGTGGGCGACGAACGGCTGATCAAGCTTACCGCGAACGCCGCGAAGAAGGTGTCGACCTTGCTCACCAAGCAGGGCCGGCCCGCCGGCGTGCTGCGCGTGGCGGTCATCGGCGGCGGCTGCTCCGGCCTGCAATACAAGATGGACCTCCAGGACCGACCGCAGAACCGCGACTTCCTCGTCGAGAGTGCGGGCGTGAAGGTGGTCGTGGACCCGAAGAGCGCGCTCTACGTGACCGGCAGCGAGCTGGACTACGTGGAGGCGCTGACCGACGGCGGCTTCAAGGTGACGAATCCCAACGCCGCGACGAGCTGCTCGTGCGGCGAGAGTTTCAGCGCGTGAACCGAGCGGAAGGCAAAAGGCAAAAGGTGAAAGGCAAAAACCTGACGGCGCGCAGTATCCCTTCTGCCTTCGCATGACCGACTGCTTCGCCCTGCTCGACGAGCTGCGCCGACCGTGGTTGGACGTGGCCTCACTCAAGGCCAAATTCCTCGCCCGCTCCGCCGAGGTGCATCCTGACCGCGTCCACAACGCGCCGGAGGCCGAACGCGCCGCTGCACAGGAGCGTTACACCGCGCTGAACGCCGCATTCAACACGCTGCGCGAGCCGAAGGACCGCCTGCAGCACCTGCTCGAACTGGAGTCCGGCGCGAAGCCGGGCAACATCCAGTCCACGCCGCCGGAGTTGATGGATCTGTTTTTCGAGGTCGGCCGGCTGTGTCGTGACGTGGATTTCTTCCTGCTGGAGAAGAACCGCGCTAACTCGCCGCTGCTCAAGGTGAAGATGTTCCAGCGCGCGATGGACTGGACCGGCCAAATCAACGCATTGCAAGTGCGCCTCAACGCGAAGCGTGGCGAACTGGAAGCGGCGTTGTCGGCGATGAATGAGGCGTGGGCGGCTGCGCCTTTGGAGCCGGAAACCCGGCGGGCAGTGTTGCCGCTGGCGAGGCTGGAGCAACTCTATCGGACCTTCAGCTTTCTCAGCCGGTGGACGGGGCAGTTGCAGGACCGCGTGGTCCAGTTGGCGTTTTGACTCAGCTGCCCTTGCGCTGCGCCGGGTCGGGCGTTAACGTCCGCGCACCTAATGAAAAAGCCTAACAACTTCTTGGTGCCGATGGTCGTGGAGCAAACCGGTCGCGGTGAGCGCGGCTACGACATCTACTCGCGGCTGTTGATTGACCGCATCGTCTTCCTCGGCACGCCCGTGGACGACATGGTGGCCAACGTCATCATCGCGCAGCTCCTCTTCCTCCAGATGAACGACCCGAAGAAGGACATTCATCTCTACATCAACTCGCCCGGTGGCAGCGTCACAGCGGGATTGGCGATTTACGACACGATGCAGTTCATGACCTGCGACGTGAACACCTACTGCATCGGCCAGGCGGCCAGCATGGGCGCGGTGTTGCTCTGCGGCGGCACCAAGGGCAAGCGGTTCGCCCTGCCTAACGCGAACATCATGATTCATCAGGTGCTCGGTGGCGCGGAAGGCCAGGCCAGCGACGTGGAAATCCGCGTCAAATACATGCTCAAGCTCAAGCAACGCCTCAACGAAATCATCGCCAAGCACACCGGCCAGCCTGTGGACGTGGTGGAGAAGGCCTGCGACCGCGACAACTTCATGTCCTCCGAGGAGGCGAAGAAGTTCGGGCTCGTGGACGAGGTTGTCGCGTCGCGCAAGGACATCGCTGGCCTGCCAGAGAAGAGCAGCGTGGTGAGCTGACCCGCCCCTCAACCCGCAACCCCCAACTCTCAACTTTCCTTGGCCCGACCGCACAATCTCACGCTCTGTTCCTTCTGCGGCAAATCGCACGCGGAGGTGAAGAAGCTCATTGCCGGTCCGGGTGTTTACATCTGCGACAACTGCATCCACGTCTGCAAGGGGGTGCTGGACAAGGAGCTGGCGGCCGATACCAAGCGCACCACGCCCAAGCTCAAGATTCCCAAACCCACCGCGATCAAGGCCGAATTGGATCGTTACTGCATCGGGCAGGATCACGCGAAGAAGACGTTGGCGGTCGCGGTGCATAATCACTACAAGCGCATCATCCACGAGCGCAAGGCCTCCGGTGGCTCGGCCGCGCCCCGTGAGGCGAAGCACGACGACGTGGAGATCGAGAAGAGCAATATTTTGCTCATCGGTCCCACGGGTTCGGGCAAAACCCTGCTCGCCCGCACGTTGGCCCGCATTCTTGATGTGCCCTTTGCCATCGCGGATGCGACTACCCTCACCGAGGCCGGTTACGTGGGCGAGGACGTGGAGAACATCATTCTGCGGCTGCTTCAAGCTTCCGACTACGACGTGGGCCGTGCGCAAGTCGGCATCGTATACGTGGACGAGATCGACAAGATTGCACGCAAGACCGACAACGTCTCCATCACGCGGGACGTGTCCGGCGAAGGTGTGCAACAGGCGTTGCTCAAGCTGCTGGAAGGCACCATCTGCAATGTCCCGCCCACTGGCGGACGCAAGCATCCACAGCAGGAATACATCAAGGTGGACACCACCAACATCCTGTTCATCTGCGGCGGCGCGTTTGTTGGCTTGGACAAGGTCATCCAGCGCCGACTCGGCAACCGTGTTATGGGTTTCAGCGCGGCGCAGCAGGCACTCAGTTCAGTCGAAAAGCGGGAAGTCCTGGCGAAGGTCGAGCCGGAGGACTTGCTCGCGTTCGGCTACATCCCTGAACTCATCGGCCGGCTGCCGATGACCACCGTGCTCGAAGAACTCACCACCGAGCAGCTCGTGACCATCCTCACCGAGCCGCGCAACGCGCTCGTGAAGCAATACGGCAAGCTCCTCGACATGGAGGACGTGGCGCTCGAAATCACTCCCGATGCCCTGCGCGAACTCGCCGTCCAAGCCATCAAGAAAGGCACCGGCGCGCGCGCCCTGCGAGCCTTGCTCGAGAAGCTCATGCTCGATGTGATGTATGACATTCCTGGCGCGGGCGACATCGAGGGTGTGAAGATCACCGCCGCCGTGGTGCGCGGGGAACAGTTGCCGCTGGTTCAGCGCAAGCCCGCTCAGGCGGCGGCGTAACGCAAGGAGTCCCGGCTTCAGCCGGCGGGTCATCCGAACAGCGGATGACGCTATGCACCCGCACGCCCGTTGCTTCGTTGCCTTACGCCGCCTGAAGGCGGGACTCCATGCGCCTACCCCACCGGCAGCGTGATGGTGAAGGTCGTGCCCTTGGCGGGCTTGGATTTTACCTTCACCTCGCCCCGATGCGTTTCGATGACTCGCGCCACAATGGCGAGACCCAGGCCGGTTCCCTTCACCTTCGTCGTGGCCAGCAACGAGCTGAACGCTTTTTGCTGCTGTTCTTCCGTCATTCCCACGCCGGTGTCCGAGAACTCAATGACGACGTGCGTTGGCTCCTTGCGCGTGCGCGGTTGGTGCAGCGCGCGTGTGGTGATCGTAAGCCTCCCGCCCTCCGGCATGGCCTCGACAGCGTTCAGGGTGAGGTTGAGGAAGGCTTGCTCCAGTTGCGTCGCGTCGCCAAGGACGGCGGGGATCTGTGGGGCGAGCTCGCGCACAACTTCGACGCGTTGCTGGCGCAGTTTATGGCGGGTGAGCAGGCTGAGGTCATCGAGGAGCTGATTCACGTTCACCGGAGCGAGGCGCGGCTCGGTGCTGCGGGCAAAGTCCAGCACTTGCTCCACGACGCGGTTCAAGTGTTCCATCTTCTCACCCATGATCTTGTTGTCCTGCGTGCGCGGGTCGCCCGGCGGGAACTGCAGATCGAGCGAGTGATACAGCATCTTCATCACCGTGAGCGGATTGCGGATTTCGTGCGCCACCTCGGCGGCCAGCAGGCCTAGCGCGGAGAGCCGTTCGTTCTGACGGAGCTGCTCTTCCACGTCCACGATGCGCTCGTAGAGCCGGGCCTTCTCGATCGCGATGCCGGACAGTTCCGCGAGCGCGGCGAGGATGCGGACCTCTTCGTTGGGGAAAATGTGCGGCGTGCCCCGGTAAACATTCAGCACGCCCAGCGCCTGACCGCCGAACACCAGCGGCACGCTCAACAGCGAAACCAGCCCCTCGCGCCGGGCCATGGAAATGTTCTGGTAGCGCCCCGAGGTCTGCACGTTTTCATCCTGAATGGGTCGGCGGCGGCGCACGACGTTGCCGACAAGGCTTTCGGCGACATTGAGGCGGGGCTTGGTCAAGTAGTCTGACCCGGCGCCGTGGCTGGCGCGGAGGTCGAGCCACTCGCGGCTGTCATCCAGCAACAGCAGCGAGGACATCTTGGCATCCATGAGCTGGCAGGCTTCGCGCGTGATGACGCGCAGTGCGTCGTCCAGATTGAGCGTGGAGTTGATCGTCTGGCTCACGCTGGCGAGCGATTCGAAGAGCCGGGCCTTCAAGCGCAGTTGCTCGTAAAGCCAGGTGTTCTGGATGACCCGGGCGGCCTGGAGGGAAAGTGCTTCAAGCAAGGCCTGATCGTCCGCCGTGAACGCGTTGAGCCGGTCTGCATCCACGTTGAGCACGCCGCGCACGTCGTTGTTGATCAGCAGGGGCACGGCGAGTTCGGAGCGGACCTCGGGGCGGAGGCGGATATAGCGGGCGTCCTTGGTAACATCGCCGACACAGGCGGGCTGGCCGGTGCGGGCCACCCAACCGGTGAGGCCGAGGCCGACGGGCAGCTTGAAGTCAGCCAGGTCCGGCGGCAGGCCGTGGGCGGCCTGGATTTCGAGGAAACGCGACGTGGGATTGACGAGCACGACGGAGCCGCTGGTCGCGCGCATGAGCCGCACGGCTTCGCGCAGGATGAGCTTCAGTGCCTCTTGGGCGTCGAGCGTGGAGTGGATGACGTGGCCGACTTGATTGAGCAGTTCGAGCCGCTCGCACTTGGCCTTGAGTTGTTCCAGTTCGGTGCTCATCAGCGCAGCCGTCGGATCAGCACGATGCCGATCACGCCGAAAATCACGTTGGGCGACCAGCCCGCCAACCAGCCCGGCACATGGCCGCCCGTGCCGAGCACCAAGGACAGCCGTGACAAAACGAAGAACGCAAACCCGATCGCAATGCTCACGCCCACACCCACGGCCACGTTGCGCCGACCCGGCGCGGCCCCGAACGGCAGCGCGAGCAACACGACGACGAAGCATGTGAACGGCGCGGCGAGCCGGCCGTGGAACTGCGTGTTCAGCTCGTCGGCCTTGCTGCCGGTCAGGTGCGGATGGAGCCGCTGGTAATCGAGGATTTCGGCGAGCGTGAAGCGCAGCCGCTTGGCCGTCTTCAACACGCTCATCGAGTTGATCTTGAGTTCGCTTTTGATGAGCCGGGGCGATTCATCCAGCTCGGGAAAGGCGATGACATTGGTCCGGGAGCGCGCGGGAAATTCGAGGTTCGGCGGCTCATACGACCACAGCTCGACGTCGGTGAAATGCCAGAAGCCGTTGGTGTAGGCGCCCCGGTTGGCGAAGAGGATGCGGCGGACATTGTCCCGGCCAGTCCAGGTGACATTGACGCGCAGCATTTCGTGAGAGAGCAGGCCGTAGGCACCGATCTTCCATTCGTGGCCGGCGACGTCGTTGTTGAAGGTCACGTCGCGTCGCCATTGCAATTCGGTCTGCTGGTCGAGCTTGGTTTGATAGCGGTTCTTCACGTCTTCCGCCGCGTCCTGAGCGCGGGGACCGATGATTTCGCTGGCGACAAAGAGGCCGAAGCTGAACACGACGCCCACGACGAGATACGGTGCCGCCAGCCGCCACAGGCTCACGCCCGCCGCGCGAATGGCGACCAACTCGTGGTGTTTGTTGTGTTGGGAAAGGGCGTAAAGCAAGGCCAGAAGCAGGCCCATCGGAAGCACATTGGTGAGCAATTCGGGCGTCTTGCAGACGTAGTATTCCGCGACGTCCCAGCCGTTGAGGTTGAGCCGCTGGAATTCGGACAGCTCGTTCATCAAGTCCGCGACCACGAAGAAAATGAGGAAGCCGCCCAGGCAATAAAGCAGGGGGACCATCAATTCACGCAGTAGATAGCGGTCGAGCAGGCGCACCGGGCGCAGGGTAGCGGCAGCGTGCGGGAGCTGGCAAGCAGGCCGCCGCGACGCGGGATTTTCCTCGCCACGGGGGAAATCCGGCTCAATAAAACCCGCCGCCGCACGTCCATAGTGACCTTGTCGGCTATTTGTCATCACATGAAACTGAAGTCCCTCCTCGCCGCCCTGCTCATGCTGGCGGTTTCTGTCTCCCGGTTGGCCGCTGCGACCTTCGAACTCAAGCCCGGCGAAAACATCGCCCTCATCGGCAACGGCACGGCCGACCGCATGCAGCATCACGGCTGGCTCGAGACGTTGCTCCACGCCAAGTATCCCAAGCACAACCTCGTCTTTCGCAACCTCGCCACGGCGGCGGATGACGTGGGTGGTTTCCTCAATACGGTGGCCAAGGGCGACAGCGCCCTTCGCAACCGTTCCGAGAACTTCGGCTCGAACGATCAGTGGCTCACCAGCGTTAAGGCCGACGTGGTCTTCGCGTTCTTCGGCTACAACGAGTCGTTCCGCGGCGACGCGGGACTGGAGAAGTTCAAGGCCGACCTCGACACGTTTGTGAAAGAGACGAAGGCCAAGAACTACAGCGGCAAGGCCGCCCCGCGCCTCGTGCTCTTCGGCCCGCTGGCGGCCGAAAAGAGCAGCGACCCGAATCTGCCGCCCGTGGACGCGACCAACGCGAACCTGAAGAAGTATTCCGCCGTGGTGGCCGATGTGGCCAAAGCCAACGACGTGGCATTCGTGGACTTGTTTGCCATTTCGCTCGACGGCTACGCGCAGGCGGCCAAGCAGAAGAAGGCACTCACGTTCAACACCATTCATCTCACCGAGGCGGGCGACAAGGCGCTCGCGCCGGAAATCTTCCGCGCGCTCATTGGCGAGACCGCGCCAGGCGGCAAGCTCGAGAAGCTCAACTCCGCCGTGAACGACAAGAACAAGGAATTCCACGCGCGCTATCGCACCGTTGACGGCTACAACGTCTACGGCGGGCGTTCCGGCCTTGCGTTCCAAGCGGGCGTGCGGCCGTTCAAGAGCGGCATGAAAGAGCCGGAGGCTCCGCTGCTCTCGAACTACCAGACCATGCAGGACGAGATGAAGCAGCGCGACGTGATGACCGCCAACCGCGAAAAGCGCGTGTGGGCCATTGCGCAGGGCGGTGATGCGAAAGTGGACGACTCGAATCTCCCGAAGGTCCGCCTGCTGCCTAGCTCCAACGTGACCAACGACATGCCGTATCTCAGCGGCGAGGAGACCATCAAGCACATCAAGACTGCACCGGGCCTCAAGATCACGCTTGTTGCCGATGAGGTGAAGTTCCCCGAGCTGGCCACGCCGGTGCAGATGGCTTTCGATCCGAAGGGCCGCCTGTGGGTCGCCGCGTGGCCCAGCTACCCCGAGGTCGCGCCGACGGACAAGGTGAAGGACAAGTTGCTCATCTTCGATCTCGACGCGAATGGCAAGGCGGCCAAGTGCACGACGTGGCTCGATGGGTTGAACTGCCCGACGGGCTTCCAGTTCCACAAGGACGGCGTGCTCGTCATGCAGGCCCCGGACCTTTGGTTCGTCCACGGCGCGAATGGCAAGGCGGGCGCGGTGGAACGCGTGGTGATGGGCATGGACTCGGCCGACTCGCATCACACGGCCAACGCCATTTGCTACGAGCCGGGCGGTGCGATCTACCTCAGTGACGGCGTCTTCCACCGCACGCAGGTCGAGACGATTTCTGGCGCGGTGCGCAACACGGACGGCGCGATCTATCGTTACGAGCCGTTCACGCACAAGTTCGAGCGCTACGTCGCCTACGGCTTTGCGAACCCGCACGGCCGCGTGTTCGACTACTGGGGCAACGACTTCATCACCGACGCCACGGGCAACGCGAACTACTTCGGTCCGGCGTTCAGCGGCGCGATCGACTTCCCGGCCAAGCACGGAAACCTGAAGCTGTTCTGGAAGAACCCGTCGCGTCCGTGTCCGGCCACGGCGATCCTCTCCAGCCGCCATTTCCCGGACGCGATGAACGGAAACTTCCTGAACTTCAACGTCATCACCATGCAAGGTGTCTTCCAAGCGAAGTTCTCGGAGGACGGCGCGGGCATCAAGGGCGAGTCCGTCGAGGACTTCTTCAAGGGCGACAACGCGGCGATCCCGAACTTCCGTCCCATCTGCGGTGCGGTTGCGCCAGACGGCTCGTTCTACTTCTGCGACTGGGCCAAGCCGCTTATCGGCCACATGCAGCATCACATCCGCGACCCGAAACGCGACAAGACCCACGGCCGCATCTACCGCGTGACCTACGAAGGCCGCCCGTTGCTCAAGCCCGTGAAGATCGACGGCGAGCCGGTGGAGAAATTGCTCGAAGTCCTCAAAACGCCGGAGGACGACGTGCGCACGCGTGCCAAGATCGAGTTGAGCAAGCACGACAGCGCCAAGGTCATCGCCGCCACGAAGAAGTGGATCGCCGGCCTGAGCAAGACCGACAAGGACTACGAGCATCATCGCCTGGAGGGCCTCTGGGTCCACCAGTGGCACTACGTCGTGGACGAAGCGCTGCTCAAGGATGTGCTCAAGTCGCCAGACCATCGCGCCCGCGCCGCCGCCACCCGCGTGCTGTGCTACTGGCGCGACCGCGTGAAGGAGCCACTCAAGCTGCTCGAAGTTGCCGCCAAGGACGCCCACCCGCGCGTCCGCCTCGAAGCGATCCGCGCGTGCAGCTTCTTCACGACCAGCGCCGCCGCCGAAGTCGCGCTTGGAGCGCTCGAGAAGGAAGCCGATCCGAACAAGCCGGATTACTACATCAAGTATTGCCTCGACGAGACGCTCAAGCAGCTCGGCAAATACAAGTAACGGCGAGTGCCGTTTGATTCGCGAAGGCCGGCAGGCAACTGCCGGCCTTTTCATTTTTCCCGCGCTGCGACTTGGGGCCTGTCGGCGATTAACTGCCTGAATGCGAACCGCCGGTTGCTTCAGTGGAAGTGAAACTTTGGAGAAGGGGCTTGCCAACCGACGGGCAGGCCGCAAAACTTGCGCGTCTCAAACACGACACTTTATGGCTGACATCGCAAACAAATACGAAAACAACGTCCCCGGCAAATTCTTCGTCGACAACCAGTGCATCGACTGTGACCTGTGCCGCGAAACCGCGCCCGAGAACTTCACCCGCTTCGATGACGGTGGTTATTCCTACGTGAAGAAGCAGCCCGAAACGCCCGAGGAAGAGGCGCAGTGCAAGGAAGCCAAAGAGGGCTGCCCGGTGGAAGCCATCGGCGACAACGGCTAAGCGTCCTCTCATCTTTCGAATGCAACCCGTCGATGCACGTCGGCGGGTTTTTTTGTTTTCCTGCGTCAAGTTCGCCTACTTCGGCATGGCCAGGAAGCTTGCCACGATTTTCCCGTCCGCCCAGTTCCAGACGCATACCTCGCCATTGAACGCGCCGCTGGCGATCTGCCTGCGGGGTGGGTCGGCAGCCAAGGCGATCACGCGATCCGCATGGCCGGAGAGCGTGCGCACCAGCGCATGGTTCTCAAGCTGGTGCTGCCGCACTTGTCCATCTGCTCCTCCGCTGAAGATGTGTTCGCCGGCCAGCAGCACGCGGAAAAGCTCTCCCTCCGCCCCGGAAAGTTTACTCGATTTCTTGGCCGCCTTCCCGTCTTTCACCGCCCAAGAATGCACGTCCCTGTCGCGCCCGCCGGAGTAGATCGTCTTGCCATCCTCGCTGAACGCGATGCCGGAGACGGGCGCTTCGTGGCCCATGTAACTCACCTCGATCTCGCCGCTTTCGAGACTGAACACGCGCGCTATGCGGTCGCGGCTGGCGCTGGCCAAGTGCTTCCCCTCGGGGCTGAAAGCCAGGCCCAGCACCCAGTCGGCGTGCTGTTGGAGGAGCCGGAGTTCTTTCCCCTCCGGCACGGAGAAAATGCGGATGGCATTGTCCGCGCCGCCGGCCGCGAGCCGAGTTCCGTTCCGGTCAAAGGCCAGCGCCATCACGGTATCGATGGTCGTGGCGAGCACCTTCACCACTTCGCGCTTCGCCACCTCCACGAGCGCGACTTCCCCGGACTGCCCCGCTGAGCCGCCGCCGACCGCGAGCCATTGTCCCGACGGATGCCACACCAGCCCCTGGATGCGTTGCGGGAGATTTTGAATGCGGCCGACGAGCTTGCCGGTGGCCGGCTCCCAGAGGGTGATTTCGTGGTAGCCGCTGGCGGCAAGTTGCTTCCCATCGGGACTGAAGGCCAAAGCCGCAATCGGCACTGCCTGCGCGTAACGCGTCGGTGGCTGCGGGTGTGGCACGCGTGGAATGAGCGACGCGAGATGCGCCTTCGCGTCTGGTCCGTCGAATTTCGCACCCTGCTGAATCCACTTTTCGATCAGCGCGATTTGCCCTTTCGGCAAAGGATCATCTTTCTGCGGCATTCGGTCATCGGCGTCGGCGGTTACGAGCAGGCGGAAGAGCTCGCTCTTCGTCGGCTGGCCGGGCGTGACGGCCGCCGCCTGGCTCGCACCGGATTTCATCAAGGTTTCGAAGTTGTGGAGCTGGTAATTGCCCTTGGCCTTTTCTGGCCCGTGGCAGGTGACGCATTTCTTCGCAAGAATCGGCGCAACTTCTTTTGTAAAACTCACCTCGCCCGTCGCTGCAAGCGTTCGCGCAGTCCACGCGAAGAGCATCGTCGCCGCGATGAGCCAGGGCGGAGCGGACCGTTGGAAACGTCGAGTCATGTGGCAAGGACTGTGCAAGCCGCGGAGTCATTCGGCAAGCGGGGGGAGTCTGGCGGGGATCCGCGATACTCCTGCTGATTAACTCCCACCAACGGCCCGTCCGTTCATCGCTTGCTCATCCGCGTGCTTATCCTGCTTTTGATCGTTGCCGGGCACTCAGCCGTTGCCGGCCTGACGAATGTGACGGCGACGGCGACGGAGTTGCTGCTGCGACTGGATTCACCAGCTTACCTCGGGCTGGTCGAATTCGAACCCTACGAACTCAAGGCGTCGATCCCTGGCGGAATCCGCCCCTTCGCGCTGGAAAAACTTCAGCAGGGCAACCGCTCCATCATCCCGACTTCCGGCGCTACGATGGTGCGCGTGCCGCGCTTCGTCGGCCCCCGCGATCGAGTGTATTCGGGTTTCATCGCGGCACGCGCGGGAGTTGCCGGGCTGGAAACGGTGGGCGTGATCCGATTTGTAGAAGGTCTGGAAATGCTTTCACGCAGCCAAGCTCCGCACCCAAGGCCCGCGAGCAAAAAAGGGATTCAAGTTCAGATGGTGGACGACGCGCTTGCGCTGGGCGTCCAACACTGCACGCTGAACCTCACGCTTGGCTCGTTGATTCAACTCCAGCCGCAACCCGATTCACTCAAGTGGGAGCTGGACGGCCGGACCTACTATTTCAACCGCCGCTATCTCGACTCGCTGCCCGTGCAACGCCTCACGGATGCGGGCGTCGCGGTGAATTGCATCCTGCTATATTACACGGGGCGTGCGGATTTGGACGCGGTGATGTGTCACGAAAACTTCAACACCCAAGCGCCCAATCGCCTCACGGCGTTCAACACTTCCACACCCGATGGCCAGCGTCACTTCAAGGCCGCCCTTGAATTCCTCGCCGATTATTACTCCGGCACCAACGCTGCGCATGGTCGCGTCTGGGGCTACATCATTGGCAACGAGGTTAACGCACATTGGGAGTGGTATAACATGGGCGAGGCCACCCGCGCTGAGGTGGTGGCTGACTACTTGCGCACCGTGCGCGTCGCCCACACTGCCGTGCGGAAAGCTTCCGCTCACGCGCGGGTCTATCTCTCGCTCACGCATTTTTGGAATCGCGTGATGGGCAGCGGGCTGTTGCGCTCCTGCGAGGGCAAGGGCTTGATCGACGATTTCAACGCGTTGGCAAAAGCTGGCGGGGACTTCGACTGGCATCTCGCGCATCATCCGTATCCTGAGAATCTCCGCGACGCGCGCACCTGGCTGGACAAGACCGCGTTGCCCGATGCGAACACGCCGCGCATCACGTTCAAAAACCTCGAAGTGCTCGACGCCTACTTTCGCCGACCGGAGTTGCTCTATGGTGGCCAGCCGCGTCGCATCATTCTCTCCGAGCAGGGTTTCAACTGTGCCGACAAACCGGACGGTGAGTTGATGCAGGCGGCTGCCTTCTGCTATGCGTGGAAAAAAGTGAGCGCATTGCCCGGCATCGACGCTTTCATCCTGCACCGGCACGTGGATCACGCGCGCGAGGGCGGCTTGAGCCTCGGCCTCTGGACGCGTCAGCCGGATTCCATCGCCACGCCCGCCCGGCCTCGGAAGATTTACGAAGCTTTTAAGGCTGCTGGCACGCCGGAGGAGCAGCGCACCTTCGAGTTCGCGCTGCCGGTGGTGGGGCTGAGGGATTGGTCAACGCTGGCCAGATGAAGCTTGGCGGCGCAGCTTGGTCGCGTGGCATTATCGCTTTAACTCGGCAAGCAGTTCACGCAGCACGGCAGTGATCTGCGGCGAGGCGTTGGTCTCCAGATAACTGCTCTTCGCCCGCCACGTCTCGTAGCCGCCGAGGGCGTGCTGGGCGGGCGTGGGCAGGTAGCCGTTGTAGCCGTTGGCGAGGGAGATGGTGAAGCTGGCGGGGAAGGGGTTCTGAGCTTTGAGTTCGAGGCCGATTTCCACGAAGACTTCGCACGGAACCGCAGTGATCGCGAGATCGCCGAGGCGGAGCGCCTGTAGAATGAGCTGCACGCGGTCAGGGTAATCAGCCATCTGCACGGTTTCGCGGGCGTAAATCTCGTCGAGGCCCTTGAGACGCGGGAACTGGTTCGGGGCTTTCGCTAGAATGTCCTTCGCGCGATCGAGTGCGGCGGCGTCGGGTTTGCGCACGCCGAGGGTGATTTCCTTTTGCGCGGCACCGAGGGGAATCCAGTCGTGGAGCTTCACGGTGGGGAGGACGCGCGCGACCTCGTTGGCGACGGCGTTGGCGACGATTTTGATTTTATGGCCGGGGGCGTATTTGTTCGTGTCGCCGTCGCGCCAGGGGATGTTGTTGATGTCGCCGCTGGTGCCGTTGGCCATGATGCCGACGAAGGGCGGGTCCTGCCGGTCGGCGCGAAGCAGCTCCTGGATGCGGTCAGCGAAGGCACCGAAGTAATCGGCGGAGACGCCGGGATTGCCTCCGACGTAATGCAGGCTGTAATCGGCGAGGAGGGCGACGTGCTGGCCGTTGGTGCGCTGGACGGTGAGGAACCAGACCTCGGGGTCGGTGGGACCGGCGGGCTTGAGGAGCGCGGGATTCTTCATGCCAGGGTTCATCTTCACCTGGTCCTCCGTGCCGAAGGGGTTCTTCAAGACCGTGCCGGGCTGCATGTGCCAGCGGCGGTTGTGGACCTGACCTGGCACGCTGCCCTTGCCCCAGCCGATGCGCGCGGGCGCGAGGTTGTTGTGCGCGCGGCGGATGGCGTCGGCGATGCGCACGGCGAAGAAAGCGCGATACTCCATGTCTGCCTCGCTCTGGAAGGCGGCAGCGGAGCTGGCTGCCGAGTGCGTGTGTGTGGCGGACATGAGCATGTGGCTGGCGGGAATGCCCGTGGCCTCGCTAGCCAGGCGCTTGGCCTCGTCGAAGACCTCGCGCGGGACGAGGCAGGAGTCGTTGACGACGAGGGCGAGCTTGGTGGTTCCGTCATCGAGCACGATAGCGCGGGAGTGCAGTTCGTCGTGGATGTGCGTGGCCTTGCCATCGGACATGTTGCCATTGATGGAAGTGCCGAGCTTGGGGGTGATGTTGCTGGTGGCAGCCCCGGCGCGAAAGACGCGGGGTGCGTCCGCGGCGAGAAGGTGAACCACAGAGGCGCAGAGGGCATAGAGGAGGATCAAACGGATGGCGGAGTGTTTCATGGCACGCGAGTTGGACGCCGCGAGCCTAGGAAGTCGTTCGAGCAAAGTCCAGCAGCGGTGGGGAGCGTGCGCGGTTTGGCTGCGGAGTGGGGGGCTAAACTGCGAGGTAGGCCAAATCCGCTTCAAGGGCGGCGCGTTCCTCCGGATCGGACACCGATGCTGCGCACCGTCGGGCTTCCGTCAGATGCTCCTGCGTGATCGCCCATTCGCCCGCGAGCCTGCTGGCCCGGGCCAAAGCTTCATGGGCATAGCCGAGAAAGAATGGTGCCTCCTCAGCGCTGACGGCGAGGCACAACTCGCCGTAGTGCCGGGCGGGTGCCGGTTGGTTCAACACAGCATAAACCCGGGACAACTGCCAGTAGCCAATCGAGAGATTCCGGGTCGTGCAATCAGTCCGCTCGCGCCAATGAGCCAGTGACGCGTGGGCCAGGGAAATCATCCGTTCGCATTCATCCGGCGTGCGGTCGGGCTTTTCCAGCAACGTCCAGACCCGGTTAAAGCAATCGGCAGAAAACCAGCGGTGAGCGGCGGCGGGGTCAAAGGGCGGTGCGTCGCTCACATGAGCTGGTGTCGGACGTTATTTGAGGATGCCGCACGCCTTCAGCGTGGCCTTGAGCGTCTCGCGGTTCTTCGCGCTCATGCGCACGAGCGGGAGGCGGTAGAACTCTTCGATCTGACCAAGCATCGCCAAGGCGGCTTTGACCGGAATGGGGTTGGTTTCGATGAAGAGGTCTTTGTAGATGGGATAGAACTTGGCGTGCAGCTTGAGCGCGGCGTCGGGCCGGCCAGCGCGGAAGTAATCCACCATGTGGCTGACCTCGCGCGGAATGATGTTGCTGGCCACGCTGATGACGCCCTCGGCTCCGACGCTCATGAACGGCAGCGTCAGCGAGTCGTCACCGCTGAGGATGTTGAAGTGCTTGCCCAGCGCTGCGCGCAACTGGCTCACGCGGTCGCAGGAGCCACCGGCCTCCTTGATGGCGACGACGTTGGGGCACTCGCCTGCGAGGCGTTTGACGGTGTCCACGCCGATCTCGACGCCGCAGCGGCCGGGAATGCTGTAGAGCACAAGCGGGAGTTCGGTCTCGTTGGCAATGGCTTTGAAGTGTTGGAAGAGACCTTCCTGCGTCGGCTTGTTGTAGTAGGGCGCGACTTGCAGCGAACCATCCGCGCCGACTTCCTCGGCGGCTTTGGTGAGATAGATGGCCTCGCTCGTGGAGTTCGCGCCGGTGCCGGCGAGCACTTTGCAACGGCCGTTGGCATACTTCACAGACAGCTCGATGACACGGATGTGTTCCTCGTAACTTAGCGTGGGCGATTCGCCCGTGGTGCCGCAGGGGACGATGCCATCGACCCCGCCCTTGATCTGGGCCTTGACGAGGCGTTCGAGGGCGATTTCATCCAGCTCGCCGTTGGGGTGGAAGGGCGTGACGATGGCGGTGTAGGTTCCGGTAAACATGGGGATTACTTGATGGAGCCGAGGAGCAGGTTGCGGTCGCCGAGAAGGCTGCGCAATTCCAACTGCGCGCGGGTGGCCTGCTCGCCGTCCTCATACTCGAACTCATGCACCTCGTCGTGGACGGCCACATAAAGCGTGGTGTCCTCGACATACGCGCTTTTCACGAAAGCGAGGTTGAGCAAGGTGCTTTGCAGTTCGATGAACATGGGTGCGACCATAAACGGGCGCACACTCTGGGCAAACGCGGCGGTTTGGCGAGCCGATTTTCAGCACGGCTCACTCACACGACGCCACTTCGTTCCGCCTTCCTCACCCGCACCGGGCCGAGCTTCACCACGTTCTCCGGGTCGAAGTCCGTGAGCTTGAGCCAGTCTTCGGTGAGGTCGGTGGCGGGGAAGAGGTCGTTCTCGTCGTGTTCGAGGCGGAGGGCGGTGAGGAGGTCGGCGCGGGTGAGTTGGGTGTCGGCCTGGGTCTCGATGGCGCGGCGGATGGCGAGGGACTTCGCGCGTTCGACCACGGCGGCGATGATCGCGCCGCTGGCGAGGTCGCCGCGACAAAGCAGTTCGCGCCGGCCGCTGCGGAAGTTCACTTCGGCGAACTCGTTGTCCGGCGTGCGGGCGAAGTGCGCTTCGGTCACGGCGCGGGCGAGGTCGGCCTTTGGCTCGGCGAGCGGGAGGGAATCGCGCAGGTAGATTTCGTAGATGGCCTGCGCGCCGGCCTGGTCGGGACGGCGGACGCGGATTTTGCGGTCAATGCGCCCGGGCCGCAGGATGGCCGGGTCAATCAGGTCCGCGCGGTTCGAGGCGAGGATGACGACGACGTTGGTGAGCGGCTCGATGCCGTCCATCTCGGTGCAGAACATTGGCACCAGCGTGCTGAGAATGCTGTTGAAGCGCCCGCTGCGCCGCGTGCCGAGGATGCTCTCGGCCTCGTCGATGAACAGGAACGCCAACGCACCGTCCTTCGCGCGCTCACGACACTGGGCGAAGAGGTCGCGCACCTGCCGCTCGCTCTCGCCGACCCACATGTTGAGAATCTCCGGGCCTTTGACTTGCAGGAAAAACTCCGGGTGGTCCACGCCGGTCTGCGTCTTGATTTGCTGGCGCAGGTTGTAGGCGGTGGCCTTGCCGAGCAGCGTCTTGCCGCAGCCGGGCGGGCCGTGGAGGAGAAAGCCTTTCGGCACCGAGTGCTCGAACTTCTTGAACAGGTCGCGATGGAGGAAGGGCAGCTCGATGGCGTCGCGGATGGCGCGCACGGCTTCGTCCTGGCCGCCGATGGCCGACCACGGGAGTTCGCTGACGGTCTCCAGCGCACGCTCGACGCGCTTGCCGACGCCGATGATTTCGAGGGCGACACGTTGGTTCACGTCGAGGCGCACCTCCATGCCGGACTTCATCTTTTCCTTCGCGAGCAAGGCGGAGCGCTGGATGACGAAGTTCGTGAGGCCGGCTTCCTGACCGATGCGCAGGCGGCCGTCGGAGAGCAGTTCGTCCACGCGGACGATGGGGCCGTTGCGGTCGAAGCCAAGGCCTTGCACGACGGCGAAGGCTTCGTTGCAGAGGACGCGCTGGCCGGCTTGCAGGCTGGCGAGCGGGATGGCCGGGTCCACGCGGCAGACGTAATCCGTGCCGCCGAGGCAGACGTGGGCCTTGTCCTTGTCCACCGGCATCAGGAACGTGCCGACGCGGAAGGCGGGCGAGCGGAGCTTCTCGATGATGGCGTCCATCTTCTCGAGCGCGGCGCGGGCCTGATCGGTCATCTCCTCCTGCGCGGCGATGCGCTCGCGGAGATAGACCATGTCGAAGATGGAGGCGTGGCGTGGCGGGAGCTTGCTCGTGATGAGGTCCACGAGCTGGAGGGTGGAAAGCTGTTCGAGTTGCTCGCGCGGGAGCAGGTCGGCGAGCGGCGTGGAGGCGAGCGAAGGCTCAGCGGGTAATTTGTCCTCGCGGGGCAACGGCTTCTTCTTCGGCTCGGCCATGACGGGACATTACGCGCCGTGAAGGGGTTTGCAAACTCGGAGACACCTTAGCCGCGAAAGCGCGCAGAGGACGCAAAGTACGAGAAATCCCTCGAAGGAAAACCCTTTGCGCTCTCTGCGCCCTTTTTCGGCAAAAAATTCGCTTCCTTACTCCGGCGGCTACGCAGCCTTCGGCGCTTCGGTCATGCCCATCACTTGGTAACCGCAGTCCACGTAGAGGACCTGGCCGGTGATGGCGGCGGCACCGTCGCTGGCGAGGAAGGTTCCGGTGGCACCGAGTTCGTCGGGAAGGACGTTGCGCTTGAGTGGAGCGTGCTGCTCGTAGTGCTTGAGCATCGCGCTGAAGCCGGCGATGCCGCGCGCGGCGAGCGTGTTGACCGGGCCGGCGGAGATGCAGTTCACGCGAATCTTCTGCTCGCCGAGGTCGTAGGCGAGGTAGCGGGTGCTGGCTTCGAGCGCGGCCTTGGCGACGCCCATGACGTTGTAGTGCGGGATGACCTTCTCCGCGCCGTAGTAGCTCATCGCCACGATGCTGCCGCCCTCGGTCATCAGCGGCGCGGCTCCGCGCGCGAGCGCGACGAGGGAGTAAGCGCTGATGTCGTGCGCGACGCGGAAAGCCTCGCGGCTGGTGTTCACGAAACGGCCTTCAAGTGCTTCCTTCGGCGCAAAGGCGACGGCGTGCAGGAGCAAGTGGAGCTTGCCGAGTTTCGCGCCGACTTCGGCAAAGACCCGGGCGATGTCCTCGTCCTTCGCCACGTCGCACGGCATGAGCAGCGTGTCGGGTCCGAACGCGCTGACGAGTTCCTCGACGTTCTCCTTGAGGCGTTCGCCCTGGTAAGTGAACGCGAGCGTGGCCCCGGCCTTGTGCCAGGCCTGCGCGATGGCCCACGCGATGGAGCGTTTGTTGGCGACGCCGAAGACGATTCCGATTTTGCCTGCGAGTTGTGACATAGCGGGGAAAGGATGCGCGGAGAAAGGGCGAACGTTCAACGCTCAACTTTCAACGCCGGAGTCGTAGTTTCAGCAATCCGGCTAGCCCCACGAGCAAGAGCGCGCTGACCCCAAGCGCGCCAGCTCGAGGTTGGCCCGGCGCGAGGAACAACGCGCCGGCGCCCACCGCCGGGCCGAGGCAGATGCCGATGCCGATGGCGGCTTCGTGGATGCCGCCGTGCTCGCCTTGCGTGTCGCCGACATCCATCGAGTAGAAGAGCGACGAGTAGTAGAGCAGGCCGGTGGCGAGGCCGAAGAGCACTTGGCCCGCGACGAGCAGCGGTAGCGAATGGCCGAGTTGCAGCACGACGTAGCTGGCAATCAGCCCGAGAAACGCCGCGAGCATCCAACGAAAGCGGTAGCGCCAGCCACTCCAGCGCCAGAGCACGATAAACGTGCCCAGCCGCACCAGAAACCACACCGACCAGAACCAGCCGCTCTGCGCGATGTTCAGGCCCAGTTCCGCCGAGCGGCCGGGCACGACGGCGAGGAACGAATGGATGGCAATGTAGGAGAACGGATTCGCGAGCCACGCCATCTTGAGGAAGGTTTCGGGTGAAATGGGCTGGTGCAACGCGGCTTCCTCCGGGTGATGTGGCATCGTTGAAACCGGCGGCGGAGCAGGGGAGTGCGGCAAACTTTCCAACCAGAGCGTCAGCAGCAGTTGACTTGTGAAAATGACTGTCGGAATCCAGAACAGGCTGCGCGCCCCCAGCCATTCGTAGAGCGAGCCGCCCAGGAAATACATCAGTCCGGCGCAGCCCGACCACGTGATGTTGTAGATGCCGACCATGCGCTTGGTGCCCGCCTCGGTTTCGCCGTGGGTGGCGTGGGCTTCCAGCGCAGGCCAGGTGAAGCACATCCCGATGGTCCATACGAACAGCGTGACGAATACGCCGACGAGTGACTGCATCAGCCCGCCCGCCAGCATCGCGGCGGCCATGGTGAGGAAGCCGACCTTGAACGACGTGGTCAGCCCGTGTCGCTCCGCGAACCGTCCACCCATCCGCGCTGCCGGGACGTAAATGAGCCCGTGCAGTGCGCATGTGAGCAAGTTGTCGCGGTTGCCGAAGCCGTGTTGTTGCTGCAGCAGAAAGAACAGGTAGGTGCCGAAGTAGGAGCAGCCCAGCGTGTTCAACGCCGTGAGCAGGAAACCGATGGCTTTGCGGCGGGACATGGAGAATGACGAAGGCTGAATGAAGAATGACGAACGCGGTTACGGGGACGACGGAGCGACGGGATGCTTCGTCATTCTGGTTTCGTCATTCGTCATTTCGCGTAGAGCGGCACGGCAATACCACTTCACCGCGTTGGTCATGGGCGGTTGCAAGGTGTCCAGGTCCGCCGCGCTGCACCAACGAATGTCATGGTGTTCCTCGGTGGCGAGCGTCACGTCGCCGCTGAGGGGCCGCGCCCAGTAAATCATGCCGATGTGCTCGTGGGTGTCTGAAATGCGGTGAATGTCGAGGAAACGCGGGGCGATGAGCGCACGTGTGCCTGGCTCGGTCGTGGGCGGGCGCTCGCCGACAAGTTGCACATCCAGGCCGCTCTCCTCTTTCGCTTCGCGGAGGGCGGCGATTTCCGGGTCTTCATCCAGCTCGATGTGGCCGCCGAGGGGAAGCCACTTGCCGAGTTTGCGGTGCAGGATGAGCAGCACCTTGGCGTCGTGGACGACGAAGATGGCGACGGTGAAATCGATTTTTTCATGGATGTGGGCCATGGGGCGCGAAGCGTGTCGGGCGGCGCGCCGGGTGTCAACGGACGTGCGAGCGTCCGGCCGGGCACTCCTCGCTCGACAACCCAGCGCGGCTTCCACACTCTCATCCGCATGTCGAAGCCTGCTTTGGGACGCGGTTTGAGCGCGTTGCTGGGAGGTGGAGCAGCCGCAGCGAGGCCCGCTTCCGCTCCGCCGTCTGCGCCTCCGGTTTCCGCGTCGAAACCCGTTGCGCCCGTTGTTCCCGCGCCCGCGCCGTTGCCGCCAGCGGGTGATGCGGTGCAAAAGGTCGCCGTCACGCGGGTGCGCCCGTGTGCGTTTCAGCCGCGCAAGGATTTCGCGGAGGACGCCATTGCCGAGCTGGCCGATTCAATCAAGGCCCAAGGCATCATCTCACCGCTCATCGTGCGCGTGCGCGGCGATGGCTTTGAACTCATCGCCGGTGAGCGTCGCTGGCGCGCCGCGCAACTGGCCGGGCTCAAGGAAGTCCCCATCATCGTCCGCGAAGCCGACGACCGCGCCGTTCTGGAACTTGCGCTCATCGAAAATCTTCAGCGCGAGAACCTCAACCCCATCGAAGAGGCGCTCGGTTACGCGCAGCTCATCGAGCAGTTCCAGCTCACGCAGGAAACCGCCGCCGCCAAGGTCGGCAAGAGCCGCGCTGTCGTTGCTAACGCGCTGCGCTTGCTCAAGCTCGCGCCCGAACTCCAGGGCTACCTTCGCCACGGCCAGCTCTCCGTCGGACACGCGAAGGTGATCCTCGGATTGACCGGTGCGCCCGAACAACGGCTCGCCGCCGAACGCGTGCTCAAGGATGGCCTGAACGTCCGCCAGACCGAGGATCTCGTCGCCCGCCTTCAGCAGTCCAGCACGCAGGCGCCTGCGAAGGCCGGGGCCGGCAGCAAATCTGCGGCGCCGCGCGATGTGCATGTAGCCAGCTTGGAGAACAAACTGCAGGAGCGCTTCGGAACCAAAGTTGCAGTGCGTTACCGCAAGGGCAAGGGTGCGGTGGAAATCCGTTTCTTCAACGACGATGATCTGGACCGCATTCTGCAGATTGCCGGTGTGACAATTGATTAGCCGCTAACGAGCACAAAGAGCGCAAAGCAGATGGCTCTGGTTTCAACAACTTCGCTGGATTGGGCGACTCCCGCCTATGCTCAGGCGTTGCTCTGCGATCGTGCGCGGCCGCTTTTCGCTTCTTCCCGATGAAACTACCCGTTCACAAATACGGCGACCCGGTGCTCCGCAAGAAGGGCGCGCCCGTCACCAAGGTCACCCCGGAAATTCTCCAGCTCATCGCCGACATGTTCGAGACGATGGAGGCGAATCACGGCGTCGGCCTCGCTGCGCAACAGGTCGGCCATGCGCTTCAGCTTACCGTCATTGACATCCGGCCCATCGAGGACCGGCCGTCCACGTTGGAACTCGACGGCAAGCCTGCTGATCCGAAGTCCATCATGCCGCTGGTGCTGCTCAATCCCGTGGTCAAACCCGTCGGTGAGATCGTCGCGGGGAGCGAGGGTTGCCTGAGTTTCCCGAAGCTCTATGGCGAAATCGAGCGGCCCGAATCCGTGGACGTGACGGCGACGAATGAAAAGGGCGAACCCCTATCCTTCCGCTGCGGCGGCTTGCTCGCCCGCTGCGTGCAACACGAGACCGACCATCTCAACGGCATCCTCTTCATCGACCGCATGAGCCGCACGGACAAGGAGGACCTGAAGGCAGACCTCGAAGACTTGCAGGCCGCGACGAAGGCGGCGTTGAAAAAGGCGAAGAAGTGACCTTGGTGGGTAATCCATGAACGTGTCGGAGGACGGCTGGGACTGACTGCGCAAGCGGGTCTCTAACCGATCGCCGAAGCTGGCGGATTCTATTCCTGAGCCGACGGTGTTCGACACCACAACCCGGCACGTTGTCTTCGCCGCCTTCTCATCTGAGTTCGCGCGAATCGGGACGCAAGTTGACGCTGCGTTGGCTTTGGGTTCTGATTGCGCCATGCAAATGTCAGCCCTCAAGGTGTTCTGCGACCTCAGTGAAACCGAGAGCTTCACCAAGGCCGCCCAGATCAACGGCGTCACCCAGTCCGCGGTGAGCCAGCAGATCAGTGCGTTGGAACGGCAGTTCAAGTCCATGCTCATCGAGCGGAGCAAGAAGAAGTTCCGCCTCACTCGCGAGGGCGAGATCCTTTACGAATACAGCAAGCGCATCTGCCACACTTACGACGAATTGCAGAACAAGCTCGCCGAGGAGCGGGACATCGTCTCCGGCAGCATTCGCGTGGCCACCATCTACAGCATCGGGCTGCACGACCTGCCGCCCTACATGAAGAAGTTCCTCAAGGCCTACCCCACGGTGAAAATCCACGTGGAGTATCGCCGCGCCAATCAGGTTTATGAGGACGTGCTCGGCAACGCCGTGGACCTCGGGCTCGTCGCCTACCCGAACAAGGATCCGCGCCTCGAAATCGTCCCGCTCCGCAAGGACCGAATGGTCATGGTGTGTCATCCGCAGCATCCGTTCGCCAAGCTCAAGGTCCTGCCGCTCAAGGCGCTGGCCGGCCAGAAATTCATCGGCTTCGAGCCCGATATCCCGACGCGCAAGGCCATCGACCGCATTCTCAAAGACCATTCCATTACCGTGCAGACCGTGATGGAGTTCGACAACGTCGAGACCGTGAAGCGCGCCGTGGAGATCGACGCCGGGGTGTCCATCCTGCCGCACACGACCATTGCGCAGGAAGCGGCGCAAGGCTCGCTGGTGCAGGTGCCCTTCGAGGGCGAGGAGTTTCACCGCCCGCTCGCTGCGCTCTACAAGAAGAACAAGGTGCTCTCGCCGGCGATGAAGCAGTTCCTCGCCTTGGTGAAGGAGGCCTAGTCAGTCATCGCCAAGCCGGTCGCGCCGGAACTGGTTGTAGGCGCGATGGGCCGCACGATCGCGGCGGGCGCGGGCGAGCTGGTTTTGGCGCGCGGCGTCTTCGAGCTTTTTCAAATCGCCCCGCAGCTTGAGGTAATTTCGATAGCGGTCGTCGGTGAGTGTCCCGGCTTGCACGGCTCCGAGCACGGCGCATTTCTTCTCCACGGTGTGGCCGCAGCCGGTAAAGTGGCAGCTCAACGCGAGGGCTTCGATCTCGGGAAACGCATCCTGCAAACCCGTGTCCGCCAGCCAGAGGTGAAACTCCCGCATGCCCGGGGTGTCCATCACCACGCCGCCTTTGGGCAGGACGAGCAGTTCGCGCCGCGTGGTGGTGTGCCGGCCTTTGGCGTCCTTCTCGCGCACGGGCAACGTGTCCTGCATTTCCTCGCCAAAGAGACGGTTGATGAGCGTGGACTTGCCGACGCCCGAGGAGCCGATGAAGGCGACCGTCACGCCCTCGTGAATCCACTGCCGCAACGCCTTCACGCCGGAGCCCTTGATCGCGGACAACGCGAGCACCGGCGTCTCCCCCACGGCAGCCTGCACGTCGGAGAGGCGTTGGGCGGTGTGTGGGCACAGGTCGGTCTTGTTCAACAGGATCACCGGCTTGGCCCCGCCTTCGTGGACCATCACGAGAAAACGTTCCAGCCGGCGGAGGTTAAAATTGTCATCCAACCCCTGCACGATGAAGACGACATCAATGTTGGCCCCGAGCACTTGTTCGGCCGCCTTCCGACCGGCCTCCTTGCGGCAAATCTGCGTGGCGCGCGGCAGGACGGCGTGGATGGTGGCTTTCGTTTCTTCCTCCGCGTGCAGCGCCACGGCGACCCAATCACCCGCCTTCGGCAGTTCATTCGGCGCGGAGTCGTGCAGCAGTCGGCCGGTGATCTGCGCGATCAACTCCGAGTCCGTCGTGAAGATGTTGTAGTAATGGCGATCTTCGGTTGCCACGCGGGCGGGCACCAGCCCGGCGGCGCGATGCGGGGCGAAGGCGGCTTCAAGACGAGCGTTCCAACCCAGTTGCGTCAACGGCGTGTCGAGGTAGCTGGTGGAAGGCGGAGGGGGCACGGTGCGTTAATCCCGGAAATTCGTGAAGGTCAGCGCGACGGGGAAATCCTTCGCCTGCACGGCGGCGATCACGGTTTGCAACTCGTCGCGGCTCTTGCTGGTGACGCGCACCTCGTCGCCGTTGATGGAGGAAGTAACCTTGAACTTCCCATCGCGGATGAAAGCGCTAATCTGCTTGGCCACGGTGGCCTCGATGCCTTCCTTGAGCTTCACGCTCTGGCGTGCGTGGCCTAATGGCGAGAGGTCGGGCTTGCCCTCGTCCACGTTCTTCATGCTGATGCCGCGCTTGGCGAGCTTGCCCAGGACGATCTCGACGAGCGTCTGCATCTTGTAGGCGTCGGGCGCGGTGAGTTTGATCTCCAGCTTTTCGAGCGTGATCTCCGCCTTGGTGCCTTTGAAATCAAAGCGCGTGGCCAGCTCCTTCTTGGCCTGGCTCACGGCGTTTTCCACTTCCATCGAGTTGACTTTGGAGACGATGTCGAATGACGGCATGGCGGCAGTGTAGCGGAAACCGGGCGGGGGAAAAGCCGGAACCGCTCAGGCGGCAAGGCAATCATCGCGCAGCACCCCGCCGCCGCCGGCATCACTTCCTCGAAGTCAGGGTGGTTGCGGCAGCATGTTCCGGCGCGGAGTGAGCCGAGTTGGGAAGGGGTCCCGGATTGTCAGATGCTCGTTCCCGAAGAGGGTGTTAATCAGGAGTGTGGAGTTCGCGTTTCGGGGGAGGCTGCTGGTCGGTTGGGATGCCAAACAGCAATTGCGATGGCGTGAACGAGACACATACTTACGCCAAGCACGGAGAAGGCCGTGTAGTAGTCGCCACCCGCAGCGATTTCCTGCATCCGCTTCTCAACGCTGTAGTTCGCAGGCTCATTCAGGACACCCTTGTGGTAGAACTCACGATACATACTGTAGGCATGAGTCTTATGAGCTGCCATCGCCATCGCGCCGAGGTAAATGAATGCCGCAGCTGCTAGGATGTTCGCCGTGATCAATGCCCATTTCATTCCAAATTCACGATGGAGCTGATGCCACTTCCGGCTCCACCCACTTGTTGTGTTCTTTGATGAGATCCACGAGGCGCTCCACGGCCTCGGCTTCGGGAATGTTGAACTTGATGGGGGTCTTGCCGACGTAGAGGTTGATCTTGCCGGGAGCGCCGCCCACATAGCCGAAGTCTGCGTCCGCCATCTCGCCGGGGCCATTCACGATGCAGCCCATGATGGCGATCTTCACGCCCTTGAGATGCTCGGTGCGCGCCTTGATTCGCGCGGTCACGGTCTGGAGGTTGAAGAGCGTGCGCCCGCAGCTAGGACAGGCCACGTAGTCCGTCTTGAAGCTGCGGCAGCCGGCGGCTTGAAGGATGTTGTAGGCCAGCCGCAGACTCATGCCCGCGCCGCTCTCGCCGCGAACCAAAATGGCGTCGCCAATGCCGTCTGCCAGCAACGAGCCAATGTTCACGGCGGCGCGGAGGAGGGCGATCTTGGGTTCGAGGACCGACGCCTCAAAGGCGAGGCAATCCTTCAATAGAATCGGATTTCGTCTGCCCAATTTGTTGAGCTGAGCAATCAGCAAACGGAACGCGGTGATGGGTGGGAGGTTCACGCCGTCCTTCACGGTCACGAGCTGGGTGTCGCAGTTGATGTCCTCGATCTTGATCTCCTGCGTAGGGTCGAGTTCAAGGAGGTTGAGGTCTTCGTAGATGCCCTCGGGTTTCACATCGTCCTTCGGGCGAATCTTCGGTGCAACCTTGTCAAACGTGGCGCGGGTGACGACGACGCGGACGGTCTGCTCGCCGCCGCATTTGGCGGTGTCGCTGAGTTCGACCTCGGGTGTGGCGCGTCGCTCGAAGTGAAATGGATCGAAGGGGAATTGCAGATCGAGGATCGGCAGTTGCGCGTTCGCCAGTTTGGGAATCTGCGCCAGCAGGTCGTTGCAGACTTCGATCTCACGCGGGGAATCCTCGGTGAGCGAGACACGGATGGTGTCGCCGAGACCGTCGCAGAGGAGGGAGCCGATGCCGATGGCGGACTTGATGCGGCCGTCCTCGCCTTCGCCGGCTTCGGTGACGCCGAGGTGGAGCGGGTAGTTCCAGTCCGGTCCTTCTTTATCGAGGCGCGCCGCGAGCAGGCGGTAGCATTCGATCATCACCTTCGGGTTGCTCGATTTCATCGAGAACTTGAAGTTGTGGAAGTCGTGCTTGCGGCAGATGCGGGCGAACTCCAGCGCACTCTCGACCATGCCCAGCGGCGTGTCGCCGTAGCGGTTCATGATGCGGTCGGAGAGCGAGCCGTGGTTGGTGCCGATGCGCAGGGCACGATTGAGTTCCTTCAGCTTGAGGACGAGCGGCGTGAACTTCTCCTCGATACGGCCCAGCTCGGCGATGTAATCACCGTCGGTGTATTCTTTGATGGCGAATTTCTTGGAGTCGGCGTAGTTGCCGGGGTTGATGCGGACCATCTCCACCCAGTTGGCGGCCTCCATGGCGGCATCGGGCTTGAAGTGGATGTCGGCGACAATGGGCACGAGGCAGCCGCGCGCACGCAGTTCCACGACGATGTTCTTCAAGTTCGCCGCGTCCTTCACGGTGGGCGCGGTGATGCGGACGATCTGGCAGCCGACGGCGACGAGTTCGAGGGTTTGCTTCACGCACTCGGCGGTGTCCATCGTGTCGCAGGTGAGCATGGATTGCTTCACTACGGGATGGACCCCACCGATGATGACGCCGCCGCGCGCGGGGTCGCCGACGGTGACTTCGCGCGAGGCGCGTCGGTGGAAGAGGTAAGGGGAAACGCAGTAGCGCATGGGTGAAATCAGGGAGCGGGAGAAGGATTAAGAGTAAGAGAATGGGCAAGAGTATGGAGCAGGGGGACGCTCTGGCTCTTGATCGTTCTCTTAATCGGGTTCCTGCTCCACATCGTTACTTCGCAGGTGACGGAGCCGGGGCCGGGTCGATCTGGCTGCTTTGCTGGAACATGGACTTGAAGAGCGAGGAGCGCTTCCACAAATCGTTGAACGAGACGTAGGCCATGAAGGTAAGCAGCATCACGGCGAAGGCGGTGGTGGCGTATTCCTGCAACTTCACGCTGATCGGCTTGCCGCGCAGCCGTTCGTAAATGGCCATCATGATGTGGCCGCCGTCGAGGACGGGGATGGGGAACAGGTTGAGCACGGCGAGGTTGATGTTGAGCAACACCATGAAGCTCAGGGCGAGCCGGTAGTCGGTCTTCACGTAGCTGGCGAGCATCGCCAGGATGCCCGGCGGGCCGCTGAGGTCCTCAATGCCGACGCCCGTTTCTTTGGAATGGAACAGCGCGTTCATTGTGCGCCAAGTCCGGTCCCAGACTTCCTCGATCTGCACCCACGGCAGCGGGCCGGGCTTCTGAACTTCGTAGCGCGTCGGTGTGTTCGCGAAGGCGATTCCGATGCGGGCCTTCTTGGCGCCAGCGTCCAGCACGCGCGGAGTGAGGTTGAGCGTCACGCGCTTGCCGGCGCGCTCGACGATCAACTCGGTGGCTTGCCCGCCGCGTTTGCCAACGAGGTCGATCAACTGCGCCTTGCCCACGACGGGCACGCCCGCGAAGCCGATGATTACGTCGCCCGCCAGCACCTTGGCTTCGGCGGCTGGACTGCCCGGCGAGGTGTCGCCGACGACGACTTTTTCCTCGGAGTCGAGGTTGAGCATCTTGAGCTTGAGTGGGTTGTCTGAGCTGGCGGTGAGCTGGTAGTTTTTACGCTCGCCGGCGTGCTCGAGGATGACGGGAATGACGTTGGTGGGCGCAAGGATGGTCGCCTCGAATACTTCGGACCAGGACTTCACGGCTTGGCCGTTGACGGAGACGATGCGGTCGCCGTTGCGGATGCCAAGCTTGTGTTCGGCGGAGTCGGGGGCGACGTGGCCGATGACGGAAGGATTTACCGGGACCGGCAGGCCGACGAAGTAGATGAACGTGGCGATGGCGCAGGCGAATACGAAGTTCATGAATGGCCCGGCAACGGCTACCAGAATCTTGGAAATTGGCGAAACGGGCGGGAGGGGATCGCCCTTTTGCTCACCTTCCAAGGCTTCGGAAGTGAGCATCTGTGGGAGCTTCACGTAGCCGCCAGCGGGGATCCACCGGATGGAGTATTCGATGCCATCCTTGGTCCAGCCCCAGATTTTGGGGCCGAACCCGATGGCGAAGGCCTCGACTTTCAAGCCGCGCTTGAGGGCGACCCAGTAGTGACCCCATTCGTGAATGGCAATGGCCGCCCCGAAGAGCAGCAGAACCGCGAAGACGACGTAAATGAGTTCGAAGACTTGAGCCATGTATTTGAGCCGGTTGGCCAGCGCGGACGGAACGTATCGGAAGGCTGCTGGACTGGCAATTGGACAAACGCTTGGCCGAGGCGCATAGAAACGCCAGAGCGGCGGAGCGCCTTTACTTGGCGTAATCCCGCCAGAGCCAGCGCATCGTGTCTGGCAGGATGGCCCCGCCCTGCTTGCCACTGTGGCCACCGTCGCCGAGGACGAAGTCGCAGTCGATCTTGGCAAACTTCAGCGCGGCGAACATCTCCTGATTCGAGAGCGGCCAGTTCCCGTGCAGGTTGTCGAGATCGCTGGAACCGTCCTGAAGGAAGATGCGGAGCGCGCGGCGTTGTTCGCGCAGCTTTTTCTCCGCCTCAGTCGCGGTGGTGGGGAGTTCCTTGGCCAACGGACGGATGAGGGCGGGATAGACATGGCCACCACGGATGTTCGTGAAGCTGCCGATGTGGCTGATGACCTTGCCAAAAGAATCGGGCCGCTCCCAGGCGACCGTGAAAGCCGCGATGCCTCCGGAGCTGATGCCCACCGTGCAACGTCCAGCGGGATCCCGCGTGATCTTCCACTTGGCCTCGACCTCCGGCAACAGCTCTTCGAGCAGGAATCTGGCGTAGGCGTCGCCCAACGAGTCGTATTCGTAACTGCGGTTGCTACGGCCTTTCTGGCCCGGCTCCGCGGGCGGCACGCTGCCAGGGTTGATGAACACGCCGATCGCGACTGGCATGGCCTTTTTGTGGATGAGATTGTCCATCACCACGGGGGCGCGGAAGGATCCGTTGCTGCTCTGGTAGCCGCCGCCGTCTTGGAAGACCATCAGCGCTGCGGGCTTGGCCGGATCGTATTGCTTCGGCACATAAACCCAGTAGTCGCGCTCCGTGCCGGGGAAGATCTTGGAAGCCTTGAAGGTGAATTTCTCGATCGTGCCGACCGGCACGCCGGGCTGCGGCTGCGAATCCGCCCCGAGTTGATAGTCGGTGGCGGCAGTGGTCGATGCGATGCTCGCGAGCAAAAGGGCGGCCAAGGCCAGAAGTTGCTTCATGCGCGGAAGTATGTCGGTGGCCGGGATGAAGGCAATGCGGATGTAGGGCCACGAACAGGTCGGCACTGGGTGCCGCCGGGATTGACCTCGCTTTCCAGTGCCGCATGATGGCGGCCAATGGAACACAATTGGATGCGCGCGCTGGCCGCGGGCACGCTGGCATTGAATCTGATGGTTGCGGCTACCCACGCCGCGCCGCGCCCGCCGGAGGATTTGTTGCGGCGCAACATGGACCCCTCGGTTCAGCCAGGCGTCGATTTTTTTACCTACGCCAATGGGGGCTGGCTGCGCCGCAATCCCATTCCCGCCTCGGAATCGCGTTGGGGCATCGGCGAGGTCGTGCGTGAGGAGCTTTACACCCGGTTGCGCCAGATCAACGAACGGGCGGCCCGTGGCACGAATGCGCCCGGCACCGAGCAGCAGAAGATCGGCGATTTTTGGGCGACGGCCATGGATACCGCCAAGGCCGCGCGGCTCGGCCTTGGTCCGTTGCGGGGCGAGTTGCAGCGGATCGACGCGATCCAAAACGTGCCGGGCGTGCTGGACGTTTGCTTCGCATTCCAGCCTCTGGGCGTGACCACGTTGTTCGGCCTCTCCGTGAGCCAGGACGAGAAGCGTAGCGATATAATGGCCGTGCATCTGTCCCAGGACGGGCTCGGGTTGCCAGAGCGCGACTTCTATTTCAACGAGGAGAAAGGCGTGGCCAAAATCCGGGCCGAGTATGGGTCTCACATTCAGCGCATGTTGAAACTTCTGGGCCGCTCGAATGCCGAGGCCAAGGTTGCGGCCGCTCGCGTCATGGAATTTGAAACCGCTCTGGCCAAGGTCTCGCGTAAACTCGAAGACCTCCGCGACCCAGAGAAGAATTACAACCCGCTTCAGCCCGCCGAGCTGACCCGCCAGCACACCCCGAGCATCCGCTGGCAGGATCGCTTGAATGGTCTGGGGCTGCACACGGATAAGGTGATCGTCGGCCAGCCCGAGTTCTTCACCGCTTTGGAAGGGCTGCTCCACACGACTCCGGTGCCAGTGATGCAGGACTACCTACGCTTTCACCTCGTGTCAGAATTCGCCTCTTATCTCGATCCGAAATTCGATGCCGAGCACTTCGCGTTTTACGGCAAGGTATTGAATGGCCAGAAAGAACCTCGCCCGCGTTGGAAGCGCGTCCTCAATGCCCAGGAAGGTGCGATGGGCATGGTGCTGGGCCGCATCTTCGTGCAGGAGTATTTTCCCGCCGCGACCAAGCAGCGCTACGTGAACCTGGTGGAGGCGATCCGTGCTGCCTACCGTGCGCGCATTGACCGGCTCGACTGGATGAGCGCAGCGACCAAGGCCAAGGCGCAGGCGAAGCTGGCCGCGATGACCGCGAAGGTCGGCTACCCGGACACGTGGAAGGATTACTCCACGCTGATGATCGGCACGAATTCCTACGCCGAAAACATGATGAACGCCGCCCGCTGGCACTATCAGGACATGCTCGCCAAATACGGCAAACCCGTGGACCGCTCTGAATGGAGCATGACGCCGCAGACCTACAATGCCTACTACAAGCCGGAGAACAACGAGATCGTCCTGCCCGCCGCGCAGTTCACCATCCCGGGGATCGCGGATGCCGACGTGGACGACGCGGTGGCCTTTGGTTACACCGGTGCTTCTACCATCGGGCACGAGATCACGCACGGATTCGACGATGAGGGCCGACAGTTCGACGAGAAAGGCAACCTCGCGGACTGGTGGACGGCGATCGACGCGACAAATTTCCAACAGCGGGCCGAGGTGATGGTGAAGCAGTTCGACGCTTACCAGCCGTTGCCCGGGTTGCGCATCAATGGCAAGGCCAGCCTCGGTGAGAACATCGCTGACCACGGCGGCCTCCTGCTTGGGCTGGACGCCTTCAAGCAGACCGAGCAATTCCGCAAGGGCGAGAAAATTGCCGGATTGACCCCGATGCAAAGATTCTTCCTCGGCTATGCCCTGGGCTGGCTCACCCAGGAACGTGAGGCCAGCCTGCGACGCCACCTGCTCAGCGATGTGCACGCACCGGCCAAATGGCGCGTGCTCGGGCCGCTGTCCAATCTCCCCGAGTTTCACGAAGCCTTTGGGGTGAAGCCCGGCCAGCCCTTATGGCGCCCCGCCGAGGTGCGCGTGAAAATCTGGTAGGTCACTAAGGGCGCTGTGCTCGATTTGGAGACCGGCCGGTGTTCGGCCCGTCGGGGAAACTTTTACGGTAGCGTTTGACCTAACCCAACGGACCAACCTCCCTCAGACAACAGCTCGTTCTCCACCTCACCGATTAGTCGAGGTGGGTCAATTCTTGTTTTGAAATCGATGCGACATTTTCCATCTCTCCCCTTGACTCTACTTAGGTGAGAAACCATATTCGGCGGCTCTTTTCCGGCGCGGCATGCCGGACCGCACCCGACCGATAATATGGCAAAGACAAAGGCTTCCAAGCCCGCCGCCAAGAGCGGCAAAACCAAGCTCACTAAACCCGCTCCTTCACGCAAAGCGACCAAACCCGCCCCGGAGGTTTCCCCGGCCAAGGCTTTGGCCGCTGCGCTTGTCGAGGCCAATCGCAAGTCCGCCACAGCGGTTCCCCCCGCCCTGATTGTGGAGGCGGTGGCATCAACCACCGGCCAGATCACCGAGGCGATCAAGAGCCAGGCGGGAGTGGATTTGACAGAGAAGGTGAAGGAATTGGTGCGGCTGGCCCAAGAGCAGGGCTACCTCACCTACGGCGACATCAACGACACCTTGCCGGACAGCATCGTGACGCCTGAGGACTTGGACGAGATTTACAGCAAGCTGCGCAACCTCGAAATCGAGATTGTGGATCAAGCCGAGGTGGATCGCGTCAAACAGCCGGAGCCGGAGGAGGAGCAGGAAGACAAGAGCCGTCTCGACATCCTCGACGACCCCGTCCGCATGTATCTCAAGCAGATGGGGCAGGTGCAGCTTCTCACGCGCGAGCAGGAGGTCGAAATCTCCAAGCGCATCGAGGATGCCGAAAACGAGGTCAAGCGCATCATCTACAGCTTCGGCTTTGCGGGCAAAGAGCACATCGCCCTCGCGGAGAAATTGATTTCCGAGCCGCCGAAGGAACGCTTCGACCGCGTCATCATCGACAAGAAGATCGAGAGCCGGGACAACCATCTCAAGGCGCTGCGTAAGCTCGTCAAGGAAGTCCGGGGCATCGACCAGTTGGTGGATGAGCACTACTCGACCTGGCAGCACGCCCCGAACAAGGCCAAGAAGGACAAGGAGCAGGCGGGCTTCAAGAAGGTGGATGAGAAACTGCAACGCTCGTTTCCCAAGTTTTTTTACAAGCAAAAGGTCATCGAGGAAATGGCCCTCGTCGCGGAAAACATCCACGACAAGGTGCTGGCCAGCCTCCGTGCCATTGAGGAAGTCGAGGCACATCGGAAGTCCGCGCAGACGCAGATGATTGCCGATGGCGAGCGCAAGAAGATCAAGGCCCTCGAGGAATTCGTCCGCATGCCTTACGCGGATTACCTCAACGCCTACAAGCAACTCCTGCACTTCTCCGCGAACGCGCTGAAAGCCAAGACCGAAATGGTCGAGGCCAACCTGCGCCTAGTCATTTCCATCGCGAAGAAATACACGAACCGCGGCCTTTCCTTCCTCGACCTCATTCAGGAGGGCAACATGGGCCTGATGAAGGCCGTCGAGAAATTCGAGTATCGCCGCGGCTACAAGTTCTCCACCTACGCCACGTGGTGGATTCGCCAGGCCATCACGCGCTCCATCGCCGACCAGGCCCGCACCATCCGCATCCCGGTGCACATGATCGAGACGATCAACAAGCTCATGCGTGTGCAGAAGCAGCTCGTGCAGGATTTCGGCCGCGAGGCGACGCCCGAGGAGATCGCCGACGAGATGCAGATGCCCGTCGAACGCGTGCGCGCCATCATGAAGATGGCCCAGCAGCCTATCAGCCTGCAGTCGCCCGTCGGCGACAGCGAGGACACCAACTTCGGCGATTTCATCGAGGACAAGAGCGCAGAGAATCCCTCCGACATGACCAGTTACAGCTTGTTAAAGGACAAGCTGGCTGACGTGCTGGATTCTCTCACCGAGCGCGAGCGCAAGGTGCTCGAACTCCGTTTCGGACTCGCCGACGGCTACAGCCGCACGCTCGAGGAAGTCGGCAAGCAGTTCAAGGTCACGCGCGAACGCATCCGCCAGATCGAGGCCAAGGCTTTACGCAAGATGCGTCATCCGACGCGGCTGCGGCAGTTGCAGGGCTTCATCGACACCGAGGAGCTCGGGCTGCGTCCGCCGCCAGTTGGAGCCCCGTTGGTGACGGCGTAACCGACTCCATCAAATCAATTCCGAGCGCGCCGGCCTTGAGCCGGCGCTTTCGTTTTGTTCACCAGTCAGCGGGTTTACCTCCAAGCCGTGGGAAGCGATCACGAGTGATTTGTCCGCCCCGTTCGTCCCCATCACCAGAGCACGCATCTGTTCGCGCAAGCGCCGCACCCGCTCCAGTCCAGACGGGCCCAACGTGAGCAGCATCGTCGAGAGCGCGTCGCTCTCCGTGGCCGACGGAAGGACAACGGCGGCGAGCAGCGCGCCTTCCGTCGGCTGGCCCGTGCGCGGATCAATGACGTGACCGTAACTCTTGTCTGCCGCCGTAAACGACTTGCCCCACACGGCGGAGACAGAGAGCGATTCGTCGCGCAGCGTGACGGTCGCGAGCGGCGCAGTGGAATTGCGAATTGCTGCGTCGTTGCCGGCAGGGTGGTCGATCGCGATTTTCCAACCGCTGGCATCCGGTGGTGTGCCCATCGCCAGCACGGTGCTGGTGCCGCCGTGGAGCAGCGCGCTGGTCACGCCGGCTTCACGCAGCAACTCACCTGCGCGTTCGACGGCATAGCCTTTGCCGATGGAGCCGAGATCGAACTGCACGCCCTCACGCGCGAAGCGCACGGTCCCGTCAGTTTCGTTCAGCTCCACCAAGTTCATCCCCACACAGGCCCGTGCCTCGGCGAGTGCGGCTGGCTCGGGCACGCGTCCTTCGCGCGTGTAAAAGCCCCAGCAGCGCATGAGCGGCGCGACGGTGATGTCGAAGATGCCATCGGTTTCCCGGGTGAGCCGCTGCGCCTGCTGGAGCAGTCGGAACAGCCACGGCGCAACGCGCACCGGGCGGTGCACCGCTTCCTGGTTCAGCCGGAAGATCTGGCTCGTGGCGCGGAAGTAACTGAGTTCGTCCTCCAGTCGCGCGATTTCATCCAATGCCTCCTCGCCGGCCGCGCGCAACGCGGTTTCCTGCTCGCCGTGGAGAACGAGTTCAAAACGCGTGGCCATCGCGTGCCGGGCGAGGGTGACGGTGGTCATGACGGGACGAGTCTAGCCACAGACGAACACCGATCAAAGAGGGGTTTTATTAGGAGCGCAGGAGGGCAGGAGAAAGGGGGCTCTCGCGCACCCACGCCAGTCCTCCTGCTTTCCTGCTCTCCTTATTAAAACAAAACCGGCCCCGCGTTGCCGCAGGGCCGGTTCGAGATTCCTGTCCTCCTCGCTCAGGAGAGCGGCAGGCTGCCGTAGGTGAGCGGCTTGACTTCCTTGCCGGTGCCGTCGGTGATCTTGCGAGTCTTCGGATCGAAGTTGCACATGATGCCGAGGCGGTCGGACATTTCGGCGAGTGAGATGACGGTCTGGACCTTGACGGCCAAGTCGATGCCCGCGTTGGGTTGTTTATTGGCGCGGATGCTGTCGAACCAGTTCTTGTGGTGGTTCGGCAGATTCTCTCCAGGAAACGCCGGGCTGGTGTAGGGATCAATTTCCTCGGTGAAGGGTCGGCCGGGCGTGAGCTCGACCTTGTTGCCCGCCATCGTGAGCGTGGCTTTGTGGCCGCGGATCATTTCCTGCGTGCCGACTTCGTTCACCGTGCTGCTGGTGATGTGCATCACATAGCCGCTGGGGAACTCGGCGATCAACTGAATGATCTCCGGCACGTCGCGCTCGGGCGTGCCGGGCGTGTTTTTGTCCGTGTGGAACTTCTTGCTGCCGATGGCCGCCACGCGCGCCGGGAACTCGGGGTTTCCGGTCGCTAGCATGTAGGGATGCAGCTTGTGCGGGAAGAGGTCGCCCAGCAGACCGGCGCAGTAGGGGTAGTATTTCCGCCAGCGGAAGTAGTGGTCAGGGTTGAACGGGATCTTCTTCGTGACCGGGTTGATCCACATGTTCCAGTCGGTGTCCTCGGCAGTGCACCAAGTTTGAATGGCGTAGTTCCATTCGCCCTTGGGACTGTTGCGCATGTAGGAGCCTTGCGACATGACGATCGGACCGATCTTGCCGGCTTGAATGAGCCGCGCGGCCTCGTGCCACTTCATGTCGGAGCAGCCCTGCGAGCCGACTTGGAGAATCTTGCCGGAGGCCTTCACCGCGTCGTAGATCTCGAACGCCTCGCCGAGGTAGCGGGTCATCGGCTTCTCGACATACACGTGCTTGCCCGCCTGCAACGCAGCCACGGAAACCTTCGTGTGCCAGTGGTCCACGGTCGCGCAGACGATCGCGTCGATGTCTTTCCGTTCAATCAACTTCCGGTAGTCGCCGTAGGTGTCCACTTTGCCGCCGGCATTGCCGTCGAGAATCTTGCTCTTCGCGAAGTCCTGGCGGTATTTCGACACATCGCAGACGGCGATGGACGCGGTGTTGTTATCGCCGTGCTTGGGCTTCATCTGGCTGACGTGCGCCATGCCCTGGCCGCCGACGCCGATGTGGCCGATAGTGATGCGGTTGTTTGCGCCCACCACGTTGGCGGACGGTGCCTGGCTCTGGCCGTAAACCGGCGTGATGCCGACGGCGGCGACCGCGGCAGTGGCGGCGGAGGTGGACTTGAGAAACTCGCGGCGAGATGCGCCGGAGCCGGGGGTGCTGTTTTCAGTGCTCATAAAGTTGTAGTGCTGACGAGGGCCGAAGCTAGCGGAGGAAGGCGGAGGGTCAAGCGGCGTTTTGGCGGAACCAGCGTCCTTTAGCCTCAAACCAACTCCTTCATCACCTCGTGCTGGAAATCCACCAACGGATACGGACGGCCCGAAAGGTCCGTGAAGGTCGTGTCGTGCGGGTCGAGGCCGAGGTGCTTGTAGAGGGAGGCGAAGACTTCGCCGAAGTGCACGCCACGCCCGGCAATCTCTCCACCGAGCCGGTCTGTCGCGCCGATGACCTGTCCCGTGCGGAAGCCCCCGCCCGCCAGCAAACCGCCGCCCACGCGCGGCCAGTGGTCACGGCCCGCGTCTTTGTTGATGTTAGGAGTGCGGCCGAACTCGCCCCACGCCACAACCGCTACGTCTTTGTCCATGCCCCGGTCGTGCAGGTCTTGCACCAATGCCGACATGCCCTGGTCGAAGTAGGGCAGATGCGTGTTCTTCGCCTCATTGAAATTATCCGAGTGAAAATCCCAGCGGCCGAAGTTCAGCGTCACCACGCGCGCACCGGCTTCGACGAGTCGCCGGGCCATGAGGAAGTGCTCCAAGTTGCGCGGCGCACCGTCGCCGTAGTTTGCGGTGAAACCCTTGCCGTAACGCTCTCGCGTCCTCGCGTCTTCCTTCGAGAGGTCGAGTGCCTCGGCGAGCTTGCTTGAGGTCAGCATGCCGAGCGCCCGCTGCTGGAAGGCGTCGAGGCCTTCCAGCACACCGCTGTTGTCCACATCGCGGCGGAAGTGGTCGAAGGAGGCGAGCAGCGACTTGCGGTCGTTGAGCCGGGTGGGGGAAATCTCGTTGAGCGTGAGGTCGCTCATGCCTTCGCCAGCGGGACGAAACGCCGCCTGCGGCGCACCGAGGCAGCCGGGCAGACCGGGCGAGCCGTAGGGCGGATGGCCGGCCTTGGGCGCGAGGCCAACGAAGGGCGGGACGGATTTGTCCACCGGACCTTGAAACTTCGACACCACCGAACCCATCGACGGCCAGCCCCCGGGCGGTTGGATGCGCTTGTGCCGGCCGGTGTAGCAGATAAAAGAGTCGTGGTCGCCGTCGGGCGAGCCATACACGGAGCGCAGTGGGACCAGTTTGTCCATGATGCGCGCCAAGCGCGGCAGGTGCTCGCAAATCTCGATGCCGGGGACGTTGGTCTTGATGGGCCGGAACGGGCCGCGGACCTCGGCGGGGGCGTCCATTTTCAGGTCATACATGTCCTGATGCGGCGGCGCGCCGACCAAGTAAATCATGATGACCGCCTTGTGCGACTTGCCCAAGCTCGCACGCGCCTCGGCCTCCAGCAACTGCGGCAAGGCGAGCCCGCCCATGCCCAGCGCGCCGACGCGCAGGAAGTCACGACGCGAAGTGCCGTCGCACAATTGCCCGGAGGAGGAACCGAAAATGTTCAACATGGCTCAAAGGCTGACGGGCCAATCCTCGACTCTGTTCAAGCAAGGATGCGGCGTGTGTCCGGGCACGATGTATTCGCGGGATTTCTGAGCTGTTTGAGTGATGATACGCAACGCATCCTTGCACATTGACGACCTCGTCTTTGTCCACGACAGCGGTGTTGCCTTTTCCCCACCGCGATCAGCTCTGAGTGCAGCACGTCGAATTCGCGGCCTTTTCTGCGCGACCCTTACCACCGCCTCAACTCACCAGCTCGCGCATCGGCTCGCAACCCTGCTCCACGATATACTGCGGCCGGCCGGTCAGGTCGGTGACGGTCGTCTCTGCGGGGATGCCGAGGTTGTGGTAGAGCGTCGCGAAGACATCGCCAAAGCGCACGGGACGCTCGGTGCATTCGCCGCCGAGCCGGTCCGTCGCGCCGATGACCTGGCCAGTCTTCATGCCGCCGCCCGCAAGCAGTGCGCATGAGACGCGCGGCCAGTGGTCGCGCCCCGCGTCCTTGTTGATGGTCGGTGTGCGACCGAACTCGCCCCAGACCACCACGCTCACGTCTTTTTCGAGGCCGCGGTCGTGCAGATCCTGCACCAGCGCGGTCACGGCCTGGTCGAGCATCGGGAAATCTTCCTTCGCGATCTGGTGGTTCTGGCCGTGGTAATCCCAGAAGCCAAACGACACCGTCACCGCGCGCGCTCCGGCCTCGACGAGCCGACGTGCGATGAGGAAGTGCTCGTTGATGCGCGGCGAGGCATCGCCACGGATGGCGGGATCACCCTTGCCGTAGCGGGCGATGAGCCGCGGGTCTTCCTTGGTGTAGTCCAGCGCGGCGGCGAGTTTGCTCGACGTGAGCACGCCGAAGGCTTGTTGCTGAAACACGTCGAGCCCGTCCATCAAGCCGCTGCCATCCACATCGCGGCGGAAATGGTCAAAGCCCGCGAGCAGGCTCTTCCGATCCGCGAGCCGCTCGACCGACAAATCATTCAGCACCAAGTCCGCCTTGCCTTCGCCCTCGGTCTGGAACGAGCGATGCGACACGCCCAGGAAACCCGGCGTCGCTAGGTTGTATGGCCGGTGCTTCGTCTTGTTCTCCAACCCGACGAACGGCGGCAGACCGGCATCCGCCACGCCTTGCAGTTTCGAGACGACCGAGCCGAACATCGGCCAGCCACCGGGCGGCTGGTTGCGCGTGCCGCGTCCTGTGAAGCACTGAAAGTTGTCGTGCCCGCCTTCCGCGCCGACGATGGAGCGGATCGGCACGAGCTTGTCCATCATCCCCGCCATGCGCGGCAAATGCTCGGAAATGCGGATGCCGGGGACGTTCGTCTGGATCTCGCGGAAGGGACCGCGCACCTCGCGGGGCGCGTCGTTCTTGAGGTCGAACATGTCCTGATGCGGCGGCCCGCCGGGCAGGTAAATCATGATGACCGCCTTGTGTGAGTGGCGGATGCCCGCCCGCGCCTCCGCCGCCAACAACTGCGGCAACGCCAGTCCTCCGAGGCTCAACCCGCCGATCTTCAAGAAGCTGCGTCGCGAAACCCCGTCGCAGAAACGCGAGGCCGAGTTGGAACGAATGGTTAACATGGCAAAATCAACCCATGTGCGACGGCGGGGTAGGGGATGGTCATCAAAAGATTCTGGGGCCTGAACGATTTCCCCATCAGGCGGCTGGCCTCCGTGGCGCACTTCGCCACCGCGCCACAGCCACAACCAAACACCACCTCACTTTCGCAAGGATAAACCTAATCTCCGCATTTGAAGCGGTGCTCAAAGTGGGTTTGTAGCAGTAGAATCGAGGGGGTGAAAGCCTCAGCCACGTCGGGTTCTCTTCATCGGGCAGGTGAAGAGCAAGCGGCTCGTTCGGATGCCTTTATCCTCGAGCCGCTGCCCTGTGGCCGGATTGGTTTCGGAAGTGAGCCAGAGACGCTTCGGGGCGTCTCCTGCGAATGGATTATTTCCCCACGGCCGCGGTCTTCTGCGGTTCGGGCGTGGCGGCTTTGGGGGGCTCGAAGGTGGTGAGGCTGGTGCCGCTGGTGCCGTTCCACACGCGCAGGATGCCGTCCTGGCCGCCGGCGATGACGAGCTTGCCGTCGGGCGTGGCGGCGGCGGCATACATGAAGTCGGTCGCGCCGGTGAAGGTCCGGGCATCACCGCCGCTTTCATTGATGAGGCGGACCTTGCCGTCGCCGCCGGTGGCGAGGAACTGGTCGCCGACGCCGACGTGACTGATGGAGGTAGCTTCCTTGGTGAAGCCTTGCACGGTGCGGACGATCTCGCCGGTGACGAGGCTCCAGATTTTCACTGCGTTGTCCGCGCCGGCGCTGGCGATGATGCGGCCGTCGCGCTTGAGGGTGACGCCGAGGACTTGGTGGGTGTGACCCTCGAAGGATTTCACCAGCTTGGTGTCGGCCACGGTCCAGCACTTCACGAAGCGGTCGGCGGCGCCGCTGACGAGGAGTTTGCCGTCGCCGGAGAAGTCCACGCTCTGGACGGTGTCGCTGTGCGCGTTCTTGAATTCCTTGACGAGCGCGCCGGTGTTGACGTCCCAGAGTTTCAATTCACCGCTGCGGGAAGGTTCACCACTGCCGGAGGCGATGGTCTTGCCGTCCGGGCTGAAGGCGAGGGTGTTCACGCGGCCCGTGAGGGGAGATGCCCCGGTGGCCGTGCCGATGGTGCGGAGGAGTTTCCACTCGGGCTGCGCGTCCCAGACGATGAGCTTGCTGTCGCTACCAGCGGAAACGACGGTGTTGCCGGCGAAAGCCACGGCCTTCACGGCACCAGTGTGGCCTTTGAAGTTTTCCACACCGCTGCCGTCGGCCGCGCTCCAAGTGCGCACCAAGCCGTCTTCGCCGGCGGTGACAACAAGCTTGCCGTCGGCGGAAAAGGCGAGAGCACGGATGATTTTCTCGTCTGCGGCCTGGGCTTTCTTGGCGTCGGCGGCGACGGTTTCAGCTTTCTTCTGCGCAGCCTCGGCCTCGGCGATAGCGGCCTTCGCTTTGGCAATGTCGTCCACGGCGCGCTTGGCGTCCACGGCGGCGCGCTTGGCGGCGTCTTCGGCGTCGGTGTATTTGCGGACTTCGGCGGTGGCTTCGGTGAATTTTTTGTTCTCGGCGGTGAATTTGTCGGTGGCTTCCTTGAGTTTGGCGTTCAGGTCGGTGAGGGCTTTCTCGGCGGCGGCTTTGGCCTCGGCAGCAGCTTTGGCTTTGGCGGCGGCGTCAGCTGAAGCTTTCTCGGCAGCGGGCTTGCCGGCGGCATCGGCTTTGGCAAGGGCTTCGGCAGCGGTCTTAGCGGCCGCATCGGCGTCGGCGGCAGCTTTGTCGGCTGCGTCCTTGGCGTCGGCGGCCTTCTTCTGCGGGGCTTCCGCTTCCATCTTGGCCTTCTCGGCGGCGTTCTTGGCGGTGGTGGCTTCGGCGAGTTTCTTGACGTTGTCGGCGTGGGGCTTCTCCAACTTCACGCGCTCTTCCTCGGCTTTCTTGGCGGCTTCGTCGGCTTTCTTCTGTTCATCCTCGGCCTTCTTCTGCGCGGCTTTTTGGAAGGTGACTTCGTTGTTGGCGAAGGTCAGGTCGCGGCCCACGGCGGCGACGCGGTCATTCACGTAACGGTCGCCGCGCAGGTCGCTGCCAATGGCCTTGCCGTCGGCGGCGTTCCAGAGTTTGGCGGCGACGTTGGTGAGGCCGAGGCTAGCAAAGGTCTTGCCGTCCGGGCTGACGGCGAGGGCGGCGGTGGGTGCGCTACCGCTGAGGGTGCGACCGGCTGTGCCCTTCTCGGCATCAAAGACGCGCACGATGCCATCGGGGCCGCTGGCCAGGAGCGACGCGGGCGGGAGCGTGGCGAGATGCGTGATGGCTGCGGCGGCAGCGATGACGGGGCCGGGCTCAACCTTGCCGCCAGCGGCTTCGGGCAGTTTCCAGGTGAGCAGATTTTTGTCGCCGTGCGCGGTGGCGATGCGCTTGCCATCGGGGAGAATGGCGACGGAGACAACGTCATTGGTTGCGGTGACTTCCGCGAAGAGCGAGCCGTCAGCGAGGTTCCAGACTCGGGCGGTCTTGTCCGCGCTGGAGACGAGGCGGGCGGAGTTGGTGGCGAAGCCGATGGATTTCACCGGGCTGGTGTGGCCGGAGAGGGTCTTGCCGGGCGTGAAGGCGGGGAGGTTCCAGAGCTTGATGTCGTTGCCGCTGGCGGCGGCGAGCCACTTGCCGTCGGGGCTGGTGGCGAGGATTTCAGCCGCGCCGGGGAGGGTCTGTTTCTGCACATTGACCGGGCGCTGCCAGAGCTTGATCTCGCGATAGCTGCCGGAAGCGAGGGTGTTGCCGTCCGGGCTGAAGGCGAG
>RFVF01000121.1 GCA_009922615.1 Pseudomonadota bacterium
GGACTAGGAGTCGGGCTTGGACTCGGTGAAGGCGATGGACTAGGGGTCGGGCTTGGACTCGGTGAAGGTGATGGACTTGGGCTAGGAGTCGGGCTTGGACTCGGTGTTGGCGAAGGTGTTGGACTAGGAGTCGGGGTTGGACTCGGTGTTGGTGAAGGTGTTGGACTAGGAGTCGGGCTTGGACTCGGTGAAGGCGATGGTGTTGGACTCGGTGTAGGGCTTGGAGTCGGTGTTGGGGTTGGTGTTGGGCTTGATGCACAAGCTCCTACTGTTATTGTTGGGGAAGGTCCAACTGCACCCCCACCCCAAAGAATACCATTTGTTGGAGGAAAAGAATTTGCATTAGCTACTCCATCTCCCATGCCATAAGCAATAGATGTTCCAGATTTTATTACCCACCATTGTGTTACATAATCATAACCAAATGTTTTAGTGCTATCGCCTATTTTTCGCCAATAACCACTGTCGTAATTGTATGCTGGAGTAGAAATATAATCATAGGTTCCATTTATAGACGATAATCCTGCACCAGAAACGCAATAAGGATCAATAAGTGTTGGGCTAGGAGTCGGGCTTGGACTCGGTGTAGGACTTGGACTAGGAGTCGGGCTTGGACTCGGTGTAGGACTAGGCGTTGGACTTGGGCTAGGCGTTGGACTTGGACTAGGAGTCGGGCTTGGACTCGGTGTAGGACTTGGACTTGGTGTAGGACTAGGCGTTGGACTCGGGCTTGGACTTGGTGTAGGCGATGGTGTTGGACTCGGTGTAGGGCTTGGACTCGGTGATGGTGGTGGACAGTTTTGAGAAGCAAAACTCAATGCTGCTTGTTCTGAAGAAAAATAAAATGTATCTCCATTTTCAACTGTGGCATTATCATTAAGAGTAAGAAGATAATAACAACTATCCATACACAATTGAGTGTCTACCGCAGAACATCCACATAAACTTCTATCGCAAGGATCAGATTCATTTATATATAATCCAATCTTACAAAGAGTACCACCATCATCTGTTGCTGTTGAAACAACATAGCAATTATCGTAAAAAACAGCTTTCCATACAAATGTTTCACAAGGAACATCAGCAACTGTAGGAACACATTCTCCACTGCAACATACTTCACCAGCAGCACAAGATGTAAGACAGTTTCCACAATGAGAAATATCATTGCTTGTATCATAAAGAACACCACTACAACATTGTTGATTACCAGAAGCAAAATTAAAACATGCTCCACAATGATAAGAACTAGTATTTAAATTAACACATTCTCCACCACAACAAGTTAATCCTTCTCCACATGGATTACCGCACTGACCACAGTTTGCATTGTCAGAATTTAAATTTGTACATACATCAGAACAACAAACATCACCAAAGTTTGGACAACAAGCACCATTGCAACATGTATTAGAAGCACAAGCTGGTATACAAACGCCATTACAACAAAAATCATCTGCGTTTGGACAACAGATACCATTACAACAAACACATGGTTGACTTACACATTGTTCACCACAAACTGTTTCCCCTTCTGCACAACATGTTCCAGCATTACAAACACAGGGAACATTACATGCTCCACAATTATTAGTAATACCAGTAAAATTTAAATCTACACAAATATTATCACAGCATTCAAGTGGAGATGCACAATTTGATGGTCCACAAGTCAGCACAATTACCAGAACATGAACCAGTAGAATATATTTGTCCTTGTGAGGTTGGAAGATTTATTGGGTTTCCAGAATCATCCATCAATGGAGGTATAGAAACACTACAGTTACAACCACCATCACCATAAACCTTTAGTTCTTCATTCTCTTTCCATATTAAAATTCCATCTTTTTCTATTGCGGTATAAGAACAAACACCTAAAAGTAAAACTTCACCTTCATAAGATGGTTTAAAATTTATATTTAGTGGATCAATACAGTTAGACATTTTTTAATCTCCAAATGCTGGCACAACAATTAAATTGCCAACACCAATTGTCACAATATGACCACTAGGAAAAATAGATCTGATTTCATAAGACCATCTTCCAGCACCAATACTTTCTAAGTCTGTGCTATCAAGTTCAAGCCTTAATGTTTTACTATCAATATAAGAAATTGTTTTTAAAAAATTTGTTTTACCATCAACATAAAATATTGTTGTTACTGCACTTAAATTTGGATAATCATCAGAAGTAAAATCTATACCCCTACCATCTATTGCATAATAGTCATCAGTTAATCTTAAATCTAATGTTTCACCAATGACAAAGCTGATCATTTTGGTATAAATCCACTTGTATATATGTAAGTATACTCATTAGTATTTAATACGATATATTGTACAGCAACAATGGTGTCATTTGTGTAAACAATTTCATTCTGCATTTGATGTTTCCTTTTTATTCCTCTTAAGTTCCTGCAACTCTCTAGTGTTTAACAATATCTGATTAAGTATATCCATAGTATTTTCTTGGCTTTTAACCACATTTTCTAAGCCAATTTCTAGCCTGTCTATAAATTTGATATGTCTATCATGTAAGGGCAAAATAATCTTATTTCCTAACCAATTTGCTGCTTTATAAGTTGTCCAAACAAAAAATATTAAAAAACTACAAGAAACACCTAATCGTTCAACCAATAGGATAATCTCTTTTTCATCCATTGTTTTAACCCCCAAATAGTATAATTATGCCTATATTAAATTACACCTACAACTCCAACTTCTGTAGCGTTCTCTACTGCCTTTCTCTTTTCTGCAAAAGTACTGGCTAAAAGCGAGCGAGCTTGACCATATTCTAAAAGAACAGCAGTCATTTCTTCTATGGATGAGAAAGTAATTGGTGTATTATCCATGCTAATAAGTTTTGGAAGTTCTAAGCCTAATGCTGCTGCCTCTTTTGCAAGAGAAAAAACACCTACAAGAAGTGCTACATCAGAAGATGAAATGCCTAAACGATAACCACGACCAGAATCCCAACCAACTTTTTCTAAGGCTGCCCATTCATTATCTATATTTTGGAATGACCATGCCTTTGCTTGAGAGAGAGCATCTGGAGGTGCAGAAGCTATATAATCCCATGTTTGGTCAGCAAGCTTAGATATAAATTTGCCAATTTCTGAGTCAAGTAAAACTGGCATGGTTATATTTCTTGAAACACCTTCTGAATTTGTTTTAACAAGATTGATGTTATATATGTCTTCTGTTGCTATTCCAGAGTTATCTATCCTATTAGTCAAAATAATACTTAAACTTAACATTTTTTCTCCTATACTTTTATGATGAAATTAACAACTATCGATGGAGGCATAATACTAAATGCTGTTCCACCCCCAGTATTTGAGTTTGTTACAGCATGATTATGAGTAGCACTTTCAGTGCCAGTAGTTGTAGAATGAGTATGGTCAACACTAGCACCTTGAGTATTTGGTGTTCCGTTAGCACTTCTGCCAGCACCATCTCTCAATCCATATGAGCCAGATGAACCAACATTTCTTCCCCAACCATGTACATGGTCAGCAGACACAGTACCGCTTGTTCCAGTATGTGTATGATTCGCACTCTGAGTGCCTACTGTTGCAGTATGTGTATGAGAAGCCATATTAGCTACAGACAATGTGGCTGTTTCTGCTCCAACATTTGATCCTAAAGTTCTAGCGGTTAAAGAAGCTCCTGCCCCTGCACAAATTGGCATTCTTCCACGCATATCTGGTAATGTGAATGTGTTATTAGAATTACCAGCACCAAAAGTTGTTCCTATGACTTTAAACAAATCGGCATAAGTATTTCTATCAACATTACTTCCGTCACATGATAGCCATCCATCAGGAATTACAGAGCCAGCGAAAAATCTTATAACACCAATAGGAGTAATAGATGATTGCAAACCTTGAAAGGAACTTCCTTTTGGAGAATTTGTAGGTATCGAATTATAAGAAAAAGATCCTGCCAATTTTCACCTATGTTTTTATGATAAAATTAATAACTATTGATGGTGGCATAATACTAAATGGCGTTCCACTTCCAGTATTAGAATTTGTAACAGAATGAGTATGGTTTGCACTTTCAGTGCCAGTAGTCGTAGAATGAGTGTGATTTTGCTGAATGCCCCCAGTATTAGGCATACCAGAACTACTAGCTGTAGCTGAGTCAAATAAACCATACGAACCAGATGTTCCAGCAGTATGACTAAACCAATGAGTGTGCGTTACGCTTTGATCACCGCTAGTACCAGTATGCGTATGATTTGCACTTTGCGTTCCTACTGTAGCTGTATGAGTATGAGAAGGCAAATTACTTTCAGACAAAGTTACTGTTTCTGCACCAGCAGTTGCTGCCAATGTTCTTGCTGTTAAACCAGAACCAGTTCCAACACCAATAGGCATTCTTCCACGCATATCTGGCAAGGTAAATGTATTATTAGAATTACCAGCACCATAAGTAGTTCCAATAACTTTAAACAAATCACTGTAAGTTGTTCTGCTTATAGAACTTCCATCACATATTAACCATCCATTTGGTGCAGTAGAACCAGCAAACATTTCTACTATTCCTGTTGGTATAATAGGTGGTTTTAAAGACTCAAACGAACTCCCTTTCGGTGAGTTTGTTGGTATCGTATTGTAAGCAAAAGATCCAGCCAATTTTCACCTATATTTTTATGATAAAATTAATAGCTATTAATGGTGGCATAATATTAAAAGCTGTTCCGCTACCAGTGTTAGCATTTGTAACAGAATGCGTGTGATTTGCACTTTCAGTTCCAAATGTCGTTGAATGAGTATGACCAACACTTGCCCCATTAGTTATTGGTGTTCCCGAACTACTAGCAGTAACAGAATCAATAATACCATAACTAGCACCAGTAGTTCCTATAGGTATACCATAACTATGGGTATGACCAGCACTATGACCGCCACTTGTGCCTGTGTGTGTATGATTAGCACTTTGTGTTCCAACTGTAGCTGTATGAGTATGCGATGGAAGATTTGTTTCTGCTAATGTTGCTGTTTCTGCACCTATATTTGAACCTAAAGTTCTAGCAGTCAAAGATGTGCCAGTTCCAGCACAAATCGGTATTCTTCCACGCATATCTGGTAAAGCAAAAGTATTGTTGGCATTACCAGTTCCATATGTTGTTCCTATAACCTTGAACAAATCGTTATAAGACCTTCTGCTAATTACACTTCCATCACATATCAACCATCCATTTGGAGCAGTTGATCCAGCGAACATTTGTATAGTTCCAGAAGGTATAACAAAATCTCGAACAGGTTGAAACGCAGAACCCTTTGGAGAATTGCTTGGTATCATACCATAGCTAAAAGCTCCTGGCATTAGTAATTGCCCCCAAATGTAAATACTTGTAAGGCGGTGGTAGATGCAGTAGTGGTTACAGTTACAGAAGCATATAGTTTATATGTAGACGGAAGAACTAGAGGGTTTGTGAATGTTAAGGTAGTTGTAAATCCAGCAACAGTAGTTGATGGAGTAACTGCGGTAACTGCAATTTCAGTAAAAAGCTGTGCATTAGTACCATCCCATATCCATATGCCAACTAAATTAGCTGCGGTAGGTGCGGTGATAGAGGTAGAACAAGCATTGACTTGAATACTATCAATCCTACAACCATTAGTTGTTGTATTTAAAAGTTGTACAATATTAGCCCCTGCTAATGAAGCAGTAGCTGTTTTACCTCTTGTTGTACAAGCAGTTTGAGCAGAAAGATCAACATATCCAATTAAAGGCGATTGAACAAATATAGGCGTTGCTGTTACTGGCATAGTTATAAACCTCCAAAATTGTTAGCTAAAAAAATATTACTTGCTGCTGATGGTGCAGTTGACCATACTGGAGCAGCGGTTCCATTAGAGGTTAGAACCTGACCTTTTGTTCCTGTTGGTAAAAATCCAGTTGAACCCTCATAAGTAGTATAAGGTATTTGTCCAAAATTTCCACCAATAATATTAGTAGCAAAAGTAGCAGTACCTATTAAATTTGCTGTAATTGTTCCAGCAGAAAAATTACCCGAAGCATCTCTTTGAACAACATAAGATGCTGTGTTTGCACTAGCTGCATTAATACCAATCGTTCCAGATCCTGTTATTGTACCACCCGTGATTGGCAATGTGGTTGAAATAGATGTGACTGTACCTCCACCTACTGATGCCCAAGACAATGTACCACTTGCATTAGTAGACAAAACTTGACCGCTAGTTCCATCAGCACTAGGTAGAGTCCATATAACATTAGATGCAATACTATCTGGTGCTTTAAAACCTATATAATTAGTACCATTTGCTGCTAATTCTAAAAATCTAAGTTCATTTGTATTTCCAGTTGAAGTTCCATATGGGCTTAATACTAAAGAACCATTATTGTTAAGAGAAAATAAACTTGTAGCAGAACTATTTTGAGCTTGGAACAAATCTCCAGTTTGAGAAGCTGCTGCTTGTACAACAATACCAACCCCAGTAGTTGTTCCAGTCAAGACTCTAAAAGCTATAGCATTAGTCAAAGTGACATTGGTTCCAGCAATAGGGGCTGAATCAATCTGCATAGTGGCAGCAGTAGTAATTGTGCTTGCACCTACAGCACTATAAGTTCGACCTCCTATTCTAACAGTTCTTTGAAGGGTGATTGCACCAGTAGCAAACTGAGCAGTATTAACCATGTTGATATAAACATCATGGTATTCTGTTGAAGCTGTCAATGATGTATGTGCTGGAGCAGTAATAGATAGAGTAATTGGTGCAGTAGTACTAGAAACTGCTCTAGGATTTATAGTCAAAGCACCAGTATAACCAACAGTACAGACAGTAGTACCTCCGTCTGACTGCCAGACTTGTAAATTATTAAGGTTGCCAGATGGGCCTTGAACACATATTCCTTGGCCAAGAACAGTACCCACTAAGACACGAAGTGCATATGAGTTAGTTAAAGTGGCATTAGTGCCAGCAACAGGAGCAGAATCAATTTGTACTGTTGCAGCAGTTGTAATTGTGCTAGCACCTACAAAAGCATAAGTTGGAGCTTGTATTCTAATGGCTCTTTGAGTGGTTAAAAAACCAGTAGCAAATTGTACTGTTCTTGCTAAATTTATATTTAAATCATTAGATTCAGTAGAAGCAGTTAATGCTGTATGGGCAGGAGCAGTAATAGTTATAGATGGAGTTTGTGTTCCTGTTCCAGCAGTTCTAGTGACAGACAATATTGGAACAGTTACTGTTGTTGCATCAAATGTAAAGCTAGAAGATCCAGCAGCATTGTTACCGCTATCTTTATATACAACTTGATTAGCAGACCCTGCGACTGGACCAGTTAACCCTTGAAATCCTTGATTTCCTTGTGAGCCTTGAGATCCTTGATTACCCACAGAACCTTGATTTCCTTGTGATCCTACAGATCCTTGATCGCCTTGATCACCTTGTGATCCTATAGCTCCCTGATCACCTTGTGAACCTTGATCTCCTTGTGATCCTACAGATCCTTGATCTCCTTTTAATCCTTGTTCACCTTGCCATCCTTGTTCACCTTGCCATCCTTGATCGCCTTGATGTCCTTGCCATCCTTGATGACCTTGCCAACCTTGTTCTCCTTGCCATCCTTGATCTCCTTGATGCCCTTGAAAACCCTGCATTCCTTGAAAACCTTGATTGCCTTGACTTCCTATAAATCCTTGATTTCCTTGGTATCCCTGATTACCTTGATGACCTTGACTTCCTTGAAAACCCTGATCTCCTTTTAATCCTTGTAAACCTTGATTGCCTTGGAATCCTTGAGGACCAGTTGATGGATTTGCAACTAATGTTGTAATGATAATAGATTGCGTTTGATCTCTATATTCTAAAGTAACAGATGAATTGATTTGTTTTATATTAACATAAATCTTTATTCTTAATCTTTTTGTAAGATCAGCGAGAATTGTATCAGGAACAGCCACTTGTATATCAATACTCGATTGGGAAATTGGTATAAATGTGGCAGTTGTAGAATTACCAGTAGCTATAAGTGTTTCGTTGCTAACACCATTTGAATCAACGCTGTAGACTGCATAATGCATAGTTGGTAGATTACCATTTGTTGTGCAAGATGCAATTTGCTTCAACAACCATATACCACCAACTATAACTGTTGATGTCAAAGAATTTGCTTGTGTGGTAAATGTTCCAACTAAATAATTGTTTGCTATACTTAAATTACCTGTTGTTATTGTCGTGCCTGTTCCAGTATTTGGAGAAGTTAGTAATTCTCCTATTTGTGGATATGCACCGCCAGCAGTATCAAGAAATAATACTAAACCGCTAGAGATGCCGGTATTTCCTTGGAATCCTTGCCCACCTTGAAAACCCTGATCTCCTTTTAATCCTTGTAATCCTTGAAATCCTTGATCACCCTTTGATCCTTGCAAACCTTGGTCGCCTTTTAATCCTTGTAAACCTTGAAAACCTTGATCTCCTTTTAATCCTTGTAATCCTTGAAATCCTTGAAATCCTTGATCACCCTTTGATCCTTGCAAACCTTGGTCGCCTTTTAATCCTTGTAAACCTTGAAAACCTTGAAAACCTTGATCACCTTTTAATCCTTGTAAACCCTGATCTCCTTTTAATCCTTGAAAACCTTGTTCTCCTTGGAAACCTTGAAATCCTTGTTCTCCTTGATCCCCTTGAAAACCTTGAAATCCTTGTTCACCTTGAAATCCTTGTTCACCTTGATTGCCTTGTTCGCCCTGATTACCTTGTTCGCCTTGTTCTCCTTGTTCACCTTGAAAACCTTGATCACCTTTTAGACCTTGAAAACCTTGTTCTCCCTGTTCACCTTTTTCGCCTTGTTCCCCTTGTTCTCCTTGTTCTCCTTGCGACCCTTGCGATCCTTGATATCCTTGGAATCCTTGTTCACCTTGTTCTCCTTGGAATCCTTGAGATCCTTGAGATCCTTGGAATCCTTGTTCGCCTTGATCTCCTTGATCTCCTTGATGTCCTTGTAAACCTTGAAAACCTTGATCTCCTTGTTCTCCTTGGAAACCTTGAGATCCTTGAAATCCTTGAAAACCTTGTTCTCCTTGGAAACCTTGTTCTCCTTGAAAACCTTGATGCCCTTGAATTCCTTGATTGCCTTGAAAACCTTGCTCCCCTTGAAATCCTTGTTCTCCTTGTTGTCCTTGTTCGCCTTGATTACCTTGAAATCCTTGATTTCCTTGATCTCCTTGTATACCTTGATCGCCTTGAAAACCTTGGAATCCTTGATCGCCTAAAATACCTTGAAATCCTTGATTTCCTTGATATCCCTGATTTCCTTGATCTCCTTGATCTCCCTGACTACCTTGATGTCCTTGAATACCTTGATATCCTTGTTCACCCTTATTTCCTTGTTCACCTTGATTTCCTTGACTGCCTTGGCTTCCTTGATTTCCTTGACTGCCTTGTAAACCTTGATAACCTTGTGGACCAACCTGTGTATACATTACTTGCATTACAGTTGCAATTACTGATGGTATAGCTGGTGCTGGAGATGTAGCTGTATTATGTAAAATACTAATTGATGTATTATCTGTACTCCACATTATCTCTATATATTCATTAGCAGTTGTAGTAGTGAAAAGAAAATCCCAAGCAGCAACAACATATGGATTATTTGTAGACACATCTACTTTTGTAGCAGAATCAGGAATATCTATACCATTTAGTCTAAACCAAATCTGTACTGTATTTCCATTACCACCACCACCACTATTATGTAATTGAGCAGAAAACTGTAAATCATAAGTTCCAGGATTTGCAATTTTAATACGGGAATTTGATTGTATAGAAATTCCATTAGCATCTGGAGTATTATTGAATGTCATTGCATAGGCAGTTGATGTCAAAGATGCAGTTTGACTTAAATCAGAATAAAAAGATCCATAATAACCTAATGCACCACCAGCACCAGTAACACCTTGATAACCTTGTGGTCCAATACCTCCAACTTGCGTAAATGTTATATCATCAGTTCCAATTCTAATGCTTTCATCTACATTAGAACCAATATTGTTTTGCAAAGATGTAGTATTATTATTTACAGTTCCTTCTACTATAAATAAATAATCTCCATATTCAACTTGAGCAGCTTCATGATTGTCAAAATCTGTTGCTCTAGTTAATTTATAAACAGCAGATGGACCACCAGTAGCGGTAACTGTATAAATACCATTTTGTCTTGCATCAGATTGATTTTTGACTAATATTCTATTGCCTACAGCTACAGTAACACCATCAACAGATAATGCACCATTTGTAGTAGCTTGAATATATGCACCAACACCAGTTCCATTTGATGCATCTGCACTTCCAGCAGTATATGTAGGTGAATTATTAAGAGCAGTTGTTGTTGCTAAACGAGCAGATGCGTGTGCATTTTCTGTATTTTTTGGCCCTTCAACACCTTGAAAGCCTTGAAATCCTTGTTCGCCTTGAAAACCCTGTTGACCTTGATTTCCTTGTTCACCTTGAAAACCTTGATTTCCTTGTTCTCCTTGAAATCCTTGTTGTCCTTGAAAACCTTGATTTCCTTGTTCTCCTTGAAATCCTTGTTCTCCTTGATCACCTTTTATTCCTTGAAAACCTTGATTTCCTTGATGTCCTTGAATTCCTTGATTTCCTTGATGTCCTTGAAAACCTTGTGATCCTTCAATACCTTGATTGCCTTGATTTCCTTGATAACCTTGAAAACCTTGATGTCCTTGAATTCCTTGATTGCCTTGAAAACCTTGATGTCCTTGAATACCTTGACTTCCTTGAATCCCTTGATTTCCTTGTAAACCATTAGCTCCTTGAGGACCACGAATAGGACCAACATTTTGCCAATAAACATATCGCCAAGTACAGCACCAGAAGTTTCATTATTAAATATATTTTCCCATGTTTTTGATCCTTGAATTGTTACTCCAGATCCAGATGATCCCTGATCACCTTGATCTCCTTGTTGACCTTGAAAACCTTGTTGACCTTGAAATCCTTGATATCCCTGATTACCTTGTGAACCCTGTTCACCTTGGTATCCTTGTAATCCCTGTTCGCCTTTCTGAGCAATTAATGTCCAAAAAGTTCCTTCTGCGGGGGTATCTCCAAGATTACCACCATTAGAATGAATACGATACCAAGTTTGTCCTAAATAAGTTGCTACATCACCTATGGAGTATGATGCACCACCGCTATAAGCACCTGTGAAATTCCATAATGCATCTGATCCTTGATTGCCT
>RFVF01000122.1 GCA_009922615.1 Pseudomonadota bacterium
CCAACGCCACGGTTACGATTCAGGACAACGACTCGCAGATTGGCTTCGCCTTCGACATCTACAACGTCAACGAGAACGTGGTGGGCGGGAACGCGGTCATCATCGTTTCGCGCTTGGGAGGAACAGTCGGGACGGTGTCAGTCAACTATCTGGCCACCAATGGCACGGCCACGGCTGGAGCGGATTTCACGGCGGTAAGCGGCCAGTTGAATTTCACGAACGGCCAGACCTTCGCCACTTTCCTTGTGCCGATCATAAACGACACGTTGGTAGAGGGCACGGAGACGGTGCTGCTCACGCTGGCCAACCCCAGCCCGGCGAATGTGGCGAGCTTGGGGCGCAGCTCGGCGGTGTTGAACATCATTGATGATGACTTCAGCCCGGGCACGTTCGTGTTCAGCCAGGTCAGCTATGACGTGCAGGAGAACAGCAACTCCACGAGCATCACGGTGGTTCGCACCAATGGCTTCACCGGGTTGGTGACGGTGCAATATGCCACGGCCAACACCGCCTCGCCCTGCTGGAAAAACAGCGTTCCGCTGTTGCTGATATAGTGCAGGCCATTCGTCGCGGTCCCATCGATCGTCGCATAATCAACGCTCACGGCATTCGTCAGGCCACCCACCCGGCGAACCGTGACCAGCGCATTGCCCACGCTTTCGAGCACACTGAAATTCTGCGACAAGAACTGAAGCGTGCCGATGCCGCTGTTCTGGCCGCCAACCAACTGGGCGTAGTAGGCGCGGGAACTGCCATCCACCTGTGTAAAACCACCCGCGATCGTGATCACCCCGTTGGTCACCGGCTCCAGCGCCAAAGTAGCCACGAAGTTGTTGGGGCCGGTGCCAAAATTGATTGATGCATCCAACTGCCCACTAGGCAGCAACCTCGCGATGCGGGTGCGGTTCAAACCGTTGACCGCCGCAAAGTCACCACCAATGATGATGTTTGTCTGCACATCCACCGCCACCGCTAGCACGGAATTATCCGCCGATGCAGCAAAGCTGGCATCCGCCGTGCCATTGGGCAGGAGACGGCCTACCCGCACCTGGCCGGTATTGCCGCCCACCGAGGAAAAATCGCCCACCAGCACGAGGTTCCCGGCCGGATCAAGCGCCAGTCCACGCACCCGCGCATCGGCCCCCGAGGTCGGGTCCGTCGGACTGATGAAACCACTCGTGTCCAACGCCCCGTTACTGCGCAGCCGCGCCACGTGGTTTTGCGGCACTCCGTCATACGCATTGAAATCCCCGGCGATGTAGATGTTCGTGCCCGTGCTGTCGATCACCACCGACCGGATCGTCCCGCCGGCCCCCTGCCCTGGATTGAAAGTCACATCCACGGTGCCATCCGCGTTCAAGCGCGCAATCCGGTTGCGCGTCGTTCCATTCACCGTGGTGAAATCGCCAGCAATGATGATCTTCTGGTCCGGCTGGATCGCAATGGAAAGGACCGGATTGTCTGCGCCCGCGCCTGGATTGAACGACGCATCCAGCGAGCCGTCCGGGTTCAAGCGCGCAATCCGGGACCGGTTCGTGCCGTTGACCTGAGTGAAGTAACCACCAATCACGATGCGGCCGCTGTAATTCGTCGTAAACCCGTTCGCCGGATGCACGGCCAGCGCGCTGACGGTGCTGTTGGGCCCGGCACCCAACCGGCTGAAAATCGTGGTGTTGGCCGATCCGTCCAAATTCAACATCGCGACCCGGCTGCGCGGCAAACTGTCCACACTCGTGAAATCACCCGCGATCAGCCAACGCCCGTTCAAGCCCTGACCCGATAACGTGTTCGTCAAATATACCGCCGCTAGCACTTTGTCGTTGGCCCCGCCGACGGAATTGCCAAAGGCCGTGTTCACCGACCCGGCTGGCGTGCCCGCCGGCGGCTCGTTGTCTTGGATAGTCAGGATGGAAGAACCGCCACCCGCTGCAATGGTCGCCCCGCCCGTCGCATTCGTCAGGGTGAGCAGCACCGTCCGACCCGGAGGCGAGTTGACGACCGTGTCGTCCACGATGGTCACCGTGAAGCTGCGGTTGGTCTGGCCAGCCGAAAACGAAAGTGTGCCGGAAACTGGAGTAAACTCATTCGTCCCGGCCGTCCCCGCCTTCGCCGCATAGCGCACCGAGATATTGCCCGTGCTCCCGTTGGTGCGTGCGACCGTGATGGTGGCCACCCCGACGTTCTCGGAAACCACATAGTTCGTGGAAGTGAAGGTCAATACGCCATACGCGAAATCATCATCGGCGATGACGAACGTGGCTTGATCTCGACCCAGCGCGACCCCGACAGCGATTGGAACCCCGCCGAGATACACGATCGGTGCATTCGTCGCACTCAAAGGCGGAATCGTGAGTGTCCCAGAGAACGCCTCATTACCCTCCACCCGCGTGTCCTGAAGGATGGTAATGCTGGCACTCTGCATCGCGTTGGTGAAGCCAACACCATTGCCGCCACCACCAATGTTGAGGCTGCCCGGACCATTGGTCGCCCGGCTGGAAAGACCGCTGAACGAGTCAAAGATGCGTCGATCATCGGGTTGGCCGTTTTGATTATAAGAGGAGCGATAAATGATCGCCGCATTGGTATGCAAGAAATCATAGCCAGCGGTCGGCGCTCCCAGCGGCGCACCGATCGCCGTGCCGTCCGTCGTCTGAAAGGTCACCGAGGCCTGCCCCAACCAACCGCCGGAACGAAGCATCTGAACATAGTAGCTGCCGATAAATTCATCCGCCGTGTAAGTGTCAGTGAGAAACTCCACATTGCCCGGCCCAGGCGTGTCCACCGTGCCAATGAGGCGCGTGAAATTCAGCCGCGTGCTGATATAGTCGCGAATCGTGAACGAGCCCAGATTGGTGAGATACCCGTATGTAGAATCCGAACGATACCGGCCAAACCCACCGCCAACGCGGGTAAAATCACCACCTATCACCACGTTGCCGTTCGTTTCCAACCCGATGCTGAAACACGCACTTCTGGGCATCGTGCTCATGGGCTGCGTCAGGCCGGCGAACTGGTTGTAAACCGTGTCCATGAACGTCGTGTCGAGCGAACCGTTGGTCAACACCCGTGCGATGCCCATGCGGCGCGTCCCATGATACGAGTTGAACAACCCACCAATCAGGATACGCCCGTCGGGTTGCTGAACGATGGCGTAAACTGCATCATCCGCGCCGGAACCGGGCGTGAAGCTCTGATCCACCGAGCCATCCGGATTGAGGCGCGCAAGCCGACCACGATCAGAGATGTCCATCCGAGTGAAATCTCCACCGACCAGTATCTTGCCGTCCGGTTGGATGGCCACGATGTGAATGTCCCCGTCAGCCCCAGCACCCAGCCCGCTAAAAGAAGAGTCCACCGAGCCATCGATGTTCAATCGGCAAAGACGGCTGTTTGGCGCCCCGTTGACCGCAGTAAACGATCCAGCGATCAAGATTTTACCAATTAGGTTCGTGTTAGGAGAATTGTTGGTGGTATAGATTGCGATGGAATATACCACATCATTTGGCCCGGCTCCCAGACCGATGAAGGTATTGTCCACCGAACCATCCGGATTCAATCGCACCACGTGATTGAAGGGCTGCGAGTTGAATGTGGTGAAATTACCGGCCAATAAAATGCGGCCGTCCGGCTGAAGCGCGATGGCCTGCACGGCGTTGTTTACGGTGTCCCCTGGATTGATGCCAATGCCCGGGTCAAACGTCGTGTCCAGCGCGCCGTTGGTCAAAAGGCGCGCAACGCCATTGCGACTGGTGCCAACGTAGGAACTAAAGCCACCCGCGATGATAATGCTGCCATCGGGCTGAAGAGCCACCGCGTTGACAAATCCGTCCGCTCCGGACCCAGGATTGAAGCTGAGGTCCAGCGAGCCATCGTTGAGCACACGCGCCACACCATTGCGCGGAGTCGTGTTCACGGCGGTAAACTCACCCACAATCACGGCGTTCTGGTCGGGCTGGATGGCTACCGCATGCACCACGTTGTTTGCGCCCGGCGTCGGGTTAAGGGGCGGATTGGTTTGCGGATCATTGGCGCGATTGTAGGTGTTGTCCTGGGCACCTGCCGGCTGCTCTTGGGCGATGTTATCCTCCATCACGATGGTGAGGATGGCGTTGCTTTGGGAGCCTAGCAGATAGCCAGGCCCCGTGCCCGGTTGAGGGCTGGGTGAGAGCGAGGCCGTGTTGAAATCTGCGACAAGCTCCAAAAATATGTCTTCATTAAGCTCCACCTCGTTGTCATCAACGATGGTTACACGGATGTAGGCATTATTGTCGTTAGCCGGAAACGTGGCCGTGCCATCTTGAACCGCATCAAAATCGCCCGGCTCATTGACCCGCGGCCGCTGGGTAGGCTGGGCGTAATCAGAACCAGCCATGACAGCAAAACGATTTTTCTCCCCGACGGCGCCGCTCCTACTATATGAGCTCAGGTTGTAGCGCACCGTAGCCGATGCCGACAAATCGCCCCCGTTCCGGTATAGGGTAATGTCAAAGATGCCAGCGTTTTCCCCGCAACGGTAGAGCGACTTGCCAAAGGAGATGGTGCCCGAGTTGGTGCCTTTGCCGAATCCCAAGTTGTTAATTTGCACGGTCAAGGGCGTGCTGTCGAAGGTCGGAGCCAAGGTCGGATTCTCGGTGTAAGGAACGCCGCCACTGCTGATCACGTTGGTGTCCACCACCACATTCGTGATCAGCACCTGAAAGTAGCTATTGTTGGTCTGGTTGAAGTTGTTAAACCCAAAAAAACCGTTGGGATAGATCTGGATCAGGACATGCGCATACATCTGCCAGTCATCCAAGATGACGACGCCATTGGTGGCCGCATAGTTGATACCGCCCTGCGCCGTCCCATCCGCCGTGGTGTAGTAAAGCATTACCCTCCCCGTCGCCCCATTGGTCCGCGTGAAGGTAACCACGGCACCAAAAAGCCCGCGCTCCTGATCGATAGTGTTGTTGGCAGCCAAAAGACTGCTCTCCAACTCAGTGACCGCCATGAAATTGGTATTGAATTGGAAAGTGCCGGCACTCGGGCTGATCGCACTACTGTAACTGAGGGTGAAGGTGTCCTGAACCCCGAACCGCCCATCCACCGCAATCCGGTAAGTGGTGCCCGCCACCGCATTGAAGGTCACGGTGTTGGTAAATACGCCGGTGTTGGTGACCGAGGTGAGCCCCAAGTTGTTGTTCGTCACCATCGTCAAACCGCCCAGATTTGTTCCTGTGTAAATGGCGAGGGTTGGAGTGATGAAGTTATTAACGAAGTTTCCCACGGTGAAGGTCGCTGGACCACTCAACGGAGCAGTCCAACTGAACCAGACCGAGGCTCCCCCGGGATAGTTGGTATCGCCCGAGTGGTCTGTTTCACCAGATGCTGCCTCGAAGGTAGCTCCGATGGTGCTGTTGGTCAGGTTGAGTCCCGAGCTTCCCAAAAGCACCGTTGGCGTAGCGAAGAAGTCATTGGTCAGAATTGACCAAGCGATATTATAGGAAAACGAGGTCGCATTATTCTGATTCGTAGTCGAGTTGTAGCCGTCCACCGCGATGGAGTAGGTGGTTCCCGCCACGGCCGGGAAGGTGACTGTGGTGCCGAACCCCGCACTATTATCGGCCACCGGGGTAAGGAAAAAGCTGTTTCCGAATTGACCAAACCCCGTGTAAACGCCAATCAGATTAGTCAACCCAAACGGACTGAACGACGTGATGGGGGCAGAAAAAGTAGCAATGCCGCTGACAGGCGGAGTCCAGTTGAACCAGACCGACTGACCACCCAGATTTCCGGCGTGATTGGGCTCACCCGTCTCCTTGGTGGCACGGTTGTTGTTCAGCGTGCCGCCCGATGCGCCGAAACTGGTGAACCTCGCCGCCGAACCTGCGGTGCCAGCCAAGGTAAAGGCATTGGTATAGTTGTCATTGGCCGGCTGCGCCATCACCCGTAACTGGGCCACCGGCAACCAGAGCAGGGCGAGCACAAGCAACACCCAGAGTGAGCGGCAAGGTGGCACGACAGCACGCATATGCATGAAAGGTTGCCCAAACCTGAGGCACGCCCGGGAAGCGCTACGCGCCGCCAAAGCCACCGGCCAATCCTGATCCAAATCTCGTGCCTTCAAGTTCAAAAGTTTGTGCAAACCGTAGTCTTTCAGCCAGTTTCAAATCAAGAACCATTCCCGCCAGCAGGCTACGGATTTACCCTTAAATCACGCGCCGTAATTCTCAGCCCAAGCCATCCAAGTGCCTTCACGCCGGGCTCGCGATGCCGCAGAACGGGTTTTCCGGGCCACTTACCGCTCAATGCCGCGATAGACACGCGTGCGGAACACGCTGGCCGCCGGATCGAGGATCGTGAACGTGCTCGTCCCCGTGTTGCTGTTGGTGCCAACGGGCGTCCAAACCGTGTTGGAGACGGTGTGAGCGAAGTTCGTGGCCGCCTCAATCACGTAGGTCTTGCCGATCACGGCATTCGTGACGGTGATGAGGAACTGACCGTTAAGCTGGCGTGTGCCATACAGCGAGAACACCAGCGCCGGTGCAACCGTGACCGAGGCAGAAGCCGTGTTGTCGGCCGGGCTCAACTCGATTTCGCCCGAGGACACCCGCGCGACGTTGGTCAGCGACCCTGAGCCACTGGTGCGGGCGGTGATGGAAACCACCAAGTTGGACCCGGTGCCCAAGGTCCCAAGCCCCACGGTGAGAGTGCCGTTGAGATTGGTCACCGTGCCCACGGAAGCCGTGCCGGAGACAAAGGTCAGCCCCGCCGGCAGCACATTGCTGTAGAGCACGCTGTTGGCAATGTTCGGCCCGCGATTCGTGATCGTGGTGGTAAACGTCACCGTTCCCGGGGCCGTCACGTTTGCCACCGAGCTCGTCATGGTGGCGGCGAGATCAATCGCCGGGTTCACCGTGCTGATGTTGAGCGTCCAGCCGTTGACGATGTTGCCCAAGTTAAGGTCCGTGTCGTCCACGATGTAGAGCGACCAGTTGCCATTCGGGTTGAAGCCGCTGAACGCACTCAGGTTGGTCGCATACGGCCCCGCAGGTGCCGGAGCCGGGAAGACGGTCGTGGGCGGATAGGCGGTCGGCTTGTAGGAGCGACTGGCCAACGGCGAGGTGTCGGGCAAGTTCGCCGCCGCGTTGTCATCCAAGGTAATGTTCAGGTTGGTCACGCCAAACCCGCTGCCGGCATTGGCCATCAACAGCACCTTCTGCCCGGTCGGGCTGACGAGCACCATGTCCACATCCGCCGGGTAACTGTGCGTAAACCCGTTCAACTGCACCGTGACCTTGTTGACCACCCCCGCGACGTTCGTGACGGTTACGGTGCTGGGATACGGATTGGCAACACCGAACGCGGGCAGACTCAAAGTGCCGGGAATGTTGATGCGGCTGCGGTTCGTGAACGAACTCGCGACGCCCAGATCAATCGTGAACGTCGTCGTGCCCACGCTGCCGTTGGCATCGGACAATTGCAACGTGGCGGTGATCGTCTGCGCTTGAGCTGCCGTGAAGGTGAAGGGCATTGCCACGCTCGCGCCGCCCGCCAGCAGGAGTGGATAGACTTGCGGCCCGCTCGGGTTGAGCACCCCGCCGGTGGGCAGCAGGGTGGCGGTGATGTTCGAGCCGTTCACGTTGCCGGCGTTGCGCAACGCGAAGCTCATCGTGACGGTCTCCAACGGATCCACGGCGCGATTGGTCGGGGAGAAGCTCTCCGCCAGCAAGGTCACGCCCGCGTTGATCAGCGTGCGGAAGTCGTCATCGATGATGCTGACCGTCAAGTTCGACTGGCTGCCCAGCGTTGCCTCACCCGTGGGATTGCTCAACAACACCCGGAAGTTCTCGGTGCCCTCTTCGATCGTGTCATTCACAATCGCAATCGGAACCGACACCGTCGTCTGGCCGATGGCGAAGAACAGATTCGTCGTTACCGAGCTGTAATCCACGTTCGCCGTGGCCGTCCGGGTCAAGCCATCGGCGGTGGCCAGATCCACATACACCGGAACGTTGGTCGCACCTACCCGCTGGACGGTGACCGAGAGCGAACCAGCACTTTCCGCCACGTTGAGTGAAGTGAACGGGAACTGCAGCACGCTGTCGTCATCCACGATCGTCACGGTAACAATGCGGTTTGCACCCAACGCCGCCTCGCCGCCGACCCCCGCGCCGAGCGTGACGGTGAAGGTCCGGTTCGACTGGACAATCAGATTGTTGATGATGCCCACGGTGATGCTCTGCGCGGCCACGTTCGTGCCGAAGGTCAAAATCCCGTTGGTCCCGCGATAGTCCACCCCGTTGGTCGCCGACGCATCGGCGAAGGTGAAGGGCACCGTCACGGTCGTGTCGATCACACCCACCCGGCTCACCGTCAAGTTGATGAAGCCGCCACTCTCCAAAACGGAGGCGGTCGTAGTGGCAAACTGAAGCACGCTGTCGTCATCCACAATGGTCACCGTCGTCGTGCTCTGCGCGCCCAGGCTGGCCTCGCCGGTGGGCGTGCCCAAACGGACGGTAAATGTCTCGTCCCCTTCCTTGAGCCGGTCGTTGAGGATCGGCACCACGATGTCCTGCGATGTGACATTCGAGCCGAACGTGAGCGAGCCCGCCACCGCTGTGTAGTCCGCGCCCGCGAAGGCCGTCACGTTGACCGAGAGATACGGCACCGTCACAACACTGTTCGATGCGCCGATCCGTGAAACCGTCAGCACCACGCTACCCGCGCGCTCGATTACTGAGTAGTTGTTGGCGGTGAACTGAAGCGTGCTATCATCATTCAGGATGGTCACAATCACCGTGCTGTTAGCCCCCAAACTGAGCTCACCGGCCGGAACACTCAGCACCACGCTGAACGTCTCATCCGGTTCCACCACCGTGTCGTTGAGGATGGGAACAACGATCGTCTGGCTGCTGACGTTCGTGCCAAAGGTCAAAGTGCCGTTCGTCGCCACGTAATCCGAACCAGCCAGCGCCGACCCATTCGCAGTGGCGAATTGCACTGACACCGTGCTGTTCAAGGTGCCTGTCCGCGCCACCGTCAAAGTCACGCCGCCCGCACTCTCCGCCACGGCGACCGTCGGAGCCGTGAAGCTCACCGAGCTGTCGTCATCCAGAATCGTGATAGTCGCGGACGAGTTGCCCCCCAGGCTCGCCTCGCCGCCCGGCGGGTAGAGCTGCAGGGTAAAGGTCTCGGTCGACTCCACCACCGTGTCGTTGAGGATCGGAATGATGATGTTCTGGCTGCTCACGTTCGTGCCGAAGGTGAGCACGTTGGTCGTCTGCACATAGTCGGACCCGGCCACTGCCGTGCCATCGACGGTGCTGAACGGCACCGTGACAGTGTTGTTCAGGAAGCCGGTGCGAACCACCGTGAAGGTGACACTGCCCGCGCTCTCCGTGACCGTCTGCGCCGTGCTGGTGAGCTGCAACGTGCTGTCGTTATCGAGGACGGTGATCGTTGCATTCGTCACCGCTCCCAAGCTGGCCTCGCCGGTCACATTGGTGAGCGACAGGCTGAAGGTCTCGGTCGGCTCCTGCACCTGATTGTTCACCAACGGCACGGAAATGGTGAGGCTCACCACTCCGGTGCCGAAATTCAGCGTGCCGTTGGTGGCCAAGTAATCAGAGCCCGCCAACGCGGTGCCATCCGCCGTGAAGTAGTCCACCGTTACGGCGTTGTTGGTATAGCCCGTGCGGCTGACGACCAACACGGCGTTGGTCGCGTTCTCAAACACAGTGATCGCGTTCGTGGCGAGGAACAGCGTGCTGTCGTTGTCGAGGATCGTCACCACCACGCTGGTGTTCGCCCCAAGGCTGGCTTCACCACCGGGCAGGCCCAGGTTCACGGTGAAGGTCTCGCTCGGCTCCTGAATCTGGTCATTCAAGATTGGGACGGTGATGTTCTGGCTGGCCACGTTGGTGCCGAAGGTCAGCGTGTTGGTGACACCCAGATAATCACTGCCATGCAAGGCGGTGCCGTTGACGGAGTTGAAAGGCACGGTCACGGTCGTGTCAATCACGCCGACCCGGGTCACGGTCAACACGAGGCTGTTGGCGTTCTCGAAGACATTCGTAACCGCCACGCTGAACTGTAGCGTGCTGTCATCATCGACGATCGTCACCGTCGTGGTCGTTTGCGCCCCCAAGGAACCAGCCACCACATTCTGCAGCCCGACAGTAAAGGTGCCATCACCCTGCACCAGCTTGTCATTGAGAATGCCCACCACGATATCCTGATTGGTGACTCCCGGTCCGAACGTCAGCGTGCCATTGGTCGCCACATACCGCACGCCCGCCAGCGCAGTCCCGTTGGTCGTGCCGTAATCCACCGTGAGCCCGCCGCTCGCGCCGTTCAACCGGGCGACGCTCAGAGTCACATTCGTCCCGCGCTCCAGCACGCTGGCGGTCGCCGAAACGAATTGCACCACGCCGTGGTCCCCGTTGAGGCGGTCCACATTGCCGCGCGCGATGCCGTCCACCATCGAGAAACGTCCGCCAATGATCGCCTTGCCGTCCGGCTGGGCGCCGATGGCAAAGATGGAACCATTCGCCCCCAAACCGGTATCGTAGGCTGCGTCCAAGGTGCCGTTCGAATTGAGCCGCGCCACACCGCCGCGGCTGGTGCCGTTAATGGCGGTGAAATCGCCGGCCAGCAAGATTTTCCCGCTGGTTTCCAGCGCCAGCGCCCGCACCGCACTGTTCGGCAAAGCAGTGGCACTGAAGAGCGGATCAAGCGAGCCATCAAACCCGCTCAGGCGCACCAGATTGGTGCGGCCAAACACGCTGATCGTAAAGCTACCGCCCACGAGAATCTTGCCATCGGGCTGCACGGAGAGCGCATACACCTGCGCACCGGAGTTCAAGCCGGGCACGAACACCGGGTCCAGCGCGCCCGCAAGTGTCACCCGGGCCAACTGGCTGCGCGCCGTGCCGGAGAAGGTGGTGAACAAACCGGCGGCAAGGACATTGGTGTTCGCATCCACCGCCAAAGCGTAAATCAGGTTGTCCGCTCCACCCGGATTGTAACCGGCATCCAGCGAGCCGTCCGCATTCAACCGGGCGA
>RFVF01000123.1 GCA_009922615.1 Pseudomonadota bacterium
GCCGTGAGGTAGTGGCCATACGCATCACCGTGGCCCTGCGGATACATGTGAGCCGCAGCGGCGGCGTCAATCGTGGCGCTGCCCGGCTGCGGCTGGATGTCGTAATTTAACGCGTAAATCACTTCGCCCGCGTCAATGCCGCGCGTGTAGTTCCAGAACAAACGGTTGTAAACCGGACTGGCCTGCACGCCTGGTTGCAGGAAGTCATCCCGTCCGCGCAACAAGGCCAGCTCTTCTTCGAGCAGCGTCGGCACCTGGCCCTTGAACGCAAAGAGCGCCGTGGCGATGTCGCCCAGGTTCGGATCCTTGGTGCCGATGCCGATGGTCGGATTCGCCGCGTCGGCCCATGCTTCGTTGCCGAGCATGACGTAGAGGTCGTTCAAATACGTCGCGGCCAGCAGCAGCGCATCGTTGGCTGGGCCGTAGTTGATGCCCGCGTCTATGCTGATGTTGCGCCCGCGCCGCAGCACGGTTTCGTAAATCTCGATCAAACCATAGTTGTTGATGCTTTGCAGATTGAGCGCCACATCGCCCTCCCAACGCTTGCCGGCTTGCACGAGAATGCTCGCGTCCGTGTTCACGCTGTTGTTGAAGAGGTCGGTGACCCGCTGGTTGAACGGGTTGATGCCGGCCAGCACGCGTTTGATCCAGCCCTCAGCGAGTTGCGGCTCTGTCCAGCGCGACCAACCGCGGGCGTAGGATGCGTGCGTCGTGTTCGTCGCACGATAGCGGGCGATGAGGTAGTTATCCGCCAACGCCCGAACATCGGCTCCCGTGCCCATGATGGCGCGCACCTTGTCGCGGAACTTGCTCGGGTCCACCGACAGCCATTGCGTGCCCGGTTGGGCCGTTTCATCGATGGCTTGGAACGCTTCCAAATGCAGATTGAAATTCAACTGCGCGCCGGGTTGAGCAGTGGAGAACAGTTCGACGGCGAACCGGTGCGTCGCCACGCCGCCCGAACGCTGCCCCGCCGAGAAGACGTTCGGATCAAGCACATACGCATTGGCCAGCGGCGAGAACGCGGACGGGGCGACCGAGGTCGGCGTGTTGCCATTCGCCAGATTCGCCACCGCCACGAGCTGACCATCCAGATAAACCTTCGCGCCCAGCGTCGGATCAAGGTCCAAGCTTAACACATACTGGGAGTAGCTGCTGGTCTCCGCGATCGTGAACTCACGGAAGACGATGCTCTGCGGCTGGCCGGCGGCGGCGCGCTCGTAGAGCTGCCCCACCGTCAATGCGGCCGGCAAGTTTCCCTGACTTGCGTCGAGTTCCACCAATACATTCGTCGCGGCTTGCAACTGGTAATTGGTAGTGCTCAAGCCCACGACGCTGCCCGCGTAGGCATTGCCCTGCCCATCCGTGACATTGACCGGCGTGCCAACCGACAGCGGCTGCGGTGCGCCCGGTGCCAGCACGAAGCTCAATTTGTTGTCATTCGTGGTGACAGACACAAACGGAAGCAAACTCACCGGCACGACGGACGAAGTGACTTCCCCGATCACGCGGCTGGCGTTCGCCGTATAGACCGTCGCGGGCTGATCCGTCGGCAACGGATAACGCACGTGCTGCCACGTGCCGTCGCCGAACAGGAGCTCGCGCGTGTTTTGATAAACCAACGGCGGCACGCCTTGCACCGGCGCGGCGATCAACCACTGGAATTCGTAGTCATCCGTCTTGCCGCCCAGGTCAACCACCTGCTGCAGCGTGAGCATTTCACTCAAGGGGTTCGACGGCTTGATGATCTTCAATTGGCCGGGATAGAGCACATCGGAGACCTTGATGATTTGCACGCTCACGGGATCGGTGGACGGTGTGAACGCAGAACCATCGCCCATCACCAGCGTGACGTAGCCGCTGCCCGGCCCCATCGCCGTCAGCGCGTAGGAATCTACCGCCACGTCCTGATCGAAGGCTTCCGCCAAGTCCGCAGGTCCCACTACGAGATTCTGAGCCGGAGGCGTGACGATATCGAATGGAATGATGGTAATGCCACCGAATCGAATTGGTCTTTCCGGATGAAAAACCTTGTATGAGAAGGTCCCGGAAACCTTGAAGGTTCCGGGCCGACCGGGGTCTTCGCCAAACTTCTGCATCGTTGTGCGCAAGCCGGAACCAACCGCCGCGTCCCACGCGGACTTGAGCGAATCGCCCCCCAGGCACAGGCCGCGCAGCGCGTCCAAATCAGACGGGCCCAGGACATTGAGCAGCAGATAATTGTCGCCGACGATTTCCTGTTTGAACTGGCCGCGCAGCACGAGCGCGCCGTTCACGCCGCGATTCGGATCGTAGAAAAAGCGCTCGACCAAGTGCGGCGGCAGATTCGGGAAATAGGTCAGGCCTTGGTAAACGCTGGTGGCAACCGAGCCGGGTAGCCTGTTAAGACCGGACGACGTTTTGGCGGGCAACATGAATTGTTTCTCGCGCGTGGGGTCATGTAACTCCACGGCGCGGGCGGATAGTCCACCGGCAAATTGCGGCTGCTGGTAGATCAACCCAATGCTCGTTTGTCCGCGGACGGAAGGCAACCCGCGCTTGGGCAGCGTCAGTGTCTCGGCCATCATCAAGACCGGTGCATCATCGGGCCATGTGGGGCGATAAACTACGCCCAACGCATTGCCGTCGCCTAAATTGTCGTTGTTGGCATCCGCATACACCGGATCACCCTCAAAGCTACCGTCGGAATTACGCGAACGCAGATAAGGCGTGAGCGTGCCAACGGGCGGCTGCGCACCGGGGTCTAGCGAGGGAAAATAAAATCCCGCCAGCGTCTTATAATAAAACTGCATGACCAGCTTGCCCGCGCCCGTGCCCGAGTGCGGTCCGCGATAAAACCACACGTCGCCTTTCCGGTCCTGATATGTAAACGAAGCAAATTGCGCGCGTTTGAGCGGGTCCGTGATGGCTGCGGACCACGGCTCATATGCAAGGCGCCAGCCCGCGAATTGATTGTTACCCACGCTGCCGTCCGGCACCACCAGCACCACGCCGTCTTGCGCCGCCACCGGCACATTGCCGCTCAACTGCACTTCCACATACGTGTCGCCGGAAACGACATTTGTATCGGCGAGGGTGCCCACCCAGTTCGTCTTCAGTGCCGCATTTACGAGCAGCACCGGCTGCGTTACCGCCAGCCCGGCGGCGCTCGCCACTTTGAAGCGATACCGCGTGAGATCGGACGGCTGCGCGCCCGCTGTCCAGGAGTCCAGCGCCAGCGCGGGCGAAGCGGACACCACCCCGCGCAGCTCGGTGTTGGTCGCTCCGCTGTTGGTGCTGTAAAACCAGCGCGAAGTCAGCCCGCCGGCGTTTGTGGTTTGCAGCGCCAACTGCTCATACGGCTGGAAGAAGTGCCGGCGCATCGTGGTCAGAGCAACTTGGGAAATGCCCCCGGCGGTGAAGACCGAGCTTGTGGCCACTGCCTCCTCGCTGACCTCCGCGTTCAAGCTGCGCGCGGGCGAGCCCACGACCTTCGTTCCGAGCGGCCGCTCCAGCAACGGCAGTGGCATCGGTGCCTGCATCAACGTGCCGGCCTTGCGAGTAAAGTCAAAGGTCACGGCACCCTTTTCACGCAGCACTTGGAACACCGTCATGCTCGGGCGTCCGTCCGCGTCGGCGTATTCCAGCAACACGTAAGGATGCGAGGAATAACCGGCGGAATTCGTGATGTTCAAATCATCGCGCAACGCCCACACCTGCCCGCCTTGCAAGAGCGCGTGCTCCTCATTCGGGTTGTAACCGAACTGCGTCGGATCGTTCTGGATGTAAAGCGAACCTTTGGCCTCCAAGCTGGTGAGCGCACCGCTGCCCGCGTCGCTCGCCAGGATGATTTCGCGCGCCGCCGGAGCGCTCGTTGGCCATTGCACGGTGTAGCGCGCGAGGGTGGACGGCCAGTAAGTCTTGGTGAACCCATTAGCTTCGTTCGCCGAGTTCGGGCGATACCACCAGATTTCGAGGTTCGCGTTGTTGTTGCTGGCAGTGATGGGGATGATGCTGCCCGAGGACGCTTCGTAAAAGCCGACGCTGAAGGGGTCCTTGTATGCCGTCACACTGAAGCCGGTGCCCTGATTGGTGCGGACAAAGCCGGCCAGCGGCACCGACGAACGGTTCGTCGCAGGCACGCCATCCGCCGCAATGTTAATCGTGGCCGACTCGCCAGTCGGTGCGGTGATGCGCTGGCCCACCCACGCGGTCGTGTTCACCACGCGCGGAGCCGCCAGCGGGTTGGCGAAATTGAACGTGCCGCTACTCGCATCCCACGCAGAGAGTTCCGTTGCGACCGAGTTGGCGAAATTGGTCGTGCGCAAACTGCTATCCAGCCACGAAAGGACGCGCTCGAACGCGACGCGATCGCCCGCCGTGTAACTCACCAGCGTCCGCAATGCGGGGTGCGCCGCGTCTAGGTAGGTGTAGAAATACTGGCTCTGAGTGAACTTCGAGCGGACCGCGTCCGTGGGATCCTCGTATTCGATCGTCGGCGAATTCTCCAGGGGCAACTGAATGGCAGTGGCCTGCGCTTCCGTTTCCGTCGCCACCAAAGGCCGGATGTAGTGGCTGTATTTCGCCACGTCCGACGGCCAGATTTGCTGGTAACGCACGCACCTCGACGGCCACCACAGGCTCGCCACACCTTGCTCCAGCCAATGCACCTTCGAGGAATTCAATTCCGGCGTCACACGCGTCGCAAACAGCTCCGAGGCACCGTCCGTGCCGATGAAGCGCTGGTAAACGTAAGTCGGCCCGACGAGATTAAGAATCGGCTGCGGGCGCAAATTCGCGTCCGAAGGTGTATTGTTCGGATACGCCGTGAGCCGCTCGCCCAGCTCGGCCACGCCATCGGCCACCGCCGGCTCACGCGTGACATCCACCAGCTCGAAACCGAGATGCTCACGCACGCTGTTCGTCACCGTGTTGCCCAGCAGTTCGAGGAACAAACGCCCCTCGCGGTTGAACGCACTGATGAAGCCGTTGTCCAGCCACACCGTGCGTGTGTCCAGCAGCGGCGTGTTCGTGCCGAACGGACTCGAAGTGCCGCCCGCGACGAAAACTTCGTTTGTCGCGACGTATTGCGGAAACGCCGAGCTGAAACCGAAATGCACATCCTTCACCACCGCCGGCGGCACGCTCACGCGCACGCCCGTCGCCGTGAAAATGCCCTCCGTCCAATACAGCTTCCGCGTGAGCTTGACCACGCCGTCGGACGCGGTGAGCTGCTGCGCCAAGAGCGGATAATACTGCCCGTTGAGAAACGCATACTTAACGTTTTCGTTCCCGTCATAGTCCGCCGGCTGACCGGACAGCGGCGTGCTGGCACGCCACACCACGCGAACATCTCCCGCGCGGATGACAAACACCTTTTGGGCATGTGGGCTATAGTAGTAAGTGGCACTCGCGTGATTGTTGGTGGTGAACGGCTCCGGTGCCCAATAAGCCGCCGCCTGCGCGCTGTTCAACGCCGAACCGTTGATGTCAGTGTCCGGGCCCCGATTTTGGAACGCGGGAAATCAATCGCCTCCGCGTTTGCAGCAAAGCTGCTGTTGGAATCCACGGCCGCCGGGCTGGCTGCCACTGTCACCGCACCGTAGCTCACGATGCCCTGAAACTGGCCGGGCGTCGGGGTCGGCTGGCCGAGCGGGATGCGACCATCCGAGCCGACCGGCGTGGCCACCGTGCCGGAAAGCGGCACGCCGCGTTGCGACTGCAAGTTCGCGCCGCGCTGGAAGTCGTTGGTGGTGGCATATAGCAGCGCGGACTGCACGCTCTGCAGCGATTGCCCCCGCGCCACGGCCAAGCCGGCCAGCAGCGCGAGCACACCCGGGATCAGGCGGTTCAGGTTTTTCATAACGTGGTTAAAACGGGGAAATTTCATGGGGTCTTGGCAGCCTGCACGGCCAGCCAGTCATCAAAGCTCAAACGCGGCAGCTCCACCGCCTGCACGCGCAACTCCTCTGCCGTGCGGCTGATCGCGACGTAAAGCGCGAAGTTGTAATCCGACCCAAACACCGCGCTCACATCGTTGGATTGACGCAACTGCGCATCCAGCACTTTCTGCATGTCCCCATTTAAGTCCTTGAACATCGCTTTCGGCATCAGGGAATTCCGGGCATCGGCCACTTTTGCGCCGGCCGGCTTCGCCTTCGGGTCGGGCGCGGAGACACCAGCGCCGAAGGTCCAGGTCACTTCGCGCACGTCCGGACGGTCTTTGAGCAACGCCAGGCGCTCCTCGGGCTTGGCCGCCAGCAACTGCGCCCGTAGCGCCTCGGCCTCCGCACGCCGGTTGGCCTGCTGCGCCGCGTCAGCCTCGAAGCGCGCCCGCAGCACACGGTCCACCACCAGCGGCTTGGCCACGCTGCGCGCGAAGCGCTCGGCATTGTTCGCCAGTGAGAGCTTGATCTGCGCCAGCATGTCACCCGCCATCGTCGAGCGCTCGATGCGCGCAACCTCTTCGTCCACGAGCTTCGGTGTGATCTCCAGCCGGTAAACGCTCTTGAGCACGCGCTCCTTGAGCAACTCCTGCTGCACGCGACGCTCAATGACGGAACGCGGCACGGCCTGCTCGAACGGCGCCTTGGCCCCGACCTGCTTGGCATAATACACCCGCTCCACCGCGAGCCGATCGTCCACGAGTTCGCCGACGGAAACGGCGAAGGCGGAAGTGGCGACAGTGAGCACGCAGACGAGGAACGCACCGAAGCGAATCCCCACTCCCTTCATCGGATGGAGAGAGAGGGCCGCTAACTTCATGTCGAGCACCTCGATCATTGCTTAACGTATTGATACACCTCGACCGGCGGCGTGTAGCTGATGACGCTCACGTCGTCGTCAATGTTCCAGCAACTGAAAATCAGCAGCTCCTTGCCGGTCCACGTGAAGGGCTGGTGGATGGTGTATTTGAGCACGTCCGGCATCTGCGTCCAGCGGTTGAGGGCGGGGTTGAAGCGAGCGCATTCTTTGCGGCCGTTGGCCCCGTCGTAGCCGCCGACGATCAACCACTCCGCGCCGGTCCAGACCGCTTGGTGATAAACCTTGCCCGTGCCATCGTTCGGCAGTCCGGGCTTGGCTGTCAGCGTAGCACTCCAGGTGTTGGACACCGGATTGTAGCGGGCATACCTCATGTCTGAGCTGCCATGACCGAAGCCGTAGAGATATTCTGTGCCGGTCCACACCGAACTCGATTGCGCAAAGCTGAACGGGATGTCCGGCATGGGAGTCCAGTTGTCCAGCACCGGATTGTAGCGCGCGGCCTTGTTGATGCCGACGGTGGCATCGGCCGTATTGTGGCCGCCAGCAATGATCATTTCGGTGCCGGTCCACGCGAAGCAGTGGTCACCGAAGCCGGTGCGCTGCGGGTTGGGAGCCATCGAACGCCACGTGTCCGTCGCCGGATTATAGCGCGCGCCGGTGTTCACCCACACCGAACCATTGTGACCGCCGAAGACGATGATTTCCGTGCCCGTCCAGCACGCGCTGAAACGTGCCCGGTAGCCAGGGCCGTTGACGGTGCTGATCTGGCTCCACGTATCGGTCGTGGGATTGTAGAAGTAGCCGTTCGCGGTGTCGGCCGTGCTACCCCCGTTGGCTCCGCTATACAGCCACATCCGATCACCCAGCCAAACCATCTGAAACTCCGTGCGGGCCACGGGTGCGTTCTGCGTGGACATTGGAGTCCAAGTGTTCAACACGGGGTCGAACATGGCTCCGGTCGCGAGGTAACCGTTCTCCGCTGCGTTCAAACCGCCCCACACGATCCACTTGCTGCCGGTCCAACACGTTTGCTGGGCGCGCATATCCGAGCTGCCCCAGCGGTAGTTCCGGTTCGCAGGCGTGTTGGGGGTGACCTCGCTCGCCTTCACCACCCAGCGGTCGCCGCCAATCACGCGTTTGCCGATGTTCACGAAGCCCAGCGCGGTCAGGTTCGAGTTCGCCGCATTCGTCGAGAAGATGCCGCCGCCCGCGCCCACGCCGCCGGCCTGGCTCAAAATCAAATTCACCGCGTCCGTCGCCAGCCGCGTGCTATCCACCGAGCCCGCCGCCAGCGCACTGCCCGGCACCGTGCCCGGCATCAGCTTGGCCACGGTGATCGCGCCATCCGCAATCTGCGCCCCGCTCAACTGCCCGATCATCGCCGCCGTGGTCGAACTCACGTTCGTCACGCCCGCACCGTTGCCCACAAACGCGCTCGCCCGCGTCGGCCCGCCCACCTCGACCATCGCCGTGGCCGGGTTCGTCAGGTTGATGCCCAGCCCCTGCGGGGACACGGCCAGCAGAAGCTTGCCATCCGGCCCCACCACGCCCGCCGCCGCCCGGCTGGCGTGCACAAACGGCGAGGCCATGAACTGCACGCGCGGCGCAAGCTCCGCCGTCCCGTTGACGGTCACGCCCAGGTAACGCTCCGACACGTCCGTCCCGAGGAAGACCGTGGTCAGGTTGTTCGTGAACTTCCCGGCGTCATTGGGCAGGCCCGTGGCTGCACCGTTGCCCAAGACCACGCTGTAATGCCCACGGTCAATCGTCACGTTCTGCGTCTCCGCCCACACGACGTCCGCCGCCGTCGTGCCGCCCGCCGTGCGGTAAATGCGGAAAACGACGGGAACCGTCACCGGCGCGTTCAGCCCCGCCGGCACACCCGTCGGCTCCGTGATGAAGCCCTGAAAGCTGATGCGCCCCGGCGGAAACGAGTCCGCAGCGAAGGAGGAGGCCGCCGCAAACAAGCAAGCTGCCAAGGTCATGAACGCTTTCTCCCTCACCCCGGCCCTCTCCCGCTGGGAGAGGGAGGGACGCAGTCCGCCGTCGGCGGTAAGGTGGCGTGCGGATGAGACGAGCGCGGCCGATGTGGCTCCCTCGCCCAGCGGCAGAGGGCCGGGGTGAGGGAGAAGGGCCTGTAAGCTAGAGCGTTTCATAGTCATGCGCGGTTGAAAGTTCACGGCTTGGCGTAGAGGTAGGCTTCGCGGGGCGGCCGGTAGGAAAAGACCGCGTTGTTGCCGCCATCGTTCCAGAAGCCCATCCACATGAACTCCTCGCCAGTCCAAGTGTAGTAGATGTCGTGGAGGCGGGCATTCCCACCGGCGGCGACGAAGTTGCTCCCGGTCCCCAAGGTCACCCACGTGTCGGTCGCCGGGTTGTAGCGCACGCCGTCGTTCAGGCCGGTGACCGTGTCGCCGCCGCCGTAGATGATCATCTCGAAGCCTGTCCACGCGACGAGCGGGCGGTAGCGCGCGGAGAGAGTGGCGGTTCCCGGACCGATGCGTTTCCAAGTGTTGCTCACCGGATTGTAGCGTGCGCCGCCATAGACATTGCCGCCATCGTAGCCGCCGTAGATGATCATCTCGGTGCCAGTCCAGACAGCCCCTTGATACGTCGCCTTGCCGTTGGGATTAAATGGCATCGGCGTCCAAGTGTCCGTCGCGGGATTGTAGCGGGCGCCATCGTCGAAATACACGTTGTCCGCACCGCCTTGGATGATCATCTCCGTGCCGGTCCAGACCGCGCTATGATCAATGCGCGCCGCAAGCGGACTGTCCGCCATGGCACGCCAAGTATCGGTGGTGGGGTTATAGATGGCTCCTTCGTTCCGATTGCCGCTCGGTCCGCCACCACCCCAGACGATGAATTCCGAGCCAGTCCAGATGCCCGAGTAACGCTGTCGTGCGCCCGGGGCGTTGACCGAACTCATGGTGGTCCACTTGTCCGTCGCCGGGTCGTAGAGCTTTCCGTCGCCCAAGTGAGCTGAGCCCCATCCACCCCAGAGTATCATCTTGCTCCCCGTCCATGCCGTCTGAAACTCCCGTCGCGCGCTCGGCGCATTCACGCTCGACATCACGGACCAAGTCCCCAGCGCCGGGTCAAAGATGCGGCCATCCCCGTAGTTGCCGGCGACACCTGCACTGCAGCCACCCCAGACGATCCACTTGCTGCCCGTCCACGCCGACTGGCGGGCCTGCCCATCGCCACCCATGTAAACGACAAAGCGCACGCCCGGCGCATTGGGCGCGCCGACGAAAGCCTTGACCTGAAACGTGTCCCCATCCAGCCGGGCCGGGCCAATATTCACAAAGCCCAGCGCGGCGAGCGTCGTGTTGTTCGCGTTGGTCGAGACGATGATCGCGCCGGAGCCGATGCCACCCACCGACGCGGCCAGCGCCGCCACGGTATTCGAGTTCAACGCCGCCGGTCCCACCGAGCCATCGAGCAACTGCGCCGTGCCGATGGCGGCCGCCGGCAGCTTTGCACCCGTGAGCGTGCCATCCGCGATCTGCGCCGCCGTGATGGTGCCGGTGAGTTGCAACGCCGAGACCGGCACGCCCGTCAACCCCGCGCCGCTGCCCACGAGCGCCGTGGCCTTGAAGCTCCCGCCCACGTCTAGCGCGGCGGTCGGGGCATTGGTCAGGTTCACACCCACATTCGTGCCAGACGTGGTGAGCAAAGCCTTGCCACTCGCACTCACCAGCATCGTCGCCGCCCCGCTGAACTGCGCGAAGGGCGAGGAGAAGAACTGAATGCGCGGCCGAATCTCACTGCCGCCGCCGACGGTGACGCCGAGGAAGCGATCCGATGCATCTGCGCCGGTGAAGACCGTGGCGAGGTGGTTGGTGTTCGGTTCGGTGCCCACCGCCGCGCCATTGCCCAGCAACGCGGTGTATTGACCCTGATCCACGACGACGGTCTGGGACTCGGACCAAACGAGATCGCCCGCGGTGCTGCCGGTGGCGTTGCGCCAGATGCGGAAGGTGACGTTGGTCTTGATGGGATTCGGCGTGCCCAGCGGCTGGCCGGCGGAATCGGAGAGAAAACCCTGGAAGGCCATCTTACCCGGCGGCGTAGGCGTGGCGGCGGAGGCGGAAAACGTGAACGCCAGCAGCAGGACAACGATGGTCCACAACGAAGCTCCC
>RFVF01000124.1 GCA_009922615.1 Pseudomonadota bacterium
CCGCGGGAACCCCGACTGGACGGCGGCCACCCACGGCGACCCGTACTACGACGGCGGCTACTTCGGGGGCGACGCCAGCGCCGACCCCGCCAAGGGCCTCCGCGAGTACGCGGATTCCCTGTCTGCAAAGGCAAAGGAGGACGTCATTCGCCGCCTCGCCCGCGCGCTCAGTCTCGCCGGCATTAACGTCGATCCCAATGGCGACCTCGACGAGATTATCCAGCAGCTCGTGAGCCAGATCCCCAACCCGAAGAACGGAAAGACCTTCTCTAGTGATGCGGAGGCACAGAAGAAGGTCTGCCGCGTCATCGCCGACGTCCTTAACGGAGAGTTCAGCCCCGGCGTGACGACACCCCACAAGATGTTCATTGACACGTCGCTCGACGCTGTCGAGATGTGCCGCAAGGTTGGCGAGTGGGCTCACAGCTTCTCCGTCGGCGTCAACACCGAGTTCCTCGCCGTCCACGCAAGCGTGAAGAACGCCCTCCGCACGGTCGAAATCCTCGCCAAGATCATGGAAGAGCTCTACGCCAAGATCCAGAACAAGGTCCAGAATGACGGTGATGCGAGGCTCACCCGCGAGGTCGACCCGCTGAACGACGTCTACATTCGCGCCCAGCATGAGCGTACGCGTCAGATGGAGGTCCTCAAGCACATCCTCAATGTCCAGCTTGCCCCGGCCGCAAAGGAGCTCGAGATCGCTATGCGCGACGAGTCGGAGGCGAATGCGATCGTCAAGAAGCTTGGCCTCAAGCCGGGCACGTCCGATTTCGCCGACAGCCTCGCGATGGCGATCAGCGGCCTCGGCACGGCCGCCAGCATTGCCCAGCGCGTCCACAAGGCCCTCAAGCAGGTTGGCGTCAGCGTGCGCCAGTACCTGGACAGCGACGAGTTCGCCGACTTCCAGGAATTGCTCGACGAGAAGATCCAGAACGGCTCCGTCTCGACCGACGACCTAGCCAAGTTCCTCGAGGCGGTCAACACCCTCCGCGCCAGCTTTGGCCAGAAGGACAACGACCGCTTCCGCGCGGCCCTCTTGGAGACCGAGACTACCGGTGGCGCCCGCCACCGACGGCGCCACGGTGGCGCCGGCGACGATGAGAATAAGTCCTCGGTCCAGAAGCGCGTTGAGCGCCGCGAGACTGAAAAGAAAGTTATTCTGCGCGACTTTGCCACCCGCATGGCTCGCCACTATGATGAGCTGCTCGCCGCTGTGAAGGCGATGGGGCCCAGGCTCGGCCGCGAGATCCCCCTTACCGACAAGACCGACGCCCTGAATGACGCACTCAAGCGCCTGCGCGACATGCGAAATGCAACCGAGCGGATCGAGCTCGCGCTCATCGGCATGTATATGGAAGCCACCGCCCGCGAGCATAAAGAGCGGTTTGTGAGCGCTCTCCGCCTCGTCTCTGCCGCCTGCAGCGAGATCATCTCGCTCGAGATGTACCGCGCCGCCATGCCCCACTTTACCCGCCTTAAGGCGGCGATCGACAGCATCGAGAAGACCATCGACTTCTTTGCCGACGTTGTCACCAAGAAGTACGGTGGCGCCCCCTTCGACGAGGATGACGCCACCGAGGTCTATGGGGGGCGCGCGCACGGCGGCGCCGGCGTCGAAGACTACCTCCCCGAGATCGCGCGAAGTGGCCTTAGCTTTGGTGAGGCGATCAACGAGTTTGCCTACTACTACTACGTCGCGAAGGTCCACACTAATCTTGAGCAGACCTCAAAGGAACTTGATACATACGGTGAAAAGTATGTCGAGCTCCTCGGCGACGCCGTCGCTCAGCGCATCTTCACCCTTGAACAGGCGCGCAAAGCTATCTTTGCTAGGCTTGACCCAATGGACCCTGGGCTGCTGGCTATGGGGGCACCGGGCGCCGCCCCATTTGACAATAATGACGATGGCAAGGCACGGTTCGCTGCCGCCAAAAAGTGGGTTAATGACGAGTACGACGTTAAGGCCAAGTTCTACAAATCGCTTCAGGCCGTGGACCTCTATATGAAGGCATTCACCGCCGGCATTACGAAAGACCCCGACTCGATTCGCGACATCAAGAAAATGCTCGACGGCACGCAGGTTATCGCCCGCTGGTTCAGCGAGCAGACCGGCGACAGTATCTGGCAGGCATTTGACCTTATGCGCAGCAGTGACTTTAATGCCGCGGCCCCGGCCGCGGTAGTCAATACCGATGGAGATACTGCAGCGGTCCCTGGCGACCACTACTATAATAAGGTTTTGGCCGTGACCACAGCGGCGAGGGCGATATCGATAGGGGATGAAGGTCGTCTTGGAATCCCACAGGCAGGCGTGAATTGTGGCGCTGTCGCGAATGATAACGCCGCTAAGGCCAAAAAGCTTGTATCTCAAGCAATCGACTACTACCAGGCCCTGAAGAACCTCATAAACGCATTCGCCCGCATCGGTGATAAGTTCGGAGGGCGGGAGCTCCGCACCCAGGTCTTCATGTCCCCTACCCAGGTCTTCAAGGCCCTTACAGACTACATGAAGCAGAGCGCCATGTCAATCAATGCCTCCAGCGGCGCTGATCATACAGCAGCACCTGTCGGCCTGACTTTAGGCACTTACGAGAGTTTGCCCGCTTTACCCAATGCGGTCACGCCTTGGCAGGTCTACTTCGGCTCGGTTGAGGCTGCCATGGAAGGGAATTACGTGATTGAGGATAAGTACTTCGTACTAATCATCAAGGCAATGGCCGCGAAGGTCTTGACGACCCTGGGAGTATTTGACATGTTTGAGCGCACAACCCCCATCTATAACCTCACTGCAACGCGCATGATCATTGGAGGCGCCGCGGACGACTTTAGCGCCCCTGAGGTCCTCGAAGGCGCGGCAGAGCTCTACTTCCGCCTCCCCCGGCTAGCTGAGTTCTACCGAGAATTTCTCTTCTGGAAGCCAGCGGCCAACGCCCCGGACGCATGGCGCATTTCAATGTTGCCTGAACTCGAGGGGGTCTTCTCGGGGATCATTCGGCTCATCTTCCAGAAGGCAGTTTCGCCCGATACCGGGGACTACTCGGACTCGGAGATGCGTACCCTCGTGCGCGAGGTAAACTTCATATATGAGCATTTCCGTGAGAAGCACCCTGAGGGCGTTACGAAGGCAGCTCTGTCCGCCTTCGTAATGGAGGTCAACCGCCGCTATGGCGTCATTAAGTCCAAGGACATGGCCAACTACTGGGCTATGGTCAAGCTAACACGCACGGGTAATTACGGTCAGCTTAACGAAACCAACTACGCAATCCTCCCCGGCGAGGGTGAGGATGAAGTTGATCGCCGCGCGCCTAGCGACGGCTACACGGTCTTGGGTACTAATGCGGCCGCCGCTGTTACTGATCCGTTCAAAAATCGTGTCGGTCTCGCCTATCCCGGCGCTAATAACATTGGCGCTACGTACAAGGAGCTGCTGCGCGAATTCCGCATAAAGTTCGACAAGCAGTTCGAGTTTGCCGACACTTCCCGATTCGGAAAGACCTCATATGCCCTGCTCATCAAGCAGGCTGAGCGCGAGATTAACCATGCGCAATCTCTAGATGACAAGTTCCTCGTCGCGACCAAGCTCATCCAGGGCACAAACGTCGTCGGCACCGACATCAATAAGTCTTTCATGTTCCACGAGACCGCCGTCGTTGGCCTTAACCTGCTGTCCTCGTTTGAAACGATGCTTCGCGCCTACAGCGCCAGCATTGACAGGATGAACCCTAAAAACATCGAGGATGCAATCATGGATGCCATTTACTTGAACGCGCGAGATCGGGTTGCCGGCGGCGGCGTGGTTATTGCCGCAACTACCGCATCTATTGAGGCGATAATGGTTCGGAAGTATCCTTCCCTGGTGGACCCCACCAACCCGGCGCAGACGATCTATCATCGTTATCTCATCCCCAATGGGGCGGGCACGGTTTATGCGATGCGTGGAAATATGCCACTCAATGTTGCTGCGGCAAGTGTCTACACTTTCGCTGTCGAAGAGGAAGCATCGCTCCGAGCAACAGTAGCATTACCCCTTGGTTTGGAACGCCCATCTCAGGTCACAGAGCTTAACCCGGATGATAACGCACTCATTCAAGGCAACGCTGCCGCCGTCGCTATCGGGCGATACGTCCGAGCCCTGCGGCTTGTAGCGCGCCTTATCACAAATTACGACATGATAATGCGGGAATACATTGAGGAGCTGTTTACCATTATGAGCGGAGCCAAGACTCCGGACAGCTCCCAGTCTCTTATCGAAGTTCGCATGTCGCCAACTCTCACCTCTGGCATCCAGCTCAGCTTTGCTAAGTTTCGAGGCCTGGTCGAAAGTCTCCTGACCGACGTGAAGTACTACTTTGAGCTCTTCCGGCCTTCCCTACCCGCAGCGACGGTCGCCCGATTTGAGAACAGAGCTAATCCAGGCTCGATCTTCTGGATAGAAGAAAATCTCATTGATCGATTCTTCCGCGGCACGGACGCTGACGTCAATTCCGAGCAAACACTTGAGGGGCTTGCTCGTCGGGTATCGGCCGTTTATCGCGATTTGAACCGTAAGCTTCTTGTGCCGCTTGGAAACACAATTACAGATGCGGACCTAAGAGACGTCAACGCTGTCAACCGTCTGGTTGCCTTCCCCCCGGGAAACTTTGTTGATGGCCCGACTCTCTACGAGAACTACGGCCAGACTCTTTCAGAAATTGTCTTCTACAACGCCGTCGACGGCGTTTCTCGCCAGGCTAATGTAGCAAGTGCCGCCCTCGCTAACACAATTTCACTCAGTGGGCTGGTGCAGAGTGAGTTCGTACCTGGGGGGGTCAGGACCATCCGGGTTGGCGCCGGTGGTGCCGGCGGCGCCGCCGAGCATTTCAACCTTTATAACACGACAAGGCAAGGTATGACCGATTATCGCAGCCTCCTCTTCGCATATAATCAGCTGGTCGCGCGATACCTAACCACCATTTCCGACAAGGCTGGCGGCACCCGCGTCTACCTAAACCTGATCAATGCATTCGCCAATGGCGCCGCGAGTAGATCCGTGTCTGCCCCAGCAACGAGCAGCTACCCTGATTTGGTTGGAGCCGCCGAGCCCTTTGGGTTTCGTGGGGACCCACTCCCCACTGCAGTGCTGTGCCAGTCGTTAGCCTACAGCTTTCAACGGGTTCTCAAAGATGTCAACCAAAACAACCAGATTCCGACATATCTGGTAAACACCTTGTCCGACGTCCCGTTGTACATGAAGGAGGCACTGCGGGCCGACCTTCCCGCATATATTAAGTACTTCGACGCCCTCGTGATGAAGGGCGACTTTATCAAGCAGTTGATGCAAAAAACGTCAATCCGGCTGGATCGACCATCCCAGCAAGCCGTATCTGCCGCGGGCGCCAATATCAAGATTCGATCTGGTGTTAATGATCGTGCCGTTGCCGCTGTTCAGTATCCACCAAATGCGCTTGAGGCGCTTGAGGACCTTGATGCCGGAAAGAATAGTGAACAAATGAAGGCAAAACTTGCGAGCATCATTGACGCAATTGCTAGTGGGGCGGTTACCCTCTCAAACTCGGCAGCTGAAACCTTGAAGGAGCTGGGCGACACGCCCGTATACTTCCAGACCCAGGAGGGCTCAATCGAGCAGTATCGGATACGGTACGGGAAGATGCCACTCATGCCCCTCTCGATGGCTCTGTATCCCCTAAACGACCTGACGCCGCCGGTAGGGCCGGCGACCCTCACTAACGACACGACGCTCTTCCCGGGGCATACCCTTGGCACTGAATCGTTCAAGTTCGTGTACGGGACTCGTCAGCTCATCATGCGCTCGTCACCCGTTGGCTTTGAGCAAGTCCCTGGCGTCAAAGACCAGCTTGAGGCGTATAATGGCGTCAGCCCGGGTCGAGAACAGATTGACGCGAACCGCCACCTCTCATTTGTCCAGAACGTTGTTAACACCCTCCGGTTTATCACAGAGATGCGAAACGTCAAGGTTGCATTATCTATTATGCCCGACCTCTTTCCCACGACGAGCCTCATCCGCGGCGCCGGGCCCCTAACAGCTGGTAATGGCATTGTGGAATACAATGTTGCAGCCGGCGTAGTGACTGGAAACGCAGCTTACCCAATTAATCGCATTCAGGATCTCCAGAAAGTCCTTGAAATCATCGAGAGCTCAAACCAGGAAGAGGGGGTGCGCCGCCTTGCCGACCGTGTAGGTGGCGATTCAGGGCGCGGCGGTCTAGTAGGCAGCGGACGCGCGGAAGAGCGGATCCTTAACATTGTTGACATGAACATTATCCCCATCAATGTCCACGCGCTCATGCGCAACATCCCCCTCGCCAACCTGTACAACTACGAATACACCTTTGAGCAGATGGTCGCCTCCATGTACGGAGAGCAGGCGACCCGATATACTAGCACACCGGGCGCGCCGGGCGCCATCACCAATGCCACTACCCTCAATACGCGCGAGATGTTCCTGCGTCTCCTCGTGGACCCCTACCTAGAGCTAGACACCAATATGTACGGCAGTGATGTCCGCGACACCGGCTCAACAGGCTATGTCCATCGCATCTTCCGCGGAGACAACAACCTGGGCATGGGGCGCCCGAAGTTCCTCTCCGACCAGCTCTTCAACAAGGTCCTCTTCGGCTCAGTATACCAGTCGAGGCGCGACTTTGATGAGGGAGGGCCCACTGTCGGCATCGGTGCCGCCCGAGGCCAGGGCGTCGCAAGCAACCCAACTGATTCCGTGAATCGTTGCATAAGGGAGATTTATCGTATTCGTGGCGTGATTGCTGAGATGCGTGCAAATTTCTTGATTGCCGTTAACAACCGAGCCGGCCTTCGCATAGAAACGGCTCGGATGCGCGCGGCCGGTGTCGCCGCCGCCGTCATTGATGCCCTCCGCGATGGGGTCCATCGAGAGGTTTATGCTACTGGGATTGCTGGCTTGCCTTATCCGGCCACAATTAATACATGGGCCCCGTTACTGAACCAATATCTCCCTCAGCTTCCGCCCACGCTGCAGGTTATACTACAGAATATAGTAGCTTTACTCGTGGGCACGGCTGGCCGTGCATTTGGGGGCGCCATTACACCTCACAACCTTGTAGACTTGGGAGAACAACTGGATGAACTATCTGGTCCGGGGGTGGCGGCAAATACTGGTGCGGGTCGTACAGCCGCCATGGCCAATCCAAACTTCGACGCACATATGGATGCTCTCCTCTTGCTAGAATTCAATCCTGCCACAGGCGGTAGTATCACTCAATTGTTCGACAATACATTGAACCCAGCTAACCCTGGTGGATTTGCCCACTTTCTTGCTAATAACACTCGCAGACCGGCAAATGCTACTCCCGCGGTGGGGCCCGCATACCTCCCGTTAACCAATCGTAGCGTCAAGCTTACGTATCTCAAGCTTCCGGATGACGCCGATCCTGCCAATGCATCGACAGCAGTATCCGAGGTGAGTCTAAACGTGCCAGAGACTAAGGCTCGACTGGAAGCTATTGGCAAGAAGCGATTCGATACTCGTTTCATTCGCAACATCTTCTTCATTACAAATGTTGTGCGCATCCTACGTCTGAAGCTCAATCGGGAGCTCAGCCAGAGCCGCAATGTGCTTGTCGCCTCGCATGCATCTGTCTCGGCGGGTGTTACCGAGTATGGTTCAGACCCCTTTGGTTCCAATGAGATCTTAAGTTCGGGGTTGAACAATGGAGTATCGCGTTTCAATGACGCAGACGACTTCGTGTAGTTGCGCCACACCACCATTGGTCTCTCGGGTAGGCCAAGAACCACCATTTTGGGCGCCAAAATGTGTATATTGATACAATACTGGAGTAAACTTTATAGTCTGATCCTGCCTCAAGTATTTGTGGATCTTGCCTCGAGGGTCCGCATGGCAGCAGAGCCTACTTGCGGAGCTCGGGCATCGCGAGTCACTGCGCCAGGTGCCCAGCGCATCACGCTCACCGGGATAATGGCCGTGCCTGACGACTTTGGCCGCCTGCGCCTGCTGCTCCTTGATGAGCGGCCAAATGGCGTGCCCGACGGGTCATGGGGGCGGCTGCGAAACGCTGTGCCACGTCTGCACGCAGGTTATCGCCCCCCTTATGAAATGCGTGCAGGTGTCCTTGGCTCGGATGCAGATAACGTCCGTGGTACAGTGTGGATCGTGCTGCCGGCCCACCGGCGGACCTACTGGCTAGGGGTTGCAGAATCTCTCCGAGGCCGGTGGGTGACTGCCGAGGTCACGGTGCGCCCTTTCAGATTAGCATCGCAAGAGGGCGCCGCTGCCGCAGCACAAGAAGGCGCCGCGCTTGATCTTGCAATGCTCACGCAGATGGCGGACACCTAGCCAACAGTTCACGCATGGCTACAGAATTTAAAGTCAGAGGCGGCGACTTATACATGTCCTTGGCCTGCGCGATGGATGCCTATGATACCAGATGTGCCCCCAAGGCGTTCGGCCTCAACAACACCGGGGTAATCTGTTATTTCAACAGCTTTCTGCAGATGCTAGCCAGCTGCACCGCCTTCACCCGGGGAGTTATCTTCAACGCTGACTACCTCTGCCGCACGGCAACCGGCGCTGCTGTGGTCAACTTCGTGTCAGCGTACGCTGCGGCATACCCTGCTAAGGGCACATGTGAAGCCCTCGTCGAGACGCGAGAGCAACCCATTAATGGCATTGAGCTCCTCTCGTCGGCGGTACTCCGCGCCCTAGTCGCTGATCTTGCGGTGCGCCGCCCCCATGTCTGCTTCGGCGGCGGCCAGGAAAGCGCCAGCGAGGCGCTCGTCCACCTCCTTGACATGATGGAGCCGCCCAGTGCAGCCAGCGCAGCTAGTGCAGCCAGCGCAGCTAGCGCAGCCAGCGCAGCCAGCGCAGCCAGCGCAGCTAGTGCAGCCAGCGCAGCCAGCGCAGCTAGTAGCGCAGCCGCCTCGGGTGGGCCCGTCATGTCTGACCCGGCACTAGCCGTCGAGTCGGCCTCGAGCCCGATCACGAGCCTCTTCCTCCACCGCTTCCGCTGCGACGTTCACTGCCGCAAGTGTAAGAACATCGTCTCGAAGACGACAGACTACGCCGTGAACTTCAACCTCTTCCACTTCGACCGCATGCGCCCCCCGCCCGCGACCGTCGCCGACTTCTCAAAGGCGGTGCGCCTCCAGGCGTCGACGACTGAGGACTACCGCTGCCCGGCATGCCCCTGCGCCGCCTGCGGGGCTTCAAGCATCGAGGGCAAGTGCCCGGCCTGCAAGACGGCGGCGCCGCCAACAACCGCCTTCCGGATTTACAACCTGACGATGGTCCCCGAGATCGTCTTCTGCATGTTCAACCTCTATGTCGAGTACGGCGGCGTCCGGCATGCGCGCTACTTCCCCGAACGCCTCGAGTTCCCAGCACAGGGCGGAGGCCTCCTCGTCTACCTCCTCGTCGGCCAGGTCGAGCACGCCGGCGCCCTCTCGGGGGGGCACTACTGGGCCCGCGGGCTCCGCGCCGACGGGCGCGTCTACCTCCTCAACGACACCGGCGTTACGCCCTCGACGTTCGCCCCCACCCCCAACACGTACATCGTGGCCTACCACTACATGGGGCGTGAGGCGCCCCCGGCATGAGGCGCCCCCGGCATGAGGCGCCGCGCACAAAAATTGCGTCTCGGCACAGGCGCCGTTCACCCGATTTTTAGCCCTTGAAGTTAAACTTCGCGTTCGACGAGAAGGTGTTGGTGTCGCGCTCGGTAAGCTGGAGGGGGTTGTGCTGGACGATGGCCTGCGGGCGGCGGAGGCCGACAAAGTCGGTGCCGGCCTCCATAGCCTCGTCCAGGTCGTCGACCATCATCGCGGTGCCGGACCAGGGCTTCATCTCTTCGGCCCAGCGCTGGTGGTTGTCCCGGGTGCGCGGGTCGACGACGAGGTCGGTGATGTAGCCCGAGTAGTCGATACCGGGCTGGGAGGTGTGGTACTGCATCGTGTCGGTCTGAGCGTCCTGAGTGAGCTCGGTGTTGAAGCCCCCCGATTGGTCGGCCTCGGTGGCGGCAAACCACTGCTCGCGCTCAGCCTCGGCGATTTGCTCGGGGCGCAGGTGGGCGCCCGCCCGGTGGTAGCGGTCAAGGCCGTGGGGCTGGCGCCACAGCGGCGCCTGGTTGTACCCGTCGTGGCGGTAGCCGCGGACCGAGTCAAGCTGCTTGTTGAGCACCGTATAGGGGTTGTGGACCCCAGGGCGCCACTGCTGGGCTTTGCCGGCGGCGAAGCCGTCGCAGCTGCCGCCGTGCTTCTTCGACCAGCTGCCGTGCTTTTTCATCCAGCCGGCGTGGTAGGCGAATATAATGACGATGAGGGTGATGAGGACGCCCAAGAGCACATCGTTAAGCTTCATGCCTGCCATGGGAGCTGACGTAGCCGATGTCTCGAGTGGAGCACGTATACTAGGCACGAACCTTCGCCGCAAACGAAAACTCGAGATCCTACCACGCCGCGCGTCCCCCTCCAGGCCGCGCCCGGGCAGCGCGCACGTAAAAATAGGCCTCGCGGCGCCGCCCGGCTGGGCCCAAACCATCAGAGGGCGGCGACGATGTCCCCGCTCGTGTGGAGCTTCGCGGCGGCGGCGGCGATGGCCTTTTCGCGCTCGGCCCGCGGCGGCGCGGCGGCCACGCCCAGGCGGCGGTCTTTCAGGCGGCGGAGGTAGCCGGCGTAGGAAACGGCCCGGCGGCGGGTCAGCTGGATGCCGACGGCCGTGAACCAGACGCGGCGAAAGTCGAGCAGGGCTTCGCGGTCATT
>RFVF01000125.1 GCA_009922615.1 Pseudomonadota bacterium
CACCACAGAGGCACAGAGAACACAGAGAGGAGTTTTAGCCACCGATGAAACACGGATGGAACACAGATTGAGCACGTCCTCATCCGTGTTCGTTCCGTGTTCAATCCGTGGCTGCTTCCTCTGTGCTCTCTGTGCCTCTGTGGTTAAACCCCAAAATCAAATGTCTCACTTCACCACCATCAAAACGCAGATCAAGGACGTGGAAGCCTTGCGGTCGGCGGTTAACGAGCTGGGCCTTCAGCTCATCCCTAACAGCACCGCCCGTGGTTTCTACCAGCAAACCCTCAAAGGCGATTTCGTCATCCGTCTCAAAGGCCCTTACGACGTTGCCGTGAACCAACAGCCTGACGGCACCTTCGGTTTAACGACCGACTGGTGGGATGGCCATGTCGCGAAGGAGGTCGGCAGCAACTTCGGCCGCCTGCTCCAGCTCTACGGCGTCCACAAAGCCACCGTTGAAGCAAAGAAGAAGGGCTACTCAGTGCTGCGCAATCACCAACCCAACGGCTCCATCAAGCTCATCCTCGCCACCCTATGAAACCCACCATTGAGATCATCGTTTCATCCACCGGCGAGTTCACCATCGAAGGCGTCGGGTTCAAAGGGCCAGGCTGCGAGAAGGCCACGAAGTTTCTGGAGGAAGCACTGGGCGTCGTGAACTCGAAGGTGAAGAAGCCCGAGTTCCACCAGCAAGCCGTTTCCAAACATCAACAGCAGCTCGGCCGATGAACGCTGTCCTGACCTTTGATGTGAACGGAATCGGCCATTGTCTCCACACCGACGCCATCCCGCTGCAATCCCTCGGCACCTTGGAAGTTCACCGTGCCACCACCATCGAGTTCAACGCTTCAACCCAACAGTGGGAGGTGAAGGATGCTGAAGGATTAACCCTCCACAGCAACCCTTCACGCTCCTGCTGTCTGGCGTGGGAGATTGAGCGCTTCAACCAATGAGCAAACCGATCAGCCAGGTCTGGACGTTTCACAGCGACTCCAACCCAGACATCATCTACGAAACCCTCCGCTACACCGACCAGTCCATGTCCTGCAATTGCCCCGGCTGGACGCGGAGGGTGGCCGCGGATGGTTCTCGTTCCTGCAAACACACCCGTTCAATCGACATGGGAACTGCTGATCAACAATCCACAGCCACCCATTCCTACGAACCCATGAAACCTCAACCACTGAACAAACATGCCCAAACCAAACCCATCGAAACCCCCAAGCTCGGACAGCGCCGTTTTGCCGTCTGAGATGTCCTCAGCAATCACCCACTACATCCGCGCTGGTTATCCCGGCCTCTACGTCGTCTCGGCTGAAGAGCTGAGGGTCGAAGCTGAGTTCAAAGCCATCGCTGAAGCGTTAAACTACAGCCTGCACTTCTGGTCAGTGGTGGACGGGCTGATCGACGTGAAGAACAAGACCGTGAACAACGCCAATGACCCGCTCGAAGCCCTGGAGGCCGTCAAGAACCTGCCGGAGAAGTCGGTGGTGTTGCTCAGAGACTTTCACCTGTTTCTGAACGACCCTAACCCCATCCTGCTGCGGAAACTCAAGGACACGCTGCTGCACACCAAGTTGAAGCAGAAGCTGTTGGTCATCCTCGGCTGTCGTCTCTGCCTGCCTCCTGAACTTGAACACGAGTTAACCATCGTGGAGTTCAAGCTGCCCAGTCCCGTTGAGCTGCGGGGTGTTCTCGGCGGCATCATGGAATCCGCCGGCATCAAGAGCCTGGAGATTGAAGTCAGAGAGAAAGCCGTCGAGGCAGCATCAGGGCTAACAACCATTGAGGCTGAAAACGCCTTCGCGCTGTCGGTGGCTGAAAGCAGAACGATCACGCCATCCATCATCGCTCGGGAGAAAGCCCAAGCTGTCAAAAAGAATGGCCTGCTCGAAATCGTGGAGGTGAAGGAAACGCTCAACAGCATTGGCGGCTTGGACCTGCTCAAGGACTGGCTGCTGAGAAGGAAGGATGCCTTCAGCCAGCGCGCCATCAGCTACGGTCTGCCCTCGCCCAAAGGACTGCTGATTATCGGCATCCCCGGCACTGGAAAGAGCCTGACCGCCAAAGCCACCGCTGCCGTCTTCAATGTGCCGCTGCTGAAACTCGACGCCGGCAAGCTCTACGGAGGAATCGTCGGCCAATCCGAAGCCAACCTGCGCGCCGTCATCAACACGGCTGAAGCGATTGCGCCGTGCTGCCTGTGGATTGATGAACTGGAGAAGGGCTTTGCTGGGTCGAAAAGCAGCGGCTCAACGGATGGTGGAACATCGGCCAGGGTGTTCGGCTCGTTCCTAAGCTGGATGCAGGAGAAAGTTAAACCTGTGTTCATCGTCGCTACCGCCAATGATGTCAGCCAACTGCCGCCCGAAATGCTCAGGAAGGGGAGGTTTGATGAACTCTTCTTCGTGGACCTGCCGGATGAAGTTGAGCGGGAAGCCATCTGGAAGATCGTCGTTGAACGCAGAAACCGGAAACCGATCAACTTCGACCTGCAACAACTGGCGAAGATCAGCGAAGGATTGACCGGGGCTGAAATCGAGGCCGTGTTCTTGGAGGCGATGTTTGCTGCCTTTGAGCGTAACAGCGAACCCACCGATCTCGACGTTGCCGCTTCCATGAGCAGCTTCGTGCCGCTGTCGCGTTTGATGGCCGAACAGATTGCTGGATTGAAACAGTGGTCTGTTGGTCGTGCTCGTCGTTCAACATCCTCCACCTCTTCAACTTCTGAGCGAAAGCTCCGGCAGTTGGGGGTGTGAGCGAGAGAGCCGGTGAAAAACTGGCTCTTTTTTTAGCCATCAGCTTGTAGGGCAAATGCCCTACAACGTGTAGGGCATTTTACGTGTTGCCCGCTGAACGGTGGTTTCTGAAAATCACCCCAATGTAACCGCCGTTCAATCAACCAATCGCCATGCTTGCGCCATGAATCAATCCACCTTGCCACCCGCCGCGCCACCTCAGCAAATCCCCGTCCGGGTCGCCATCGTCGAAGACAATGATGATGCCCGTGAGCTGTTCCGCCGGGCTGTCGTGAAGTCGCCAGGGTTGAACTGTGTAGGAGCTTTCGTGACGGGTGAAGCAGCGTTGCGGGAACTGCCACCGTTGTTACCCGATTTGGTGCTGATGGACATTCACCTACCGGGCATCTCCGGCATTGAGTGCATGCAGCAGCTCCGCCGATCGTTGCCGTCGTTGAAGGTGGTGATGGTGACCTGTGAGCGCAGCGAAGGATTTCTGTTCACGTCGTTACAGGCCGGGGCGGACAGCTACATCACCAAGCCGTGCGACCGCAAAACTTTGGCCCGCGTGATTGCCGAGACGATGGCGGGCGGGCATCCCATCGCATCGGACATGACGGGGCATTTGATGCAGGCCGTAATCGAACTGCCGAAGAGCCAGCCGAGATTGGCTACACATCCCAAACTGTCAGCTCGCGAGAACGAGGTCATGCGGTGGTTGGCCGAGGGGAAGCAGAACAAGGAGATCGCCGCGTGCCAGGGCGTCAGCGAGACTACTGTGAAGAAGCAGTTACAGCACATCTTTGCAAAACTCAGTGCTGGGAACCGAGTTCAAGCAGTCCGGCTGTTCCAAGAACGAGCTTGATGCAAGTGCAGTTGTTGCTTTCGAGCAATAAGCGGCGCTATTTTAGCTACACAGGAGGAATCGCTGAAAACCGGCAGATGGATCTCAAACATGAGCATTGAGCTCACAACGTCGCGAGGAATGAGCGTAAAGTTCGTGTGTGGCCGGAGGCATCAGACATGTCTGCGGCGAAGTTTTCTTGCCGAATCTTCCAAGGCGAATCATCTGGAATGAAACAAGGAACCCCGCTTGTTCGGGAAAATACCATCCCGTGATAGCGTCCGCTAACTACAAAACACGAAGCCGCGATTTGCTGATAGGCTTGTTCCGGGGTTGATCTGGGTATGACCACTGCTTCGGGGTACGACTGGCTGGCGGCCGCGATGCTGTCCTTATCGTCCACATTGGCCCCCATGCTGAGCCAGACGATCCGAAGATTCGCCGCTTTGAACGCTCGAAGCAGCCGCTTGCAATAGATTTCTCTCGGGTTCACGCATCCGGCCATGACAAAGGTTACCATTTCTTGCCGGGGAGTTGGTGCAACGGAGGCCGGCCGGAACAGGTAGGCGAGATCGGGGAATACCAGCACATCGCTTCGTTCTGACATCATTTCGACTGCTTGGGCGCAGGCCGGTGAACGCATGGTAATGAAATGGGCTTTGCGTAGCCAGGGAACCCACGGAGTCAGTGTTTCACCGAGCCATTCCTCGCGATCACGCCTGTGCAGGCCGTGGAGTTGAACGCCGCAGGAAAGAATGCCCCAGGGAATGCCGCGTCGAGTCGCCCATTCCATGTAAAAGCGCATGCACCTGAAGTGGTGGGAAGCGGAACCACGGGGACTGGCATTGGCGTTGTGGATCAAACCGCCTCCGCCTAGGACTACCAAATTGACGTCGTCTGGCAGGCTGGACGGCAGGTTGGAGTTGTAAAAGATGAGCGTGTGTTCAGGAAATTCCCGGCGAAGCACGATTGGATAGGTGTCATCGCCGACATTTCCATAGCCAGAAGCGCCGATAAAAGCGATTTTCAAACGATTCTCAAAAGGTATTTGCTCTCATCAGTCCCGACAACGCCCGAGAAGCGATCACCGCATACGGGTTTCACCTTACTCCCTTCGGACAATAGACAACTTTAAGGGGGTTTGGCAATTTGGCCGACGTGTCCATGGAAACCAAGATGAAGGGTTCAAAAACCAGCCCATCGGACAGCTCCAAGCTGTTTCTTCAGGCGGTTTTGCGCTCGTTTTCCACCGCAATCGTCCGTCTTTCTCAGAGGGTCGTGCGCTCCTTCCCCAATGGACTGACCATCAATCAACCGCCGCTGCCATCCATGTTGGAAAGCTATGAAGAAACTCATCAAGAAACTGTTGGGGCAGGAGGCCTCGAATGCAGGGAAAACGAACCGCGCCGTGAAAGGTTTGGCACCAAAGACGCCAGCTTCCAACAGGCCCCAATCGATGGCCTTCTTGTTGCCTGTGACCGGATCTTCCAGCGACAGCTCTGCCGGTTCCAATTCTAGTGACGGTTCCGACTCCAGCGACAGCAGTGCCTCCAGCTCCGATTTAGGCAGCAGTTCGTTGTCGAGTTCCGATTCCAGCAGCAGTGTCGGAAGCAGTTCTTCGTTCAGTTCCAGCGACTCTCCTTTTTCATCGTCGAGCTCCAGCGACTCATCTCCGTCTTCGAGCAGTTCCTCTAGTACCGACTCTAGTAGCAGTTCGTCGTCTAGCAGTCCGTCAAGCAGCTCGTCGTCAAGTTTCAGTGACTCCTCATCTTCGTCATCAAGCGACAGCAGTTCCTCCAGTTCTGACACCATCACCAGTTCGTCTTCGAGCAGTTCCCTGAGCAGTTCATCATCGAGCAGCTCCTCATCGAGCAGCTCGTCATCGAGTTCATCGAGCAGCAGTTCGTCGTCCAGTTCCAGTGACTCGTCCTCCTCGTCGTTAAGCAGCTCGTCAAGTTCCAGCGACTCGTCTTCCTCGTCTTCAAGTAGCCAGTCCAGCAGTTCCTCCAGCTCCGATTCGAGTTCGTCGTTGTCGAGTTCCAGTGACTCGTCGAGCAGTTCTCTCAGTAGTTCGTCCTTGAGCTCAAGTGACTCCTCGTCTTCGTCATCGAGCTCCAGTGTTTCATCATCGTCGTCGAGTGACAGCAGTTCTTCCAGTTCCTCCAGCTCTGACTCCAGTAGCAGTTCACCGTCGAGTTCCAGCGATTCGTCCTCTTCGTCGTCAAGTAGTCCGTCGAGCAGTTCCTCCAGTTCCGACTCCAGCAGCAGCTTATCGTCCAGCAGTTCATCGAGTTCCGATTCCAGCAGCAGCGTAAGCAGCAGTTCGTCGTCCAGCGACTCGTCTTCCTCATCGTCGAGTGACAGCAGTTCTTCCAGCTCCGATTCAAGCAGCAGTTCGTCGTCGAGTTCCAGTTACTCCTCTTCGTCATCCAGCGACTCGTCCTCATCGTCCTCAAGCAGCCCGTCGAGCAGTTCCTCCAGCTCCGATTCGAGCAGCAGTGTCAGTTCGAGTTCCGAATCGAGCAGCTCGGAATCGAGTTCATCTCCCAGCGACAGCAGTTCCTCCAGTTCCGAGTCCAGCAGTTCGTCGTCGAGTTCCAGCGACTCGTCGAGCAGCTCCTCCAGCTCCGAATCCAGCAGCAGCGTCAGCAGCAGTTCATCGTCGAGCTCCAGTGAATCCTCGTCCTCTTCGTCAAGCGACAGCAGTTCGTCGAGTTCCGAGTCCAGCAGCAGCGAGAGTTCGAGTTCCGAGTCCAGCGAGTCTTCAGACAGTTCTGATTCCAGCGAGAGTTCAAGCGATTCCAGCTCCGAGTCCAGCAGTTCGGACTCAAGCGATTCCTCGGAAAGTTCGGATTCCAGTGACTCAAGCGAATCGAGCAGCTCGTCGTCGAGCAGTTCGTCGTCAAGCGGCAATGGAAACGGCGGGCCAATCGGACCGACTAACTCATCTGACTGCTCTTGCAGCACAGGAGCAGGTGACCCAGCCCCATCCACCACTGGCGGGGGCAGTTCGGATGGCTGTTGCTGTTCTGACAATTCAAACACGCAAAATCCGATCCGATACTTCAACGGAGAGATTTTGCTGACCACACACGACCTGGCGACTTCCGGGCTTGGTCAATCGTGGGGCCATACCCGCCGCTACAGCAACCAGTTGCGCGATCAGAGCACCGGGAATAACGGGTGCAGCTGGTTCTTCCAGCAAGGACCCCAGCTTTTCAACATGGCACCCGCCTCCGGTGATCCCAACCAGGGATCGTTGTGTGTCGCAGTCGACATCAACAGTGCCCTCTGGTTTCATTACGACAGCGTGAGCGGACAGTATGTGGCCACGTATTCGACGAAGACCAGTCTGCAGCGAAATGCCGTGCAGAAGACCTTCAGTTGGACTGACTTGTCTGGTCGGCAGACGGTTTTCTACGACTTCTCGAATTCCCAACCCGCCGAGCTGAAGGGACAGTTCAAGAGTTTCGTGGACCCCTATGGAAATGCCACGGATGCCGAGTATGACAGTCAACACCGGCTGATCCGGTATGATCAGTCCGGTCCCGGTGGCACCAGCGCCACTTACGAGTACGCCTATCTCACCAGCGGCGACAATGCCGGCCGGCTTGCCTCGGTCACTTACCTGCTCAACAGCGCCAACGTAAGACGCGTGCTTTTTGAGTATTACGATTCAGGCGACAGCTCCAGTTCGAGCAGCAGTAGCAGCAGCTCCGGGACGGTTCACCCCTACGGCAGCCTGGGTGACCTGAAGCTGGTCACCGTACAGCAATACAGCAGTTCGGCCTGGGCGGACCTCAACCACAGCTATTATCGCTACTACGTGTTCGGTGACACTCTGGGCTTTGTGCATGGTCTGAAATACGAGGTCGGTCCGGAGGCCTACGCGCGCATGGTCGCCGCCGGCCTGACCCCGGTGTCCGCGACGGATGCGCAGGTGGCCCTCTACGCGGACAAGTACTTCGAATACGACTTCGACCGGCGCGTTACGTTGGAATCGGTGCATGGTGGAGCCCAGACTTTCACTTACGCACGCACGGAGAGCTCGTTCACCGATGACTACAATCACTGGAACGTCAAGGCCGTTGAAACTCGGCCCGATGGCAGTGTCAAGACCGTCTTCACCAACTACCTTGGCAGCGTCATTCTGACAGTGCTGCAAAGCGGCAGCAGCCAGTGGTTTGAATTCAGCCGGTATGATGTCAACGGGCGGCTGGTGCTGTCGGCGGATTCCGCTGCGGTGACTGGCTACGATGAAGCGAAGCCCGACCTGCTCGGTTACGATGCGGGCACCGGGCTGTTCGAGTATCTGTCCAATGACAGCGGCCTGCTCCGGCTGTCCGAATACTACGCCAGCACGGATCCGACCACGGGTGCGGCCCAGGGTTATTTGAGCAATGAGAAGATCAAACAAGGCCAGCTCGGCACCGAAATCAAGCTCCGTGCGCTGACCTATGCCCAGCAATCCGCCGGTGGCACGACGATCTATCCGACGAAGACGGAGACGGTTTACCGCAGTGACAGCGGTGGTGGTTCCGATCCCGTCACCACCACGTCCGATTACGTCTGGTTCCCGGGAACTGTCCAGGTCCAGCAGCAGACGACCACCTGGCCCGTGGTGCCAACCAGTCAAAATGGGTCCGGCGTGGCGGCCAGCCGGGTGGTGGTGTCCAACGAATTCGGGTTGCAAACCTGGCGCAAGGACGAACGGGGCTTCATCACCCACTTCGTCTATGACACGATCACCAACGCCCTGGTGCAGCGGATTGACGACGTGAACACCAGCATCGTGAGCGGTGCTCCGGCGGGCTGGGTGACGCCGACAGGCGGAGGGCTAAATCTCGTCACCGACTACACGAATGATTCTCTCGGCCGCGTGGTCGAGGAACTGGGACCCGTGCACACGGTGGATTTGAGCGGCACCGCCACGGCCATCAGGCGTGCGACCTGGCACGTGTATCAGGACGAAACCTACGAGCAATGGGTCGGTCAAGGGTACCAGGCCGCCGGTGCCGACACGCTGATCAATCCGGTCAGCATCACGCAGATGGACAGTGCCGGCCGCGTCGTGGATCAAATCAGCGCCACGCGGGCTTCCACCGCCGGCAAGCTCCTGCCCACGGACACCTTCCCGCAAACCAGTTGGGTCCGCTGGAACAGTAATGACTACGACGATCAGAGTAATCTGGACTTCTCCCGTGCCTACCACCTGATTCCGCCGTCCGGTGACGGGACCAGCGGGACCAACTACGACCAGACCGACTACGGCTACGACGCGATGGACCGCCAAAACCGCGTCAAGACGCCCGGCGGCACCATCACCCGCACTGTTTATGACATGCGCGGATTGGTGGCAGAACGCTGGGTCGGGACCGACGACACGGGAGCCACGGACAGCAACCCGGCCGGAAGCGGCGCACCTAACAACATGGTGAAGGTGCAGTCGAATGTGTATGACAATGGCCTGGCCGGCGGTGACGGCAATCTGACCGCCCAGACTGCCTACGTGGACGACGCCTCGACTCGCGTCACCCAGTACACGTACGACTTCCGCAATCGGCGTACCGCCGAGCAAGGCGAGGTGGACTACTACGCTGCGTACACGTACGACAACCTGGATCGGACGATCAAGACGGAGCGCCGGAACACGAATGCCAGCGGCAACCTGATTGCCAAGAACGAAACGAACTACGACAACCGTGGTCGCGTGTATCAGACGGTGGCCTACGGGGTCAATCCGTCCACTGGCGCGGTGGGGAATGCGCTGACCAGCAATACCTGGTTCGACGATGTTGGCAATGTGATCAAACAGCTCCCTGCCGGCAGCGGTTTGTTCCAGAAAAGCGAGTACGACGGCCTCAACCGCATGACCGTGCAGTACTCGGCCTACGACACGGGTGAAAGCAGTTACGCGGACGCCGGCAGCGTGGCGGACGACACGGTCATGCAGCAGATGGAGAACATGTATGACGCTGCCAGCAACCTCATCCAGCTCGTTTCCCGGCAGCGGTTCCACGATGCCACCGGCACCGGCCCGTTGATGGATCCCAATGGAGCCCAGCCGAAGGCGCGGGTGAGCTACGCGGCCAGTTATCCCGATCCGCTGGGCCGGACGATTGCATCCGCCAATTACGGTACCAACGGGGCGCTCGCCTTCACACGCCCGGACACTATCCCTGCGCGCTCGGACACGGTGCTGGTGAACAGCACCGCCTACGACGACCGGGGCGAAGCTTGGCAGACCGTGGATCCCCAGGGCACGGTGAATCAGAAGGAGTTCGATGATGCCGGCCGCATGACGCAGCAGGTTGAGAACTACGTCTCGGGTGGCACGGCGGCGGATCAAAACCGGACTACCGAGTATGGCTACAATACCGATGGCAAGCTGGTGACCTTGACGGTAAAGAACAACGTGACCGGCGACCAGGTGACGACTTGGATTTACGGCACAACCTTGAGCGACTCCGATATCGCCAGTAACGAGCTGCTGCGCGCCAAAGAGTATCCCGATGGCAGCTCGGATCGGGTGGAATACAGCTACAACCGGCTAGGGCAGACCAGGCGGACCAACGACCAGCGGGGCTGCGTGCGCGTGTTGGAGTATGACAAGCTGGGCCGGCTGTTGAACGACCGGGTGACGACACCGGGCAGCGGCGTGGATACCGCCGTGCTGCGCGTCAGCCGCGCTTACGAGGTGCGCGGCATGGTCACGAGCGTTACCAGTTACGACAACGCGACGGTGGGCAGCGGCAGTGTGGTCAACGAAGTGAAGTCCGAATACAACGACTTCTCGCAGTTGGTCAACGAATACCAGTCACACGCGGGCGCGGTGGATACGAGCACCACTCCGAGGATGCAGTATGCGTATGCCGATGGCAGCACGAACACCATCCGGCGCACGTCGCAGACATATCCGGACGGTAGGGTGACGACGTATGACTACGGAACGTCAGGCGGCATGAGCGACGTGTTGAGCCGGGTGGAGTCGTTGAAGCAGAGCGCCAGCCTGTTGGCGGGGTACACGTATCTGGGACTTGGCGAAATGGTGCGGGTGGAGTACGGTAGCTAGTCAACATCCAGCGTTATGGAACTGACCTACATCAAGCAGCCGGGTGAGCCCGTTGGCGATGGCGGGGACCAGTACACCGGGCTGGACCGGTTCGGGCGCGTCGTTGATCA
>RFVF01000126.1 GCA_009922615.1 Pseudomonadota bacterium
GCAAACGGGATTGACACAGGCAGGCAGAGCGACAACCTCCACAAAAGAAAAAAACTTCCACTCACCCTTATGGATACTCACAGATTTTTGGTGCAAGGATCGGCAGCGGAGCCTTACTGCGTTACCATTCACCGCCACGACACCGGCAAGATTTCGGCGGCTTGCTCTTGCCCAGCAGGTGAGAACGGAATGCTTTGCAAACACCGCGCTCGAATTCTCCGTGGGTTGACCGAAGGTGTAGTTAGCGAGAACGTGGCCGATGTTGCGGCGGTTGCCGGATGGGTGGCCGGAACGGACGTTGAACGCGCTCTGCAAACCGTTGACGAATTGGAGCTAGAGGCCGAGAAGATCAAGAAGGCTATCGCATCAGCCAAAAAGGTTTTAGCTCGCGCTTTGCTCGAATGACGTGTCTGCCCCGCGAGTGTTTTAGAAGTGCAACCGATGCGGGCACACGGAATGAAAAAGAAGAAACTCCTTTTAGTTAAAGCGTTGGCACAACTTCCGCCAGAAGCCCGCACCTTAGCGGCACACTACGGGGTTGAGCATGACCGAGACGCAACCGCCTTTGTCATGATTTGGTCGGTGTTTGCCACTTGCACTGATCCTAAGAAGTTCGCCGAAGAAGTGAGATCAAACAAGGGCGGACTCATGCAATTATTCTCGTCGCATTTAGAACCTAAAATTACCGACGCCGTTCGCAGGAGAGATGGGACTTTTTTGCGTCATCTGGCCGATGCTATTGAACGTCATGACAAACCTCTCGACGCTGCGCGTTACCGGATTGGATTGATGGCCCTTTGTCAGCAGGCAGGCCGAGAAGTTGAGGGTGGATGGGACCTTACCGCCAACGAATGGTGCGCGATGATAAGCAAACAAATCGGCAAGCCGATTGATATTGTCCTTTTTCGCCGATGGGCAAAGGAGATGGGACTCAAATTTTTGCCGGATAAGAAGGGACGGAAGCCATCCACATAATTGAAGCTCAAGAAATCGAACTGAGTTTCAATTATCCAGTATTAGATACGTCTCCCCGCGCTGTGCAACGTTGCCAGCGTGAACATATCTAACACCCGCAGCAACGACGGACAAACCGTTGCCCCGGAAGCGACCCCGGCCGTTCGTCGCAAGCTCGCCACCACTGCCGCCGAACTCATGGCGGAACGCCAAGGGCAGTTGCCCGTCTGGATTCGCGCGCCCAAGTCCGGCCCGGAGCACTACTGCGGCTTCTCCCGCGCCAAACTTTACGAGTTAGCGGGCGACGGAAAGATTCGCAGCGTGAGCATCCGCGAGGCAGGGCGGAGCAAGGGGACGCGATTGTTCCATCTCGGCTCGATACTCGATTTCGTCGCCCAGTGCGAAGCGAGCGCAGAAGGGGACGGTGCGGAATGAAACTCGCCGAAGCCAAAGCCCGGCTCACTGTCCACGACCTCTGGCCGCACTTCCGGCTTGAAGGCATCCCGTCCAAATCCTGCCGCTGCCCCTTCCACGAAGACCGGAGCGCGTCCTTCTCCATCACGGCGGACGGTGCGCTCTGGAATTGCTTCGCCGGCTGTGGCGGAGGTGATGCCGTGGACTTCTACCAGCACGCCAGCGGCCTGCCGCACGCCGAAGCCTGCCGTGCGTTCATAAAACTTGCGGGCGGCTCGCCGATGCCCACCGCACCACGGCCACCCCGACCCAAGCCTGCCGACGCGGAAGGCGAGCAAGCGCAGAAGCGCAAGACCTGGCCCCCGTTTGAATCGCCGCTCACCGGAGATGATGACACGGCCCACCGCGCGATAGTCCCGCTGGCCAAGCTGCGGCACGTCTCCGTTGAAGGCGTGACGCTCATGGCCGCGCGCGGCCTGCTCTGGTTTGGAGCATGGAAGGATTCGCCTGCGTGGATCGTCACGGACGGCGAGCGGGTGAATGCCCAAGCCCGCCGCATGGATGGCCAGCCGTGGCCCGGCATCAAGGCCAAGGCCCAGACGCTCCCCGGCTCGCGTGCCGCTTGGCCCATCGGCGCACGCGAAAGCCTCGCCCTGCCCTGCGTCCTGCTCTGCGAGGGCGGACCTGACTTGCTCTCCGCGCACCACTGGATTCACGCGCACCAACGCGAGGTGGACGTTGCCGCCGTCGCCATGCTGGGCGCGTCCAACTCCATTCATGCCGATGCCCTGCCGCTCTTTGCCGGCAAACGCATCCGCATCATGGCCCACACCGATGAAGCCGGCCACGCCGCCGCTATCCGGTGGAAGGCTCAACTCGACTCCGTAGGCGCACGCGTTGACGCCGCCGACTTCGCCGGCCTGCTCATGGCCGACGGCACGCCAGCAAAAGACTTGAACGACCTCACCCGGCTCCGCCCCGAAGACCAACCGCAACTTGAAGACCTGATTCCGAACAATGAAAACGCTCAACCTTGAACAAGAAAAAAGCGCGGCGGCTCTGACAAGCCAACCGCGCAAGACCAATTCAACTGCCCCGAATCCTACGCCGAAGCACGCCCCCTTGCAAGACTGGCAAATCACCCCGGAGCCGTGGCCCGAAGCCGTGGACGGCGGGCAACTCTTGGATGAATTGCGGGCAACCTTCTCCCGCTACATCGTCCTGCCGGACCATGCGGCCCCGACGTTGGCCCTGTGGATCGTCCACTCCTACGCTTACCAGCTTGGCCGCATTGCCGCCTATCTGGCCCTGCTTTCGCCAGAGAAGCGTTGCGGCAAGTCAACCGGGCTTTCCCTCGTGGGCGCGCTCGCTCACCGTGCGTTGTCCGCCAGCAACGTCGCTCCCGCCGCCATGTTTCGGGTGATTGAAAGGGACGGCCCGACCATGCTGATAGACGAGGTGGATACGTTCGTTGCCAAAAACGAAGAACTGCGAGGCATTTTGAACGCCGGCTTCACCCGCGAGTCAGCTTTCGTCCTTCGCTGCGTCGGCGAAAACCACGAGCCGAAGACCTTCAACGTCTTTGGCCCGAAACTGTTCGCCGGGATCGGCAAGCTGCCCGGCACGCTGGCGGACCGGACCATCGTCGTCCCCATGCGAAGGAAGCAACCGGGGGACACCGTGGAGCGGTTCCGGGGCTTTGACGGCGAGGAACTGCGGCGCAAGTGCGTGCGCTGGGTGAAAGATAACGAAGCCCACCTTACCGACACAGACTCGCCCACGCCGGACGTGCTGAATGACCGCGCGGCGGACCTGTGGCGTCCCCTGTTGGCCATCGCGGACCTTGCGGGCGGAGAATGGCCCACCGTGGCCCGCCAGGCCGCCGTGGCCCTCTCTGCTGACAAGGAAGACGATTCGCAGACGGTGAAGCTCCTGCTGGCCTGCCGTGCTTACTTCACGCAACACCCCGTTGACCGTGCGCTGTCCAAAGACCTGCTGGCCTTCCTGAATGCCCAAGAGGAAGAACCGTGGACCACCTTCAATCACGGCGAGGGCCTGAATGCCCGGCAGTTGGCCGACAGGCTGAAGCCCTACGGGATCACGAGCCGGACCATGCGCGACGGAGTGGAACGGGCCAAGGGCTACTTCGCCGAAGATTTCGCCGACGCCTTTGCCCGCTACCTGCCCGCCCCGCCCCCTGCCGCAGACGTGACACCGTGACAATCGCTGATAGCAACGGGTGAAATGACCACCTGCCATCCGTGACAAACCGTGACAACGCACAGCGCAGCCGTGACACCGGGCGGACTGTCACGGCAGGGGTGGAAAATGTCACGGCACTGTCACGGCAAAGGACGCGCACGAAAGGCCCGTCATCATTGAATTGTCACGCTGTCACGCGACGGTCACCCCGAGGGAGGGTGCAAGAAATCTTTTGCCAGCCGGATTCCCCCCGTGCGTTGGCCCTGCACCCTGCCCCTATGAGGAGCGCATTTTTTCCATGATACAACACAAACACCCATGAAAACCCAAATCAAAGTCAGCGCGGCGGAATTCGGCGAGTTGGTGAACCGCACGCGCGGCCACATAACGAAGCTCTCGGCTGACGGCACACTGCCGCCGCTGGTTGACGGCCAGATTCCGCTGCGTGAAGCCGTGACCAAATGGACCACCTACTTGGATGCGCGCCTTGAATCTAAAAGCAACGCGGATGAGCGCATCAAAAAAGCCCGCGCGGAGAAGCTTGAAATCGGGAACGAAGTCTTGCGTCGTGACCTATTGCCAGCCGAGGAAGTGCGGCGCGACATCATGCGCGGATTCGGTGAACTCAAAAGCCAACTGCTCACCATCCCGCGCCGCGTCTCGCAATCGCTCGCCATTGCCACGGACCCGGTGACGATTGAAGAGTCGCTGAACAAAGAGATCGTTGGCGTGTTGGAAGCGACCAGCCGCCAGTTCGCGGAGCGTGATAAGTGAACGCATGGGGCTACATGGCAGAGGCGATTCTGCCGCCGTCGCAAATGACCTTTGCGCAGTGGGCGGAAGCAAACGTCAGGCTCGACCATACGAGCTACATTCAAGGTGCGCTCTCGCTGGAATTCTACCCTCAACTCCGCGCCTTCCTCGCGCACGCGCAACGCCGACGGATGAAACGAATCACGGCGATAACCTCTGCGCAGTCAGCCAAGACGACAGCGGTCATGCTCACACTCCTCGCGCGCATTGCGGAGAACCCGACGCCGGCCATGTGGGTGTCAGCCAGCACGGAAAAGGCAAAGGAGTTTGCGAAGCGACGCCTTTACCCGTTCATTCTCGACTGCGAAAAGGTGCGGCGGCTCGCGCCGAAAGATCGGAGCGAATGGACTGGCCGGCTGGTTCAGTTCGCATCAATGGACTTGATGATTCGCGGCGCGGTGTCCAAGGCCGACATGACATCCGACCCCGTTGGACTGCTCATTTGTGACGAGCGGCGCGAGTGGCGGCCTGGCATGATCGAGCTTGCGCGGAAGCGCATCGTGACTTTCGGCAACGCGCAAGAGTTGAGCATCGGGACCGCTGGCATCAAAGATGACTCACTCCACCGCGACTACGAAAGCGGCTCGCGCGGCCTGCTCTTGTTCACCTGCCCGGCGTGCCAGCATCGGCAGCCGTTCCGCTTTGGCAAAAAGGCGACGCCCATTTTCCCTGAGCAACGCGAGCGCGGCGGGGTTGTCTGGCCGGACGATGAGCGCACGCGCAACGCCGATGGCTCATGGAACATGGAAGCCGTATCAGCGTCGGCGCATTACGAGTGCGAGGCTTGCGGCCATCTAATTCCCGAGACGCAACGCATCGCCTTGTTGCGTGACGTAACTGAGCTTCACCGCACCCCGAAGCGAGCCGAGGAATTCCCTTCGCTGCACTGGAATGTTAGTTATATGCCGATGGCCTCGCTAGGTTTTGGAGCGCAGGCTGTTGAATTCCTCTCCGCTACCCAGGCTTTGAAGTCCACGGGTGACACAGAGCCGCTAAAGGCTTTCGTTTGTGACTCTCAGGGAGAGCCGTGGGAAATGCTCGCTAGCCGTGTTGAAGCGTCGGACATAATGGCCCGCGTCGGGAACTATCGCACCGGGGAAAAGTTTCACGAATCAGCCGGCACGATTTACAACGTGCTGACGGTTGACCGGCAAAAGGGCCACCTAGTCTATGTCTGGCGCCAATGGCTCAAAGGCGGCGCGTCTAGGTTGATCGAGTTTGGAATGATGCTCGACAACTTCGACGAGCTTCGCAAATTCCAGATCGACCGGGGCATCCGCAACGTGGCCGGTGACGATGGCGGATATGACGAGGAAGACACTGGCAACGTCTATCGCTGGCGAATGGCGTGTCTCAAATACGGCTGGCACTCATTCAAGGGTGACAAGGCCGACAGCTTTCGAGACGGGCAAGTGCGAACCTATTGGAAGCGCAGCCCATTCAACACGGGCGTCGGGCAACACGTTTTGACGAACGCTTACCTATGGTCTAAGAGCCATTACCTCGGGAAACTCTACAACGTATTCCTGAAAGGTGAAGGCCCTCCGTGGCAAGTCCCGCGCGACGCTCACGTTGACTACCTCCGCCAGTTGTCGGCCTATGAGTTTGTTCCCGGCAGCGGACCCGGAGACCCCGGCGAGTGGAAGAAAAAAGGTCACGACCACGCGGCGTCATGCGAACTCATGCAAATTGCGTTTGCCGATTCCGCGAGCATTATTGAGAAGTTCACAAAGGAGAATTAGAGCGGCTCAAGTCGTCGCCTTGACGATTACGCGCGCTAATGTTAGAGATAATGGGGCATGGCCGCTCCAAATCCCTACATTGGCTTGACCTCCGCCGAACTCGCCACCCAGCGCGCGGCTACGCTGGCAGCCATCTCAGCTTGCAAGGGCGCGGGCGAGTCCTATTCCGGCAGCGGCAGGAGCACGAGCCGAAACCTTGCAACGCTACAGCAAGACCTCGCTTGGATTAACCAAGCTCTCGCCATTTCCAGCGGCTCACGCGTGACCAAAACCTTCGCTGACTTCTCTAGCAACGGATGAACATTATCGAACGTCTCCGCGTTGCCGCGCGCGTCTCTAGGAATCTGATGACGCTGCCCTCTGCCGCGCTCGCGCCCGGCACCTATAACGAGGCCGGCATCAAGTTGCTTTCTGGCGAATGGGAGGGCGGGCAAAACTCCCGACTTCGCCGCTCACGTCGCACGCGGCTTGTCTCGCATGACACCGACCTTAACTACGGCACGCGTGAGTTTCTAATGTCCAAGGCGCGGAGCCTTCGCCAGAACACGCCGCTCCCCGGCGCAATCCTTCGCCGCTACGCCGATTACTGCGTCCATCCGCAAGCGATGGTTCAATGGATTACCGGCGATCACGATTGGGATATGCAGATGCAAGACGCATGGGCCGCGTGGACGCGCACCTGCGACGCGACGGGGGAGAACACGCTGCCGCAAATTCTGCGCACGCTGGTCGAGTCATCGCATTGTGACGGCGACGCGTTTCTTCACAAGGAGCGCGACGGCGAAGAGTTGAAAGTGCGCGGCATCGAGGCCGACCGAATCACGAACGCAAAGGGCGGAACCGTTGGCTTTGACAACGTGCTGCCGTCCAACGTCCCGCGCGACGTGGGCGGAGTCTGGATTGACGCCCAAGGCCGCAAGCGCGGCTTCACCGTATGCGACCGCACCGGCTGGGGAGCGTTCACCAATCCGCGTTATGTGGACGCCACGGAATTCCTTCACTACCACCACTCCGAACGCTTTGAGAGCTATCGCGGCGTGTCCTCTTTCGCCGCCGTCATCAATTCGCTTGACGACCTTAAAGAGACAATCGAGGCGGAGCAGCTTGCGCAGAAGATCGCCAGCAACCTCACCATTCTGGAACGCAACGCGCTTGGCGCGAAGATGGGTCCGCAAGCCCTCGCCGACGGCGCGACGGACAACGCGGGCAACACGCAAAAGCTAGAGGACATGGCCGCTGGCATCATGCGCTACATGGCGCACGGTGACGATCTGTCCATGTTTACGTCAGAGCGTCCGGCTGAAGGTTGGCGCTGGCTGGTTGAGTTCACTATTCGCGGAATCTCTTTAGGAATCCATCTGCCTTACGAAATCGTGTGGAACCTTTCGGGGCTGACTGGCACGTCCGTCCGCCTAGTCTCCAAGATGGCGGAGCGGACATTCAATGCCGAGATGGACAACCTAGAACGTCGGGTTATAGACCCGCTGGCTTGCTGGTTTGCATGTGACCAAATGGAGCGAGGCTTGATTGCCCGGAATCCAAACTGGATGTTTTTCCAGGCCCTTCGCCCGGCCTATATCACCGCCGACGTTGGCCGCGAATCCTCTGCGAACCTCGCGGAGTTGAACGCGGGCTGCCGCACCGAGGAGAGCATTTGCCGCGAGCAAGGCTGGCAGGGCGTTGACGTTCGCACCGCGCGCGCGGGTGAAGTGCGGCACCGGATTCAACTTGCGACGCAGATTTCCGAAGAGACGGGCGGCGCGCTTTCGATGAAAGAAGTCCTCGCCATGATGGGCGGGGCCAACATCGGCCCGACTTACGGAATGCAGTCCCCCGCGCCGGCCAAAGACGCAAAGGAAAAACCATGAGCAGCAACCCCACACTGTCACACGTCTCCGCCGCCGTCATGCAAGACCCTTGGCTCATTCAGCCGCTATGGCTTGATGTGATTGCTGAGATCGTTGACTCACATATGGCTGGCAAAGCGCCGCCGACGGTGGACCGCAAAAAAAGTGACGCCGCGTGGTGTCAAGCGGGCATTGACTTCATCCCGGTCTATGGACCGATTGCTCCGAAAATGGGGCTGCTTGACAACATCTCGGGCGGATGCTCCGTTGCGCAGTTGCGGGACGCGCTCGCCGCCGCGCTCGAAAACCAAGACAGCCGTTGCGTGTGTTTTCTTTTTGATTCGCCAGGCGGCAACAGCAAGGGCGGGTTTGAATTCGCGGACGAAATCGCCATCGCACGCAAGCAAACGGCCAAGCCAATCCTCGCGCACGTTGAAGGCGATTGCGCGTCGCTGGCCTATTTGTTTGCCTCGCAGTGTGATCGAATCAGCATGACCGTCGGAAGCCAGGCCGGGAGCATCGGAGCCTATTCCAAATTCGTTGACCGCTCACGCATGGAACAAAACGCGGGAATGAATTCGGTTGTCGTGCGCTCCTCGCCGCTCAAGGGCATTGGCGCAGACGCCGTGACCGGCCCGCAACTACAGCACATTCAGGCGCGCATTAACGCGATGAATGCGATGTTCCAAAGCTATGTCATGCGCGCTCGCCCGCAAGTGGACTTCGCCGCGCGGGACATGGCCGGCATGTTCCCGGCGCGTTCAACGGAGCAAGACTTGCCGACGGCCATTGACTGCGGCCTCGTGGATTGCGTCACCACGCGTGACGAGATCATCGCCACCTACGGAATTCGCGGCGGTTGACTTGACAACTTGGTGCATTCGTGGTTTTAATAAGCTCAACAGTAACGCTTATGCCAATCCAGACCGTCAAACTCTCCGACGAAATCCTCGCCAAGCTCGGCGCGACGCCGCTTGAAGTCGAGGCCAAGCTCGCCGCGCTGCTCGCTGAAAACGCCGACGCTTCCGCGAAGCTCACTGCCTCACAGAACGCTGCTAATGCGCAGACCGTGACAGCCAGCACCAAATTTGAAGAGCGGCTTTCGGGCGTTGAGGAGAGCATCCTAAAGCTTACCCCGCTCCTGAATTTCGACGCTGACAAGGTTGTCGCGTCCGCCAAGGCCGAGGCGTCCAGCCTTGTTGCCGCCGCGCTCGCCAAGACTGGCGGCGCTCCGATTGCTGCCGCCGCTCCGCCCGTGGCGGCCAATCCTCCCGCCAAAGATTTCAAGGCGCTCGTAAATGAGAAGATCGCCGCCGGCAAGAGCAAGTCCGCCGCGTTCAACGAGGCATTCAACGAGGCTCCCGCGCTTTATGTCGCGTGGAAAGAGTCGGGCGCTGGCTCCCTGTAATTAACCATCAAACACCAAAAACAACATGGCTTCCGCAAACGAAACCGGATTCAAGACTTTCACGGCAACCGCAGTTGCCATTCCCCGCAACACGCGCGTCCTGCTCGATTCCAGCGGCACCATTTCGGCGGCTGGCGTGTCTGACGAGTGGATTGGCACCACGGTTGAAGACTGCGCTGCCAGCGGCACCGTCACCGTCCGCCTCCGCAACCAATCCGGCACGCATTTCTTTATCGCCTCCGCTGCCGTTACCGCCGGAGCGAAGCTTTACGCCGCTGCAAGCGGCAAGGTTGACGACGGCTCGACGGTTTTGGCCGGCGGCGCTCCGATTGGCTTTGAGGCCGTGACGGCTGCGTCCGCCGATGGTGATATCATCGAAGCCGCGCCCAGCTCGGAACTCGCCACCGGAGCGCCGGTCATTTTCCAGTTCCCAATCAACCTCGCCACCATCGCCAACGGCGACCTGCTCACTGACTTCCCGCTCGGCTTTGCCGGAAAGATCGTCGGCTTCTACGCGAGCGTGACATCGCCGGCCACGACTGGCAGCAAGCTCTCGACGCTTAACCTCGAGATCGGCAGCACCAACCTGACCGGCGGCTCGCTGGCGTTGACTTCCGCGAACATGACCCCGCTCGGCGCGGTTGTCTCCGCGTCGGCCATCACCGCCGGCAACACGTTCGCCGCGACTGACGTGTTCAGTATCGAGGCCGCGAGCACCACGGCCTTCGTTGAAGGCAGCATCGTCCTGACGGTAATCTGCCGCGCCCTGTAAATCTCAGCACCACCAACAAAAACAGACTGACCTATGGCATTCTCTGACTCACAGACCACACTTCGCGGCGATGTAAATTGCCTCGTCACCGAAGCCGCGCAAGCCGACAGCATGTTGATCGGCCTCAAGGTGTTCCCCGTTTGGAACGTGCCGGTCAAGTCCGGCCAGTGGCCGAAGTTTCGCCTGACCAAGGGCGAACTGCTCAACCCCGACGCCACTAAGCGCACCCCCAGCGGCAGTTATGGCCGCGTCGTGCGCGCCTACGAGGCCGACAACTACACGGTCGAGGACTACGGCCAGGAGGAGCCGGTGGACGACACCTACAAGGCCGACGTGTCCCGCTTCTTCCAAGCCGAAGTGCAAGCCGGCAAAATGTGCATGCGCTCGGTCATGCTGGGCCACGAGGTTCGCGTGGCGGCGGAGATCATGAATTCCACCAACTTCACCGCGACGGCGGCGTCGGTGAACTACACCGAGGCCAACATCGCGACGATCAATTTCGTGCTCGACGTGACGGATGCCTGCACGCGCCTGAACAACAAGGGCGTCATCCCGAACACCATCGT
>RFVF01000127.1 GCA_009922615.1 Pseudomonadota bacterium
GCCGTGTCCGCCCCGCGTGCTACCAAACCCGCCGCCAAGTCCGGCAAGAAACCTCTCCACCTCCAGCGTGTGTTCTCCGACGCCAAGGTGAAGCCCTTCGACCAGATCGAATGGGACAAGCGCACCGCCGAGATCACCGACGATTCCGGCAAGACCATTTTCAAGCAGGAAGGCGTCGAAGTGCCCAAGAGTTGGTCGCTCCTCGCCACCAAGGTGGTTTGCTCGAAGTATTTTTACGGTGACCCCACCAAGGCTGAACGGGAAAAGTCCGTCAAGCAGCTCATCCACCGCGTCACCCGCACGCTCGCCGATTGGGGCATCAAGGATGGTTACTTCAGCAAGGCGGACGGCGAGGTCTTTTACGACGAGCTAACCTGGCTCTGCGTGAACCAATACGGCGCGTTCAACTCCCCGGTCTGGTTCAACGTCGGTCTCTACCACCAATACGGCGTCGGCAAAACCTCCGGCAAAGGCAACTGGTTCGTGAACCGCAAGACCAGCATCGCCGAGCGCGCCCATACCCAATACGAATATCCGCAGGGTAGCGCGTGCTTCATTCAGGCCGTTGAGGACAACATGGAGTCCATTATGCACCTCGCCTACTCCGAGGCGATGCTCTTCAAGCACGGCTCCGGCACTGGCACTGACCTTACGCCCATCCGCAGCTCCCGCGAGAAACTCTCCGGCGGCGGCAAGCCCAGCGGCCCGCTCTCCTTCCTGAAAGTTTACGATCAGGTCGCCAATGTCGTGAAATCCGGCGGCAAGACCCGCCGCGCCGCGAAGATGAACACGCTGCGCGATTGGCACGGCGACATCGAGGAATTCATCGACTGCAAGCAGAAGGAAGAGAAAAAGGCCTGGGCACTCATCGAACAAGGCTACGACGGCTCCTTCAACGGTGACGCCTACGGCTCCGTGATGTATCAGAACGAAAACCTTTCCGTGCGCGTTTCCGACGAGTTCATGTCGGCCGCGCTCGAAGGCAAGGAATGGTGGACGCGCTCCAGCACCACCGGCCAGCCGCTCCAGAAAAAAGACGCGAACACGCTGCTCAACAAAATCGCCGAAGGCACCCACATCTGCGGCGACCCCGGCCTCCAATACGACGGCGCGATCCAAAAGTGGCACACCTGCAAAGGCACTGAGCCCATCCACTCCACCAATCCGTGCAGTGAATACGTGTTCCTCAACAACACCGCGTGCAACCTCGCCTCGCTAAACTTGATGAAGTTCAAGCGCGAGGATGGCAAGTTCGATGTCGAGCGCTTCAAGGCCGCCGTGCGCATCTACATCACCGCGCAAGAAATCCTCGTGGACAACGCGAGCTATCCTACCAAGGAAATCGCCGAGAACTCGCACATCTTCCGCACGCTCGGCCTCGGCTTCGCGAACCTCGGCTCGCTTTGCATGAGCTACGGTCTGCCCTACGACTCGAACGAAGGCCGCGCGCTCGCCGGTGCCATCACCGCCATCATGACCGGCCACGCCTACGAGCAGAGCGCTGAACTCGCTGCGCAGATGGGAGCCTTCAAGGGTTATCGCGACGCGCGTTGCTCCGGCGTCACCAAGACCGTCAAGAAGGACAACGTTGATTCCATGCTCGGCGTCATTCACCTCCACCGCAACGCCGTCGAGGACATCCAGCCCAGCCAGGAATTCAACTACCTCAAGGATGAGGCCCGCCGCGTCTGGGATGGTGCGCTCGCCAAGGGCAAAAAGCACGGCTATCGCAACGCGCAGGTCACCGTTCTCGCGCCCACCGGCACCATCGCCTTCCTCATGGATTGCGACACCACCGGCGTCGAGCCCGACATCGCGCTGGTGAAATACAAACTGCTCGCCGGAGGCGGCATGTTGAAGATCGTGAACCGTGGCGTGGCTGACGCGCTGCGCCGCCTCGGTTACAACGAGACGGAAATCGAATCGATCATCGCGCACATCGAGAAGCACGACACCATCGAAGACGTCGAGGAAAACGGCGCGACCATCAAGAGCGGCCTCAAGCCCAACCATCTCGAAGTGTTCGACTGCGCGTTCAAGGCCCACAAAGGCAAGCGCAGCATCCACTACATGGCCCACCTCAGCATGATGGCCGCCGCCCAGCCCTTCATCAGCGGTGCCATCAGCAAGACCGTCAACCTCCCCAGCGAGGCCACCGTTGCCGACGTGCGCGACGCCTACGTGCAAGCTTGGCGCATGGGCCTCAAGTGCGTCGCCATCTACCGCGACGGCTCCAAGCGCTCCCAGCCGCTCAACACCAAGAAGACCAACGAAGGTGCCGACAAGGCTGCGAACGCCGCCGCCGCCACCGCTGAACAGACCGCCACCTTCGAGAGCCGCATCAAGGAACTCGAGACGGAGATTTCCCGCCTGCACGAACAGGTCGGCAAGCCCCTCCGCCGCAAGCTCCCGGACACGCGCGCTTCCTACACGCACAAGTTCGATGTTGCTGGCCACGAGGGCTACCTCACCGTCGGCGTCTTCCCGGATGGCTCGCCCGGCGAGCTGTTCATCACGATGTCGAAGGAAGGTTCCACCATCGGCGGCCTCATGGACAGCGTCGCTGCGCTCACCAGCATGTCGTTGCAATACGGTGTGCCGTTGGATGCGCTCGTTCGCAAGTTCGCCCACCAACGCTTCGAGCCGAGCGGTTTCACCAAGAACCCGGAAATCGGCCGCGCCAGCAGCATCATCGACTACGTGTTCCGCTGGCTCGCCTTCCAGTTCATCGAAGGCTACCGCGAGGCCAACGCCAAGGACGGCCAGCCCAACCTCCCGTTGCCCGGCCTCACCGAGATCGAGCGCCAGAGCGTGAACCGCTCAGTGCCCGAGCTGCCGCTCTCCGGTGACACCGACATCCTAGTGAAGAGCGAGGTGCTCAAGTCCGCAGGCAACGGCAAGCCCGAATACAAGGTCGAGAGCCTCAGCGATGCGCTGAAACACTTCATGCACGACGCGCCTGCCTGTCCAAAGTGCGGCCACATTGCGGTGCGCAACGGCGCGTGCTTCAAGTGCCTCAACTGCGGCGAAAGCCTCGGTTGCTCGTAATCTTTCAAAAACATTCCCTGCGAGGCCGGAGCGTCTGCTCCGGCCTTTTTGCTTGCGATGAGATGCGGGTTTGACCGACTGCAAGGGGTGCGGCATAACCACGGGCGCACACCACATCTGCCATGCTCCGCCTTGCTCTTGCTCTAATCGCCGTTCTCGCCGCATTTGATTGCGCCGCCGCCTCTGCCCCGGCTGCCGAGGCCGAAGCAATTCGCGCCGCCGTCGAGCGATCCCTACCGTTGATCACCGCTGGCGCGCGTGGCTCGATGGAGAAGCGCGAGCGTTGCTTCACCTGTCACAACCAGGGGCTGCCCATCATGGCGCTCGCCGCGGCGCAGTCGCGTGGCATCAAAATCGACACGGAGGAATTGCAGAAGCAAATCAAGTTCACCGCCGGCTTTCTCGAGAAGAATCGGACGAACTACCTCGCCGGCAAAGGCCAGGGTGGTCAGACGGACACGGCCGGCTACGCGCTCTGGGCGCTCGAGAATGGCGGTTGGAAACCCGACGCGACGACCGCCGCCGTCATTGAGTATCTCCTGCAATGGCAGCGCGAATTTGAACACTGGAAGCCGCAGTCACGCCGCCCACCGACCGAGCAAAGCTTGTTCACCTCCACGCACGTCGCTTTGCGCGGGTTGAAGACGTTTGGCCCGCCGGAGCAACGCGAGCGAATCAGCCAGCGCACCGAGCAAGTTCGCGCCTGGCTGCTCAAGACTCCGGCGCTGGACACGGAAGATCGCGTGTTCCGCCTGCGCGCGTTGCACGTCGCTGGCGCGGCCGCTGGAGAAATTCAAAAGGCTGCAAAGGAATTGCTCGGCACACAACGCGTCGATGGCGGTTGGGAGCAGCTTGCCGGGATGCAAACCGACGTTTACGCCACGAGCACTGCGCTCGTGGCGCTCCATCAAGCCAGCGGACTCGCCACGACTGATGCGGCGTATCGCAAGGGACTGAACTACTTGCTCTCGAAACAACTGCCCGATGGTTCTTGGCTCGTCACCTCGCGCAGCAAGCCGATCCAAAGCTACTTCGAGTCCGGCTACCCGCACGGCACCAATCAGTTCATCTCCATCAGCGCTGCCAGTTGGGCGACGACGGCGCTCTTGCTGGCGTTGCCACCGGCAAAGTGACTCACATTTCAGTGAAGTTTGCGCGCGCGACGCGGAGGGTGTTTTCACCGAGAATTTTCCGGATCGTCGTGTCGCTGTGGCCGCGCTGCACGAGGCCAACCGTGTAGAACGGCCAGTTGGTCCACGCGAGGCTCGCGTCGGCGTGCGGTTTGGGGCGGTAATCATCGGCGGGCCAGAGGTGCTCCCAGCGCCCGCCCGCAGCGGAGACGGGCGAGGAGCCGTCCTTGCGCTTCAGGACTTTTGCGCGCTCGGCCTCCTCGTTACGCGAGGTGTAGGAGATGTCCGGCCCGATGGCCACGTGATCCGCGCCGAACTTCTTCACCGCGTAATCAATGTGGTCGAGGAACGCGCCGAGATCGCCGTTGCCGCCAAGGAAGCGCGGGATGCAGCAGATGCCGATCAGCCCGCCTGTGTCGCAAATGGCTTTCACCGTCTCGTCGGGCTTGCCGCGGAAGTGTTTGTAGAGCCCGGCGCAAGTCGTGTGGCTGGCGACCATCGGTTTGCGGGACGCCTTGGCCGCTTCGAGGCTCGTGCGCCAGCCGGAGTGCGCTACATCCACGATGACACCAAGGCGGTTCATCTCCGCGACGACCGCGTGGCCGAAGTCCGAGAGCCCGCCGTCGTTGGGCTCGCCCGCGCCGTCGCCGATGGGGTTCCGGCGGTTGTAGGTCAGGTGCATCATGCGCACGCCAAGTTCCTGGAAGATGCGGATGAGCCGCAGTTCGTCACGCACGCTCTCCCACTGTTGGCGCAGCGGCACGCCGTTCGTGGTGAAGTAAAGGCACTGCCGGCCCGCTTTCTTCGCCGCGACGATGTCGTCGGGACGCGTGGCCTTGAAACAATCTTCGCGCGCGAGGTCCGTGGCGTAGGTGAAGCGCGCGAGGCGCTTGACGAGCCGGAGCGGGTCGCTGCCCTCCTCGCCGGTGTTCTGGAAGACGCACGTCACGCCCGCGGCGCGGAAGGCTTCAAGAAATTCCTTTCGCTCGGCTGTGTCCGTGGCCCAGCGCGTCATGCTCATCTCCTCGCGCAGGTCCGCCAGTTCCGGTTCTGTCGCACCACCGGCGGCGAACTCGGTGAACTTCGCCCCGTCCAGCGCGGCGCGCGGCGCGAAGCCGTAGCTTTCAAACACGAGTGATTCCGCGTGCAGCTTGAAGCCGTAATCAAGGTCGCGCGGGCTGGGCTTCAACACGGACAGGGCGACTTCGCGGGCTTTTTGGATGCGATCATTTGCGGGTGACAAAGCGGCCACGGGCGAGGCCGCCCGCGCTCGCGACGTGAAAATTCCGCCGCCGAGCCCGAGCAGTGGAAGGGTGGCGGAGGCGCGGAGAAAGGAGCGGCGCGAGTGCGTTGTGGTCATGGGCCAAGAGTTTGGCGAAGCGCGCGGCGGGTCAAGCTGGGTTACGATGGGGATTTGGGGCTTGGAGCCGGTCGTGAAAAGGAGTAGAAAGAGGGCCACTTGCTCATGAATTTGACCGACGCGCAAAAGCAGCAGATTTCAACCTGGCTCGACGAGGGCCTCAAGGTCGCCGACGTGCAGAAAAAGATGATCGCCGAACTCGGCGTGACCATGACCTACATGGAAGTGCGCTTTCTGCTCGATGACTTGCGCCTCAAGCCCAAGGACCCCGAGCCGCCGAAGGCTCCCGCCGCCGCCTCGCCCATCGCGCCCGCGAGTGCAGGCACGTCGGCACCCGCCGGTGCGGCTGCGGGGTTGGTGCCGGATGCAGCCGCCCCGGTCCCCGGCGGCCGCACGTCGGTGACCGTGGACAAACTCGCGCGCCCTGGCACGGTGGTCAGCGGCAAGGTGACTTTCAGCGATGGGCAGAAGGCCGATTGGTATCTCGACGAGATGGGCCGACCGGGCTTGGTGCCGGCGCAAAAGGGCTACCGACCCACGCAGACGGACATCATGGAATTTCAGGATTTGCTTCAGGTGGAGCTGCAAAAGCTCGGGTTCTGAGGCACGGTTTTAATTAGGAAAGCAGGAGGGCAGGAATGAGTGAACTCGTTCGGGCGGCTCTCGCTTGCTTTCCTGCTTTCCTTATTAAACCTTCCGCGAAATGCAACTCGGTTCATTGCTTGTCGTTCACGTCCACGTGCAGGTGAAGCCGGAGTGCGTCGCCGCGTTTCAGGCCGCGACGCTCGCCAACGCCCGCGCCAGCGTGCAGGAGCCGGGCATCGCGCGCTTTGACGTGGTGCAGCAGGCGGATGACCCGACGCGCTTCGTGCTCGTGGAGGCTTATCGCAACGCCGATGCCCCGGCGCGCCACAAGGAAACGGCCCACTACGCCGCGTGGCGCGACACGGTTGCGTCGATGATGGCCGCGCCGCGCACGAGCGTGAAATTTGGGAATGTGTTTCCGGAGGACGCGGGGTGGTGAATTGGCCGCTGCGTGTTGAATGACCTTCGAGTTCGCCACCGCTCATCGGGTTCTGTTTGGTCCTGGCACTTTCAAGCAAGCCGGGGCCATCGCCAAGCAATTGGGCACTCGCGCGCTCGTCGTCACGGGCAAATCGTCCGCGCGGGCCGAAGGGTTGTGCGCGCAACTGGCTGCGTTGCAGGTGGGTTTTGAGATGTGTGCCATCACTGGCGAGCCGACCACGGACGCGGTGCGGGACGGGTTGGAGCTGGCGCGCAAGGCGGGGTGTGGTTCCGTCATCGCTTTCGGCGGTGGCAGTGCGATTGACGCGGCCAAGGCCATCGCGGGGTTGCTCACGAACGGAGGCGCGTTGGCTGATTATCTGGAAGTCATCGGGCGCGGTGCGCCGTTGACGCGACCGGCCGCGCCGTTGTTAGCGATTCCCACCACGGCAGGCACGGGGGCGGAGGTGACTCGCAACGCCGTGCTGGCGTCGCCAGAACATCGCTTGAAGGCCAGCTTGCGCAGCCCGCACTTGCTGCCGCGCGTTGCGCTCGTGGATCCGGAACTCACGCTGAACTTGCCGCCCGAATTGACCGCCAGCACGGGCATGGATGCGCTCACGCAACTCATCGAGTCTTACGTTTGCGTGCGGGCGAACCCGCTGACGGACGGCGTGTGTGTCGAGGGGCTGCGGCGCGCGGCTCGCTCGTTGCGACGGGCGTTCGAGCGCGGCGACGACGCGGCCGCGCGCGAAGACATGGCGTTAGCGAGCCTGTTTGGCGGGATGGCATTGGCGAACGCGGGCTTGGGCGCGGTGCATGGTTTTGCCGCGCCGATTGGCGGAATGTTTCCCGCGCCACACGGGGCCGTGTGCGCCGCGTTGCTGCCCGGTGTGATGGCGGCGAACGTGCGGGCCTTGCGTGAGCGAATGCCGGAGGGTGCTGCGCTGCGGCGCTACGACGAGGTAGCGCGTTTGCTCACCGGCCAGCCGCAGGCCACGGCGGACGATGGCGTGGCGTGGACGCGAGAGTTGTGCCGGGCGTTGCAAATTGTGCCGCTGCGCACTTGGGGAGTGACCGAGGGTGACGTTTCAGGCGTGGTGGAAAAGGCGCTGCAAGCCAGCAGCATGAAGGCAAATTCGATCCCGCTGACGGCACTAGAGTTGGGCGAAGTGTTGCGAGCGGCACTGTAAGTGGGGGAGGATTTTTCGCCACGAAGAGGCACAAAAGGCTAAAAGGGCGGGAGAGAATTATCTTCATTGAGCTGTTTCGGGCCTTTCTTTGGCCTCCGAGTTCAGTCCGGTTTCGCGGCGGTGAGGGTGCCAGATTTGATTTCCCAGCGGAGCAGGTCGCGGCCCAGTTCGCGCGGCCAGTTTTCCTCGGTGCAGGTCATGAAGACTTGGCCGCGTGCGTGATGGGCGCGTTCCAATAGAGGCAGCAATCCGCGGCGGCGCTGGGCGTCCAGCTCGCCCATTACGTCGTCAATCAGGAGCACGGGCGGGCTGCCCAGCAAGCCGGTGAGATACTCGGCTTGGGCCATTTTGAGCGCGATGGCGAGGGTGCGTTTCTGGCCTTCGCTGCCGAATTGCGCGGCGGGCCGGTCGTTGAGGAGGAGCCCGAGTTCGTCGCGATGAGGACCGACGAGGGTGGCGCGGTAGGCGCGTTCGCGTTCGCGTGATTTGGCGAGTTCCACGGCGAAATCGGCCTTCACGCTGGGCTGGTATTCGATCCGGAATTCCTCGGCGTCATTCGAAATTCGGCGATATGCAAGGCGTGCAAGCGGTGAAATGCGCGGCAATAGTTCGCGCCGGGCGGTCACGAGTTGATTCCCGATATTGACGAGTTCCTGCGAGAAACTGTCGAGCAGTGCGGGGTCGGGCACGCGCTGTTTGAGCAGCGAATTACGCGAACGCAAGGCGTGGGCGTATCGCTGGAGTAGCGGGAGATAGTTGGGCTGTGTTTGTGCGAGCAGCAGGTCCAAAAAGCGTCGGCGGGTGCGTGAGGTGCCTTTCACGAGCTGCAAGTCTTCGGTGCAGAAAATCACCGCCCGCAGGGTGCCGAGATAGTCCGTGAGCCGGCGCACAGGCTGGTCGTCGAGGGAGAGTTTGCGCTCGGCCAGGGACCAATACATTTTGATTTCGTGTGCGGCGGAGCTGATGACCGAGGCACCGACGAAATAGCCTTTCGCCGAGTGCCGGATCATTTGCGCGCCACCTACGCCGCGAAAGGAACGTAGTGTGGCAAGGAGGTAGATGGCCTCGAGAATGTTGGTTTTCCCCTGAGCATTGTGGCCGAGGAGTAGGTGAAATCCGGGGCCGAAATCTGCGTCGAGCCGCAAATAATTGCGGAAATCGCGTAGGCGCAGATGGGCGAGTTGCATGCCGGAGGCTAGCGATCCTTGTGGCGAAAGGCCAGCGGGTGTGCGGCCTTGGTCAACGCTCCGTCGCGGTGGTGGAGAGGTTGGCTCCGCCGCGCCGGTATCCCTGAAGGTCTAGGGTGACGTGCTGGTAGCCGATGCGTTTAAGTGCCTCGGTGATGCGAGTGCTGATCGCGGGGTCGAGCAGGCGAGGCAATTCGGAGGTGCCAACTTCGATGCGGGCCAGTGCGACTGGGACTTTTGGAGTCGCGGGATTGGGGAGCGGAGCCAGCGCAGATGCGGCAAGGCCGGTGCCGGCTAATTCATGGTGACGCACGCGAATGTCAATAAAACCAAGGTCGCGCAAGGTGTTTTCTGCGGACTCGATCATTGAGAGCTTCTGCACCGTGACGGATTCACCGTGCGGGACACGCGAGCTCAGACAGGCCATCTGGGGCTTGTCCGCCGTGGGCAAACCGAACCGTGCGGAGAGCGTGCGAATCTCGTCCTTGGTCAAGCCGACTTCTTTCAGCGGAGCCCGAATATTGAACTCCGCTGCCGCTTGCGCTCCGGGGCGAAAGTCGCCGAGGTCACTAGCGTTTTCGCCGTAAATAATGACGGAAATGCCGCGACTTTTGGCAATGGGGATGAGTTCGTTGAAGAGTTCGTGCTTGCAGTAGTAGCACCGATTGAGCGGGTTAGAGGTGTAGTTCGGGTCTTGAAATTCACTGGTTTTGACCACCTGGACAGGAAAGTGAAATTGTTGGGAAATGGCTAGTGCTTCTGCGAGTTCCCGCCGAGGGAGGCTGGGGGAATCGGCGATTACAGCTACCGCCCTCGTCCCCAATACACCGTTTGCGACGTGGGCAAGAAAGACGGAGTCGACACCGCCGGAATAGGCAATCACTGCTGAGCCGTAGGATTTCAGAGTGGCTTGAAGGGAGAAAAATTTAGCGTCCAGCACGCGGAAAAAATGACCTCAGGCATGGGGTTTGTCGAGGTTCGAGGGTCTGGTGAAAATGAGGTGCGAAACTTTTTTTAAAAAAACTATTGCACAGTCTGGAGAGTCGGCTATTGTGTCGCCGTTCTTTTGAACGACGCAGTTCAAAAGCTTGTCAAAAAAAACAATATTGACAGGCTGCGCGACAGTCTCTAAAACAGACCGCGTTAAACAAAGCTGAGATGCCGAGTTTGAGTTAGCGAACCGGCGCTCGGGTTTTTTTTCCCCTTTTGCGGGGGATCGCTTGGCGGACCAAGCGATTGGCTCTTTGAAAATTGAATTGTGCGATAAGTGAGAGCCCCTTCATTTAGTCCTGTTAGTGGATTATTTGGAGAGTTTTAATCGAATTGACAAATGTTAGGTGTAACAACCTGACACGAATCATGCTAACGTTTTTTAACGGAGAGTTTGATTCTGGCTCAGAACGAACGCTGGCGGCGTGGATAAGACATGCAAGTCGAGCGGGACATTTCGGGTAGCAATATTCGGAGTGTTCAGCGGCGCAAGGGTGCGTAACACGTGGGCAATCTTCCCTGAAGCTTGGGATAACTCCGAGAAATCGGAGCTAATACCAAATGTGATTGTTGGAAGGCATCTTCTGATTATTAAAGTTGGGGACCGTAAGGCCTGACACTTTAGGATTAGCCCGCGGCCTATCAGCTAGTTGGTGAGGTAACGGCTCACCAAGGCTAAGACGGGTAGCTGGTCTGAGAGGACGACCAGCCACACTGGAACTGAGACACGGTCCAG
>RFVF01000128.1 GCA_009922615.1 Pseudomonadota bacterium
GGTGACGGAATTCACCGCCGCCTTCACCGCCGTGCTGCGCGAGCCGGTCAACGATCTTCGCGCGAGCAAACTGGCCGACCTCATCGAACGTCTTGTGCCCGCCGACGCGCCGCGTGTCGTTCAACAGGCCGAGCAACTCAGCCGCCGCGACGAACGCGACACTTTCCTCACGAGCTTGCTCGGTCGTTGGGCGAGCGTGGACTCCGCCAGCGCGCTGCGGTATGCGCAGCAACTCCCCCGGCCCGGCGAACGCCGTTCCGCCACGCAGTCCGTCCTCAGTGTTTGGGCGGAAGCGGACAACACAGCTGCACTGACCTACGCGCAGACGCTCCCGCCCGGCTCCGCGCGCAATGAGGCGTTGCAAACCGTTCTTTCCCAGCTTGCCGACAAAGACCCCGCCGCCGCGCTGGCGGCGCTGGGCAAGTCCGGCCTCACCAATCCCAACTCCGGTTTGCCGGAAGCCATCTTCCAACGCTGGGCCAGCACCGATCCCGCCACCGCCGCCGCGCAAGCCCTCGCCCAGCTTCCGCCCGGCCGCCAGCGCGACAGCGTCCTGCAACTCGTCGCCAGCACCTGGGCCAACAGCGACGCTCCCGCCGCTGCCGCTTGGCTCAAGGAACAGCCCGACAGCAAAGGCAAACGTGACATGGTGCAAAACGTCGCCAGCGAACTCGTCGCCACCGATCCCAAGGCCGCCGTCGAACTCGCGCTGACGATCCCCGCCGGCAACGCGCAGAATCAGGCACTTGGCAACATTGCCTCTCGTTGGGCCAGCGTGGACCTTGACGGCGCGCTGGCGTGGGTGAAGCAGTTGCCCGCCGGTCAGGCCCGCGACAACGCGCTTATAAACCTCAGCCAAGAATGGGCGCAAGCCAACCCGCGCGCGGCTGCCGAATTTGCCAACTCGCTTTCACCCGGAAACACACAGAACTCACTTCTCTCCGCCGTCGCCAACCAGTGGGCGACGCTTGATCCACAGTCCGCTTTCCGGTGGGCGCAGTCCCTGCCCACGGCCGAAGGTCGGCAGCTCGCCATGAACTCGGCTCTCACCGTGTGGGTGGGCGACGAGCCCGAGCAGGCCGCCGCCTTTGTCGTAAAGTTGCCACCGAGCGAGGCGAGGCAATCCCTCCTGCAAGAAGTTGCCTCAAACTGGGCTGCGAACGACGCGGAGGGAGTCTTGGCGTGGGCCAAGCAACTACCCGCCGCCGAGCAGGCGCACGCTTACGAAGGAATCGTCCCGATGTTGGCCAACGACAACCCCGCCGCCGCCGCCGCGCTGGTGGAAAAACTGACGCCTGAGAATCGCGGAGCCCTGGCGGAAAACATCGCCACCCAATGGTTGCAACAGGATCCCACTGCCGCCCGCGCGTGGATCGCCACTGCACCACTCACGGATGAAGTCAAAAAGCGGCTGCTCGCAAACGAGGTGAGACAGCGCTTGCCCATGTTCTAACAATCAGAGGATCACTGACTCCAAGGTGTTTTGAACCGGTTGATGAGGCTCACCTTCTGATCGCGGCCTCGCAGCCAGTGAGCGCACACGTCAGGTTCAATCGCGTTACTGCAATGCCGCGCGCATCGCGGCGAACATGTCCTTCGCGCTGGCTTGGGTGACGGGTTGCTTGCCCTTCTCCTCCGCGTCTTCGATGAGTTCCTTCGGCAGCTCCTTCAAGAACGGCGAGGGATGGCACGGCATGACCTGCCCATACTTCTTGCGCCCCCCGCAGTGCGAGATCATCAGCTCCCGCTTCGCGCGCGTGATGGCGACGTAGAAGAGCCGCCGCTCCTCGTCCATCGTGCCCTCGACCTTTGACCGCGAGTGCGGCAGCAGGCCGTCCTCGAGCCCTACGACATACACGTGCGGATACTCCAGGCCTTTGCACGAGTGCATCGTGATGAGCGTCACGGCGTCGCCGGCTTCCTTCTCCTCCTCGCGCTCGGAGTCGAGGGTGAGGTCTTCGAGAAACTGGTCGAGGCGGTCGGACATCGGCTTGCCCACGCCGTCGCGGTCCATCGTGGCAATCAAATCGCGCAGGCTGCGGATGCGGTTCTCGGCGTTCTCTTGGTTCTTCTCGCTGCGGCGGAGTTCGCCCCAGTAGCCCGTGTCGTTGAGGAACTTCTCCGACCACTGCTGAAGCGCGTCGGGCTTCGCGGCGAACGCATCATCGGCGAGTTTTGCCCGAGTCTCCTCCACGAAGCCGATGAACTCCTGAATCGCCTCGCGGGCGCGGCCTTGAAAGCCGGCTTGGACATCGGTATGGCGCATCGCGGTGAAGACCGAGCAGTGCCGCTCCTGGCTCGCGCCGAGCAGGCGCTCCATCGTCACGTCGCTCAGGCCGCGCGCCGGCACGTTCGCGATGCGGAGCAGGCTTACGTCGTCGTGCGGGTTGAGGAAGGTTTTCACGTAGGCGATGAAGTCCCGCACCTCGCGCCGGTCAAAGAAACTTTGCCCGCCGATGAGATGGTAGCGGATGCCGGCCTTGCGCAGCTCCATCTCGATGGGGCGCGACTGGAGGTTGGTGCGGAAGAGAATCGCCTGGTCGCCCCACGGCACGCGCTTGGTCATGCGCTTGAACTCAATGGTCTCGGCCACCGTGCGCGCCTCGGTATCGTCGGTGTCGAAGGCGTGGAGTTGAATCTTCGTGCCTTGGCCGTTCTGCGACCAGAGGTTCTTTCCGCGCCGGCGGGCGTTGTTTTTGATCACTGCGTTGGCGGCCTGGAGAATCGTGTTCGTCGAGCGGTAGTTCTGCTCGAGCTTCACGACCTTGACCTCGGGGAAATGCTTCTCGAGATCGAGCAAGTTGGCCACTTCCGCGCCGCGCCAGCCGTAGATGGACTGGTCGTCGTCGCCGACGACGCAGAGGTTGCGGTGCTTGAGCGTGAGCGCGTGGACGAGCTGGAACTGCGCGGCGTTGGTGTCCTGATACTCGTCCACCATCACGTAGCGGAAGCGTGCGCGGCAGGCGTCGAGCGCCTCAGGATGCTCGTTGAAGAGCCGGAGTGTCAGCAGGATGAGGTCGTCGAAATCCACTGCGTTGCAGGCCTTGAGCGCAGACTCGTATTTCTTACGGACGTGCTCGGCAAGCGCGGAGACGTTTGGGTCTTTGAACGCCGCCTCGGCTGCGGCGCCGCCGTTCTTGAACTTGCTCAACAGCGTGAGCACCGCGCGCGGGTCGGTCTGCTCGCCCTTCGCGGAGATGTTGGCGAGGATCTTCTTGATCGCGCCGAGTTGCTCGGACTCTTCGTAGATGACGAAGTTCTTCTTGTAGCCGAGCAGCTCGATGTGTTGGCGGAGGATGCGGACACAGAGCGAGTGGAAGGTCGAGACGGTCGGCCGCGACGGCTTCTCGGCGTCGGAATTCCGGTGCTTGGGCAATAGCTGATTCACCCGTTCCAGCATCTCGCGTGCGGCCTTGTTGGTGAAGGTGACGGCCAAGATATTTTCCGGTGCGATGCCGCGCTCGACCATGTGCGCGATGCGGAACGTGATGACGCGCGTTTTGCCCGTGCCCGCGCCGGCGAGAATGAGCACGGGGCCGCGAATCGTCTCGACGGCGTCGCGTTGCTCGGGGTTCAGCGTGTCCAGGTTCAGCATCGGCGCGCGGAGTGTAGGAGCGGGCGGAGTGAAGGCAAGCGCGCGCGGGGCAGGGGAGTGATATTTGGATAACGCGGCGGACCGAGGGAGCGGGGAATGCGGCCGCGGAGTCTAATCGGACGATTCGTCCGTCGTCTCCCCCTTCGGTTTGCGACGCAGGACGGCAGCAATCGCGGTGGTGAGCAACATTCCCATGATGATTGTTCCGATGGGCTCGAGCACGAGTTGAAAGACCAGTTCGCCGGAGGAATTTGCAATGGCATTGGGACGGCCCAAATCTTGGTCCTTCGCACCGGCAGCGACGAGTCCAGCCTTCTGCCATTCCCAGGCGCGCTGGAGCCAGCCGGGGTTCAGCACGCGGGAGTAGAAGGCAATAAACGCCCCGCTCAACAACGCGGCGCAGGCGCTGACGATCATGCCGGTTTGGAAGCCCTCGCCAAATGCGATGAAACCGCCTTGCCGCCGATCGCGCCGATCGCGCACGGCCAGCCAGATGCTCAGGGCAAAGGCCACGGCGGAGACCTGCTTGCCGTGCTGGGCGTGGGTGAAATCCTGATCGTGCCAGCCCAACTGCCACGCCAGAAGGGTCCAGCCGGCAATGATCAGCACGGCGACGAGGGCGAACTTGATTTCTGCTTGGAACCGCATCGGCGCGACCGTAGCGCGGATGGGCCGGCGGGGAAAGCGGACAGTGCATCCAGATGCGCCATCGCGGGGCTTGCAGTTTGCCGGTTGCCGCCTAGACTCCGCGCTCTGTTTTGAACGGACACGTATGCTGACCTCCCACGAACTCTTCGGGTTCATGCCGCCCACGCTGGCGGCGGACATTCTCGAACACGCCCACACTCACGACCGCGAGCTTTACCGCGCGACGGTCAACGCCATCGCCGGTGCCCGCAAGGTGCGCCCGGTTTTCCTCGACAAGCAGCCGCGCAAGGAACGCCACGCCGGCATGATTGCCTACCTCAGCCGCCCCGGACTGGAGGCCGCCGCCGGCACGATGCTGCGTGGATGGTTGCTCAAGGCGCACAAGAGTTTGCTGGTGGATTTCCTCGATGGCCTGGGCATCACGCACAAGGACGGCGTGGTGGATGATCTTCCGGATTCCGTGGATGACGCCAAGCTCAAAGGCACGGTGGAGGCGTTGCTGGGCAAGCATTCCGCGGAAGTGGTGAAGGTGTATCTGCACTCGTTCAACTCCATGAACGAATCGCAGTGGAAGAATCTTGAGGCGATTCTCGAAGACGACGCGCGGCTGCAGTTTTGATGGGTGGCGGCGGTCGCAGACCGCCGCTACGGCAAAACGCGCGTCCGTTTCGAGCCAGTGGTTAGAAGAGCTTGCCCACGGCCATGCCGAGCACGCTCAGCGGGCCTTGGTCTTCGAGGCCTTCGGTGACCATGTCGAGTTTTTGCAGGGTCATCTTGGCGTTCTTGATGAGGCTGTCGTCGTTCACCAGCTTGCCAACGCTGCCTTGGCCTTTGTTAATCTTCTCCATGATTTGCCGCAGGTTGGTCATCGTGAGCGCGGATTCCTTGTAGAGCGTTTCGTCCTTGAGCAGTTTGCCGAGCGTGCCCTTGCCAGCTTGGAGGTCGGCGCGCACGTCCGTGAGCGTGCCTTTGGCGACCAGCATGGTGTCGCTGGCGTTGGTCAGTGCGCGGCGGGCGTCGCCGAGCGCGAGCTTCACGTCGCCGAGTGAACCTTTGGCCTCGGTCATGAAACCCTTCACCTCGCCGATGGCTCCCTTTGCATCCGTCACCAGACCTTGGGCGTCGGCCGCCGTCTTGTTCAAGGTGTCCACGGTTTTGAGCGTGGACTTGTAGAGCGCGTCATCGCTGAGGAGCTTGCCGATGGTGCCCTCGCCCTTGGCGATGCGGTCGGAGACGCTCTGAAGGTTGCCGAGGATGGCAGTGATCTTGGGGCTTTTATTTTCTTTGAAATCCTTCAGGAAATCCGTCATCGGCCCCAGAATGTTTTGGATGCTGTCGCCGCTGAAGCTTTGGGCGAGTTTCTCGACGCCAGCGGCGGCGTGATCGAGCTTCTGCATGATGGCGGCGAGATCGGCTTGTTCGACCGTTTGGATGACGCTGTCGGGCGCGAGGTTCGGGACCGTGGGCGTGCCAAGGTTGATGGAGACGAAGTTTTGCCCCATCAACCCGGCGAACCGAATCGTGGCCTTGGCGTCGGTCTTCACCTCGGCCTCCCGGTCCAGTTTCATCGTCACTTTCACCTTGCCCTGCTCGAAGCCGATCTTCTCGACTTTGCCGATGGGGACGCCGGCCATCTTGACGGCATCGCCGATCTTGAGCTCTTGCGCGCTGTTGAAGAGGGCATGCAGGCGGTAGCCCTTTTTGAAGAAGTCGGTGCCGCCGGCCATTTCGAGCAGCACGACGAAGGCGACAACGACCAGCGCGACGAACATGCCAAGCTTGGTCTCAAGTGAGGTGTTTTTCATACGATGTCAGCAGGTAAGTGGCTCAGGTAGACTGCGGATAGAACTCAAGGTTTCGGTTTGAAGTCAGCGGTTAAAAACCGCTGCACCAGCGGGTGCGGGCTCCGGCGCACTTCCTCGGGGCGACCCAAGGCCAAAATCTCGCCGTCGGCGATCATCGCGATGCGGTCGGCGATACCAAACGCCAGGTCGCGATCGTGTGTGACGACGAGGCTGGTGGCGTGGGTGCCATCGCGCAACGCCAGGATTTCCTGACCGATGGTGATGGCGATCAGCGGATCCAGCTCGCTGGTCGGTTCATCGTAGAGCACGAGTTGCGGCTCGATGACGAGCGCGCGGGCGATGGCGACTCGCTTTTTCATGCCGCCGGAAAGTTCGGCGGGATTTTTCTCCTCAGCTCCCGTCAACCCGACAATGGCGAGCTTCTCAGCGACGACGCGGCGGATCTCCGCCTCGGGCTTGAGCCGGTGCTCGCGGAGGTAGAGGCCGACGTTTTCGCCGACTGTAAGCGAGTTCAGGAGTGCGCCGGATTGGAAAACCATCGCCATGCGATAGCGGTCGCGCAAGCCCTCGGCGTGGATGCTGTGGCCTTCGATCAGCATTTCGCCGCCATCCGCCTCCTCCAGGCCGATGATGTGCTTGAGCAAGACACTTTTGCCGCTGCCACTGGGGCCCATGAGCACGAAGATTTCACCGCGCTCGACGGTGAAGCTCACGCCGCGCAGCACTTCGTGGTCGCCAAATTTTTTCCGCAGGTCCCGCACCTCGACGCGGACGCCTTGTTGATTCGCGGGGGTGCTCATTTTTCGATCTGCACCAGCAGGTGCGTGAGGAAGTAATCCAGAATCAGGATCAGCACGATGGAGTTGACGACGGCCTTGGTCACCGAGCGGCCGATGCCGCGGGGACCGCCGATGGTGGCCAAGCCTTGATGGCAGGAGACGGTGCCAATCACGAGGGCGAACACAAAGGTTTTGACGAGTCCGTGGGCCAGGTCTTTGAGCTCGACGGTGTCGCGCAGGTTGGCGAGGAACGACTGCATGCCCACGGCGATCTGCTGATTAGTCGAGCACACCACCGCCCCACCCATCCAGCCGACCAAGTCGGCGAAAACGACCAGCATCGGCAGCCCGACGGCGATGGCGGTGAGCCGCGGGAGCACGAGGTAGTGAATCGGGTTGATGTTCATCGTCCGCAGCGCATCGATCTCCTGATACACCGTCATGGAGCCGATTTCCGCCGCCATGGCCGCGCCGATGCGGCCGGCGATGAGCACGGCCATGAGCGTGGGGGCCAGCTCGCGGCAAAGGCCGAGGCCGACGATGCCGCCGAGGAAGTTGGCCAGCCCGCGTTCGACCATCACCGGTCCGATTTCCAACGCCAGCACGCCGCCGATGAAGACGGACAGGATGCAAACCATCAGCAGGCTGCCCATGCCGATTTCGTAGAACTGCTCCAGCAGCTTGCGCCGATGGCGAAAGGTCAGCGGCAACGCCTGAAGCGTCCGCCAGAACAGCAATACCAATCCGCCGATGTCTCGAAACATAGTGTGAACCCAGAGGCTCCGTCCGACAGGCGGCCAAGTTACCTTCCAAGCAGCCGTTGGCAAAGGGAGTTTTTAGGTCGTTCGTTGCCAGCGGAAGAGTTGATAGATGTGGACGACTTGGCTCGCCGCATGACCATCAACTATCAACTCCTCCTCAATCAACCCGCTCTCACCCTTGGATGAAGTAACTCAAGTTCTCCAGTTCGATGGCGAGGTTCACGCCGTTGACCGTCACGTCCTCTGGCACTTGCAGCACGATTGGCGCGAAGTTGAGGATGCCTACGATCCCGGCCCCCACCATTTGATTGGCCACGGTCTGCGCTGCCGTGGCGGGCACGGTGATGATCCCCATGCGCACGCCGCGTTCGCGGATGACGCGCGGCAATTCATGCATCGGGAGGATGCGGGGAAAGGTGGTTCGGGTTCGCGCCTTCTGCGGCTCCGCGTCGAACGCCGCCACCACTTCGAAGCCCTCTGGCCCGAAGCCCTGATACGCCAGCAGCGCCGCGCCAAGATTGCCGACCCCCACGAGCACCACCGGTTGCAGGCGCGTCGTGCCCAGCACTTCCGAGATCATTTCCGCCAACTGCTCCACGTCGTAGCCCAGCCCGCGCGTGCCGAACGTGCCGAAGTAGGCCAGGTCCTTGCGCAACTGCGTGGATTTGACTCCCGCCGCCCGCGCCAGCGCCTCGCTGGAAATCGTCGGCAAACCATTCTCCTTCAACCGCAGCAGACAGCGTAGGTAAATCGAGAGGCGATACACCGCCTTGCGCGGGATCTCGGGTCGCAAATTCTTCTTCAAGTGGAGCGAGGTTAGTCAGCGTGGCGAGTGTGGGCAAGCCGCGTCAACTCATGGCGGGGGCTTGGCAAGCGCGTTATATTTCTCAACGAGCACGTTGAACTCGCGTGTGCGTTGATTCAACGCCGTGACAGCGTCGTTGCGTTCCTTCATCAACTGTTCGAGTTCCTTCACCTGCTCGTTTTGGCGTCGGGCCAGGTCATTGAACTTAAGCGCCAGCGTGTTGCGTTCCTCTGCCTGCTTCTGCGCTTCTGCGCCTGCCTGTTTCAACTGCACGTCGCGGGCGGCGACGGCGGCGGCCCAGTTCGTGACACTGGTCTTGAGCTGCGCGCGTTCGTTGGTGAGCTGGGTCAACTGCCGCTCCGCGAGCGCGAGCTTGGCTTCGGTGTCCTTCAGCGACGCGGTGGCGCGGGTGAGTTGCGCGCGGAACTCGTCGAGGTCAGTGGCCCCGCCCTTGAGCTGCCGAGTCAACTCGTCCAGCCGCGTGGCTTGCTGCTGTCGGTCTTTCTCCACTGCGTTGAGGTCCAGGTTCAACTGCCGGTTTGCCCGCCATTGCACGACACTCAACGCGGCGAGCGCGAGCACGCCGAGGAAGTTGAACCAATGGAGGCGGCGGTTCATGCGGCCCGAAGAGAATAGCTATCAGGAGAGCAAGAAGGCAGGAGGTAAAGCGGCGTTGTCCCTGCTTCTGTTTTCATTCCTGTCTTCCTGCCTTCCTTATCAATCCCTGGGTTCATCGCTCCTGAGTTTGCAGCTCGAAGGCCACGTTTTGCACGCCGGTGCTGCGCAGGACATCCAGCACGCGGATCACGTCGCCGTGACGGGCATCGCGGTCGCCACTGATGAACACGCGGAGGCTGGGGCGGGTCTTGAAGCGCGTAGTGAGGGCCACGGCCAGCTCGTTGAGGCCGACGGGCTGGGCATCGAGGTAGGTCAGGCCTGCCTTGTCCACGGTGAGCTTGATGAGGTCGCGCTGGGCCTCGGTGGTGGCGATGGTTGCGGTGGGGAGGTTCACCTTCACACTCTGGAGGTTCACCATGCTCAGGCTCACCAGCATGAACGCGGCGAGCAGGAAGAACATGATGTCAATGAGCGGGATGATTTCGATGCGCGCCTCGGCGCTTTCCGGCGGGAGCTTGGAGCCAAGTTTGACGGGCATACGAAATGGCGAATGGTGAATTCGCGGTCAGCGCGCGGCGGGTGGTTCGGTTCGGGCGCGAGTGACCAAGGCGCGGGAACGGGCGAACTCTTCGAGGTCGTGGCCGTGGTGTTTCGCTGATTCCACGAGCAACTCAACGTGGTTAATGGTGCGCTCCAGTCCGGCGCGGTGACGGGCGAGGCGGCGGTTGAACCAGTTGTAAGGCAGCAGGCAGACGATCGCGATGCCCAGGCCGCATGCCGTCGCGATCAGCGCCTCGGCGATGCCGCCGCTGACCTTCGCGGGGGCGAGTTGCTCGTCCGCGACGAAGTTAAACGAGTGCATGATGCCGGTGACGGTGCCGAGCAGCCCGAGCAACGGCGCAAGGGTGATGAGCGTGCCGAGAATCCAGAGGCGTTTTTCCGCACGCTCCAGCTCGTCGGTGGCGCGCAGTTGCATCGCGCCCAGCAGCGACGTGTGCGCGTGGAGAAGCCCTTCGCGGACGGTGAGGCGGAAGGGATCGTTGATGGTTTCGGTGAGTTGCACGGCGCGGTCAAAAGCACCTGCCGAAATGGCCGCGTAGGTTTCGCGCAATGCCACTTCGTCGCTCCTGCGTTGCAACTGCCACCACCACAAGGCGCGCTCGGCGACGACCACCAGCGCGGCGACCAGACAGGCCAGGATCGGCCACATGACGGGTCCGCCCCGGAGAAAAAAGTCCATGGCGAGATTGGCGAGCAGCGGCTGCATGACGAGAATCATTTCTTCAGCTCAAACCGGATCGCCACTTCGTAGCGCCGCAGCGGGCCGGGCTGGAACTGCCATTGCTCCCGCACCACGCGGAGCGCTTCGCGGTTCAGGGCGCTCCAAGGCGAAGCGCTGGTCGGCTCGGCCGCGATCACGCGCCCGGTTTCATCTACGGTGAAGTGAATGGCGACGGTGCCTTCCTGCCCGGCGCGACGCGCGGCCTCGGGATATTTCGGAGCCGGCTGCCGACCTTCGCCTTGGCCGAAGGTAAGCGATTGCACCGTCGGAGCAGAGCCAATTGCATTGCCGACGGGCAGCACGCCCTTGCCCCCGGCCGGTGCGGGCGCTGGCGCTGGCGCAAC
>RFVF01000129.1 GCA_009922615.1 Pseudomonadota bacterium
GTCACCCCTCGGGCGGCGAGGAGTCACCCCTCGGGCGGCGAGGGCTCACCCCTCGGGCCACGACCCCTCAGGGGTCGCCGGGCGAGGATGCCACCCCCGAAGCGCCGAGCTCTCCGGCAAACCATGGAGTGAGCTGGGAAGACGGCCGTCCAGCGGAGGCGTGTCAGCCGACCACTCCCGTGCTGGCGGGGACTCGGTTGAGGGAGGTTCGGACCGCTGGCTCTGAAGCGCCTGAATCACTCGTGCGCCCGCTCCGTCTGCGACTGCCAGTGAAACCGCTGCTATTCCTCGCGTTTACCCTCGTCGCATCCCTGTCGGTTCGCTCTGCCGAGCCCAAGCCGCCCTTTGGCGAAAACGTCCAGTTCCGGGGCAGCCTCAACAACGCGCGCGCCCAGTTCGAGCTGGGCAAGAAGGGGCGGGTGGCCTTCATCGGCGGCTCCATCACCGAGATGGATGGTTACCGGCCGATGGTGTGCAAGTGGTTGAAGCAGCGTTTCCCGATGACGGAGTTCACCTTCATCGACGCCGGGATTTCTTCCACGTGCTCGACCACCGGGGCCTTCCGTGTGGGGCAGGACGTGCTGGCGGGCGGACCGGTGGACCTGTTTTTCATCGAGTTCGCCGTCAACGACGATCAGGACGCACACCACACGCGGGCCGAATGCATCCGGGGCCTGGAAGGCATCCTCCGGCACGCGCGCCAGAGCAACCCGAAGATGGACCTCGTGGTCACCTACTTCGTGAACGAAGGCATGTTGAAGACGCTCCAGTCCGGCGGCACGCCCCTGACCATCGAAGCCCACGAGGCCGTCGCCAAACACTACGCCGTCTCCACGATCAACCTCGCCCGCGAAGCCGCCGAAGAGATCACCGCCGGCACTCTGACGTGGAAGCAATATGGTGGGGTGCACCCGGCGCCCTTTGGCAATGCCATCGGCACGCGCATGATCGAGGAGTTGTTCAGCCGCGCCTGGACGAGCCCCAGCCCCAGCCCCGCGACCGCTCACGCAATGCCCGCACCGCTCGACCCGCTCAACTACAGCGCCGGGCGCTTCATCGCCCCGGGCGCGGCCAAGGTGAAGAACGGCTGGACGCTCGGCGTGCCGGATTGGAAAGCTTTGGCGGGCGGCAAACGCCCGCGTTTCACGAGCATTCCCATGCTTTCGGCCACGGAGGCCGGGGCGGAGGCTTCCCTCGATTTCGAAGGCACGGCCGTTGGTGCCTACATTGTCGCCGGGCCGGATGCGGGCATTGCGGAAGCGAGCATCGACGGCGGGGCCTTTCAGAAAGTGGACCTCTTCCACGGTTTCAGCAAAGGGCTGCACTACCCGCGCACAGTGTTGCTGGGCGCCGAACTGAAGCCCGGCAAACACACGTTGACCCTGCGCATCGCCGTGGAAACCAAGAGCGCCGGGCACGCCATGCGCATCATCCAGTTCGTCGCGAACTGAGTCCCACCCGGGAAGGCTTGGAAATGGGGCCCGACTGGGGCAGGGTGCGCGGTGCCCGGATTTCCGGGCTGACGCCGACCTCATTGTGAAGCACGACCTCCTCGAACTGCCCGGCCTGAGTGTGACGCTGGATCGCCTGGTCTACGCGCCGGAGCTGCCCACGCCGCCGGACATGCCGCATTCATTCGTTTACTTCATCAGCATTCACAACGGCTCGGACCGCACCGTCACCATCAAGGGCCGCAAATGGGTCGTCACCAACGCGCGCGGCGAAGTCACCGCCATCGAAGGCGACGGCGTAGTGGGCGAGTTCCCCGTGCTGCGCCCCGGCGAGAAGTTCAGCTACAACAGCCGCCACATCCTGGACACGCACCGGGCCATCGCCGAAGGCAGTTATCTGGGCGTGGACGAGCAGGGGGTGCGCGTCGTGGTGCGCATCCCAGCGTTTGAAATGATCGTGCCAGAAGAGCGCGGACCGAAGGAGATGTGGGCGTGAGCTGGCAGTTGAAAGATGAAAGTTGAGAGTTGAGAGACGCGCACCGGAAGCTTGAAGCCGCCTTTCAACTTTCCGCTCCGCACTGGCGAGCGTTGGACGTTGAACGTTTGAGCAGCCCTTCCTAACCTTGTCGGCGTGTCCGTTCACTTCACCATTCTCGGCAGCGGCTCCGGGGGCAATTGCGCCTACTTGGAAACGCCCGAGGTCCGGCTGTTGATTGATGCCGGCTTTAGCGGCCGCCAGATCCGGCAGCGACTGGCCTCCATCCAGCGCACGCCGGAGACGCTCACGGGCATCCTGCTCACGCATGAGCATCAGGACCACACGCAGGGCTTGACCGCGCTCGCCGCCAAACTGCGCATCCCGGTATATTGCAACCGGCTCACGCAGGAGGCGACGGAGCGGCAGTTGGAGACGCGGTTTGAAGGACGGCACTTTGTCACCGGCGCGAGCTTCGACCTGGGCGACATCACCGTGGACACCTTCAGCGTGCCCCATGACGCTCAGGACCCGGTGGGCTTCCTCCTGCGCACACCGGCGGGCAACGTCGGCTTCGTCACCGATCTGGGCCACGCGACCAAGCTCGTGCTGGAGCGCGTCCGCCCCGCCCACCTGCTCGTGCTGGAGGCCAATCACGATCTCAAACTCCTTCAGGACGACACCAAGCGCCCGTGGTCCACCAAGCAACGCATCCTCAGCCGACATGGTCATTTGTCCAACGCCACCGCTGCCGATGTGGCCGAGCAAATCGTCTCAGCCACGCTCGCACGCATTTATTTGGGCCACCTCAGCCGCGATTGCAACCGGCCGGAACTCGCCCGTGCTGCCGTCGGCGGACGCCTGCAACAATTGGGCGCAACGCACGTCGCCGTTGAATCCACCTCGCAGGACACCCCCTGTCCAACCGTGACGCTGTGACAAGAAAGCGAAAATTACCCCTTGCACAGTCGCCACCCACTGCCTACATTGCGCCCTCTTTTTTAAGAACGAGATCAATTTATGCGTCGTCCTAAAGGCATCAAGACCAAGAAGTCGGTCGCCAAGCGGTTCAAGATCACTGGCACCGGCAAGATCCTGCGCTCCCACGCAGGCCGCCGCCACCTGCTCTCCACCAAGAACGCCAAGCGGCGCCGTCGGCTCGGCAAGCTTGCTGTGGTTTCCAAGACGGACGAGTATCGCGTTTTGGCCAGCCTTCCGTTCAGCCACTGAGTCGCCTTCCCACCGCCACCGTTCAACCTTAACTTTTTCCTGACCCATGCGCGTCACCAACGCCCCCGCTTCCCGCAAACGTCGTAAACGGATCATCACGGCCGCCAAAGGCTTCCGCCTCAAACGGTCCAAGCTGTATCGCTACGCCTCCGACGCCGTCGATCACGGCCGCGTCTATGCCTATCGTGATCGCAAGACCAAGAAGCGCATCTACCGCCGCCTCTGGCAGGTCCGCATCAACGCCGCCACCCGCGCGGCCGGATTGACCTACAGCCGCTTCATGGAGGGCCTCAAGGCCGCCAAGATCGAGCTGGATCGCAAGGTGCTCTCCGACCTCGCCGCCACCGACGCCACCGCGTTTGGCGAACTCATCAAGGCCGCGCAGACCGCCCTCGCCGCCAAGCCCGCTGCCACGCTGGCCAAGGCCTGATCGTCAGCTCTGTCACTTTTCGAGCAACGGGCGACCTGCAAGGGCCGCCCGTTTTGCTTTCTACTGGATTCTCCATACCGACTCCTGAATTCTCCCGCCTCATGTCACTCTTGGCTCAACTCGACCCGCTGAAAGCCGAGGCCCTCGCCGCCCTCGCCGCCGCCTCCGACCTGCCCACACTGGAGCAAACCAAGGGCGCGTTCCTCGGCGGTGATGGCAAGTTCACCGCGCTCATGAAGCAGCTCGGCACGCTGCCCAAAGAAGAAAAGCCGGCCGCCGGCAAAGCCATCAACGCCGCCAAGCTCGAACTCGAAGCCGCCCTCGCCGCCCGCCGTGCGGAGCTCGAACTTAAGGCCGCACTCCCTAAGGAGCCGACCGACTGGACCCTCCCCGGCCGCCGTCGGGCCGTTGGTAAGCTTCACCCGCTCACCCAAGTCACCGACGACATCGTGCGTGCCTTCCGCAAAGTCGGCTTCGCCGTCGCCGACGGGCCGGAGATCGAGGACGAGTATCACTGCTTCGACGCGTTGAACACGCCTGCCGACCACCCGGCGCGCGATTCGCAGGACACCTTCTACGTCGGCGACAACTCCAGACTCCAGACTCCAGGCGCGAAACTTCCGCTCCTCCGCACGCACACCAGCTCGGTGCAAATCCGCGTGATGAAGTCCCAGCCACCGCCCATCCGCATCATCGTCCCCGGTCGCGTCTATCGCCGCGACAACGCCGACGCCACGCACAACCCGACCTTTCACCAGATCGAGGGCCTCTACGTGGACAAGCACGTCACCGTCGGCGACCTCAAAGGCACGGTCGAAGCAGTGTTCAAGGACGTGCTCGGCAGCGACGTGAAGCTGCGCTTCCGCCCGCACTACTTCAGCTACACCGAGCCGAGCCTGGAGATCGATTTCACCAACGCGCTGGTGAAGAAGCTCGGCAAAGACTGGCTGGAGATCGCCGGCTGCGGCATGGTGCATCCGCAAGTCTTCGAGAACGTCGGCTACGATCCCGAGATCTGGACCGGCTGGGCGTTCGGCTTCGGCATCGAACGCATCGCCATGCTCCGCTACGGCATCACGGACATTCGCCTCTTCTACGAGAATGATGTTCGGTTCCTGAGGCAGTTTTAATTCCCCACTCTCCCTCCGACATGAAAGTCACCCTTAACTGGCTCAAGCAATACGTTGATTTCAACTGGTCCCCCGAGGAACTCGCCGAGCGGCTCACCATGCTCGGTCTCGAAGTCGAGGGCGTGCAGAAGCTCGGCGGCGAGTTCGCGGGCGTCGTCGTCGGGCAGGTGCTCGCCAAGGACAAGGTCGCCGGCTCGGACAAGCTCTCCGTCAACCGCGTCGCCGACGGCACGGGCGAGCGCACCATCATCTGCGGCGCGCAGAACCATCAGCCCGGCGACAAGGTCGCGCTCATCTTGCCGAACTTCGCGCTGCCGCTGAAGGCCGGCGAAAAGGAGCCGTTCGTCATCAAGGAGCGCAAGGTGTTCGGCGTCGTGAGCCAGGGCATGATGTGCTCGAAGAAGGAACTCGGCCTCGGCGAGGACGGCGACGGCATCATCATCCTGCCGCCGGACGCCAAGGTCGGCCAGCCCTTCGCCGAGCATCTCGGCCGCGCCGGCAGCGACGTGGTCTATGACCTCGAAGTCACACCGAACCGGCCGGACCTCAACAGCGTCATCGGCATCGCGCGGGAGATTGCGGCGGTGACGGGGAATGCGCTGAAGGTGCCGAACGTGTCTGGAATCCAGAATCCAGAATCCAGAATCCAGAATCACGTTGCGGTCCGCCTCGACGAACCCGCGCTCTGCCCGCGCTATACGGCGCGTGTCGTGACTGGCGTGAAAGTCGGGCCCAGCCCGGATTGGCTGCGGCAGACGCTGGAGAAGGTCGGCATCCGCAGCATCAGCAACGTGGTGGACGTGACCAACTTCGTGATGCTCGAAACCGGCCAGCCGCTGCACGCGTTCGACTATCACCTCATCGCCAAGGGCGCGGAGGGCAAGCCCACTATAGTCGTGCGTCGCGCCGGTGCCGGTGAGAAGTTCAAGACGCTCGACAACCAGGAGCGCATGCTGACGCCCGACATGCTCCTCATCGCCGACGAGCAGAAGGGCATCGCGCTCGCGGGCGTGATGGGTGGCGCGAACACGGAGATTCGCGACGACACCAAGGACGTGCTCATTGAGAGCGCTTACTTCACGCCCACAAACATCCGGCGCACCAGCAAGGCTCTCGGCCTTCGCAGCGAGTCCAGCTACCGCTTCGAGCGGGGCTGCGATGTGGGCATCGCCGACTACGCGAGCCAGCGCGCCGCGCAGCTCATCCTCGAAACTGCGGGCGGCGCGCTAGTTCCCGGCGTGGTGGATGCCTATCCGCAGCCGGCGAAGGCGAAGGAAATTTCCCTGCGGTTCGCCAAGACCACGGAGCTGCTCGGTGTCGCCATCGAGCCGGAGCAGCAGGCGAAGTTCCTCACCAGTCTCGGCTTGGGCCAATTGCCAATCGCCAATGGCCAGTCCGCGACTTTCTCCATCCCCACCTTCCGCGTGGACCTCAAGCGCGAGGTGGACCTCATCGAGGAAATCGCGCGGCTGCACGGCGTGGACAAGATTCCCAGCACCGCCCCGCGCGGCGCGGTCGGCACGAACGCCTTCGATGCCGTGTATGACGAAATCGCCGCCGTGCGAAGGCTGCTCACGGGTCTCGGGCTGAACGAAGCGCAAGGGCAGACGTTGGTGTCGAAAGCCGAGTGTCGAGCGTCGAGTGCTGAAATCGTCGCGCTCTCGAACCCGCTCAGTTCCGACATGGACGTGCTGCGGCCGTCGCTGCTGCCCGGGCTCATTCACTCCCTGCGGCACAACTTGAGCCGCAAGAACAACGACGTGGCGCTGTTCGAGATTGGCCGCGTTTTCACGAGTGTGAACGGCCAGCCGAAGGAGGAACGGCGCGTCGCCCTCGCGCTGACCGGTGCGCGCGCGCTGGCCTTCTGGAGCGGCGACGACCGCGACGCGAAGCTCGACGCGATGGACTTGAAGGGCCTCGTCGAGGACCTGCTGGAACACTTCGGCCTGCGCGGCATCATGTTCGGCAAGCGCGCCGAGCCGAACGAGCTCTTCCTCGAATCCGCCGCCATCACGCTCGGCGGAAAGGTCCAGCTCGGCGAACTCGGCCAGCTCCTGCCCGCGCTCGCCAAGCAATACGACCTGCGCGACGCCGTCTTCCTCGCCGAGCTGCGCCTCGACGAACTCCTCGCGCGTGGCAATCGGAACAAGTCCTTCAAGCCACTGCCGCAGTTCCCCGCCAGCCGCCGCGACTTGGCGATGCTCGTGCCCGAAGCCACGACGCATGACGCCGTGCTGCAAGCCATCAAGCAGGCCAAGCCCGCGAACTTGGAGAGCGTGGAGTTGTTCGACGTCTTCCGCGGCAAGAACGTCCCGGCCGGCCAGAAGAGCCTCGCCTACGCCTTCACGTATCGCGCCGCCGACAAGACGCTCACCGACGCCGACGTGAACGCCGCGCACACGAAGGCCGTGGATGCGCTGAAGCTAAAGCTATCAGCCACGGTGCGGGAATAGTCAGGCCAGCGGCGTGGTTCAGAAAATCGACGCTCCGAGAGACGAGGACTGTGTTTACGGAACGTAGTTCTCGTTCGCCCGTGTCTTGAACCAGATGGCGTCCGTGGAGCTTGCGGTCACCGGAACATCAATACCGGCGGATAGGGTTGTTTGATTCCATCGGTGATTCTCCACATGCCCATCCGCGAAACCGAGCGTGGTGGCCTTGGCGTGAGATGCAGCCGGTCGGTTGTTGAAAGACAAATTCCCGGCATTTCCAGAAGCATCAATGGTTGAGGTAATGACCCCGTCATCAATGCTGGTCGGATCCTCCTGGGTGAAGACGAAGTTTTCGGAAGGCTTGCGGATGTCTGTGGCGCGACGGAAGACATAATTGGGACCGAGCCCACCCAGCACCGGGTTGCCGAAGGCGGAGCCGCCGTTCATGTAAACATTCATGGTGATGCTACGCACGTAGTTCTCCCCCGTCACCGGGGCAGGCATGCCGGGCTGCACATACTTGTCCGCCGGACATTTCAGGAGCTTGGCATTCCGGGAGAAGTAGGAGCCCATGATGGCCTGCGTGTAGTAGTTCGCGTTGGTCACGCTGTCTGGCTGGAAGTTGCCTCCCAGCTTCATCCAGCCTGCGCACCAGGTAAGACCTATGTTCGCCAACGGCGGCCAGTTGGTGTTGATCGCGAGGCGTGAGTCGAAGTCATCGTAATACAGGTTCCACGCGAGTTGGAGCTGCTTGTGATTACTGCCGCAGGTGGCCGCCGCCGCCTTCGCCTTGGCCTTGCCTAGCGCGGGCAGGAGCATCCCGGCCAAGATCGCGATGATCGCGATGACAACAAGTAACTCGATCAGGGTAAAGCCGAGCGCGCCAAGCGGTCCGCGACTGATCAGACGGGCATCACGCGATGCAGGGAAAATGTTCAACATTGAGGCAGATTTTAACCAACACCGCAAAGCTCACAATTGAAAAACTCTCCCGTCAATCAGGCTAACGCCTTCCGAATCACTTCCCCGCGCACTCCCGTGATGCGCTGCTCCAAGCCTTGGTAGAAATACGTGAGCTTCTCATGATCCAGGCCCATGAGGTGCAGGATGGTCGCGTGCAGGTCGGAGACATGGTGGCGCTCCTCGACGGCCTCGAAGCCCAGCTCGTCCGTCGCGCCGATGAACTGGCCGCCCTTCACGCCCGCGCCGGCGAGCCACATCGAGAAGCCGTGCCAGTTGTGGTCGCGGCCCGGCTTGCCCACGCCCTCGCTCGTGGGCGTGCGGCCGAACTCGCCGCCCCACACCAGCAGCGTCTCGTCCCACAGGCCGGTGCGCTTGAGGTCGGCGATGAGCGCGGCGATGGGCTTGTCCGTCTCGCCCGCGTGAAGCGTGTGGTTCTTGATGCAATCGCTGTGGCCGTCCCAGGTATCTTCGAGATGCCCGCCGCCGGAGTAGAGCTGCACGAAGCGCACGCCCTTCTCCACGAGCCGACGCGCGACGAGGCACTTCGACCCGAAGTCGGCGGTGAGCGGGTGGTCGAGGCCGTAGAGTTCGCGCGTCGCGGCGGGTTCGTCTTTCAAGTCCACCACGCTCGCGGCGCTGGTCTGCATCTGATAGGCGAGTTCGTAGGAGAGGATGCGCGCGGCCAGCTCGGACTCCTGCGGGCGTTCGCGGCGATGCTGCTCGTTCAACTCGGCGAGCAGGTCGAGCGAGCGGCGTTGCGCGCGCGGGCTGACGCCCTCGGGCGTGGCGAGGTCGAGCAGCGGGTTGCCCTTGCTGCGGAAAAGCGTGCCCTGATACGCGGCGGGCATGTAGCCGGCGGTCCAGTTCGACGCGCTGCCGATGGGGCCACCACGCGGATCGGTCATCACCACGAAGCTCGGCAACGCGGCGTTCATCGTGCCGAGGCCGTAGCTCAACCACGCGCCGAGGCTGGGCCGCCCGATGAAGATGCTGCCGGTGTTCATTTGGAGGCAGCCGGACGCATGCGCCGCCGTGTCTGTGTAGAGCGAGCGCAGCACGCAAATGTCGTCGGCAAACTTGGACGTGTGCGGGAAGAGACTGCTGATGGGCAGGCCGCTTTGCCCGTGCGCCTTGAACTCAAACGGCGTCTGCATCAGGTAGCCGACGGGCCGGCCGTTGGAGCCGACGGCCTTGACCTTGCCGGCGTAGGGCTGGCCGTGATGCTTCGCCAGCTCGGGCTTGGGGTCGAACGTGTCCACCTGGCTGGGCGCGCCGTTCATGAAGAGGAAGATGACGTGCTTGGCCTTGGTGGGAAAATGCGGCGCTCGCGGTGCCAGCGGCGATGCTGCAACGGGCGACGCAGCTTGGGCGGAGGCGAAGAAGCCATCGCGCTGGAGAATGTCCAGTAAGCCCAGCCCCGCGAATCCCGCACCCGCCTGCCAGAGGAACTCGCGGCGGGAGCGGCCGCAGGGCGTGGGGTTCGGGCGGAAGGTGTGCGTCGGCGTCATCGCATTAATCGGGATACACAAACTCGTTCAAGTTCAGCACCACGCGGCACATTTGCGTGAGCGCGGCGTGGGCGGCTTCGTCAGCGGAGACTGATTTGCTGGCAGGGGCTTCGCGCAGTTGGTTGTCGGTCTCCTCGGCGAGGAAGCGTTGCATCGCAGCGAGTTCCTCGGGCTTGGGCGGGCGGGCCAGCGCGAGCCGCCACGCGAGCTGGATTTGCGCCTCCACCTTCGCACCGGCCTCGCGGTTCAAGCGGTCGGCGAAGTGGCGGGCCTGGCGGTTCACGAACTCGCCGTTGAAGAGCGTGAGCGCCTGCGGGGCGATGCTCGTGACGGCGCGCTTGTCGCTGCTCTGCGTGGTGTCGCACACGTCCAGCACTTCGAGCATCGGCACCACGAACGAGCGCTTGAGGAAGGCATACACGGTGCGGCGTGAGGCGTCGGCTTCGTCGAACGGCTTCCAGATTTTGTCGGGATCGCTGCTGCCGGCGAGCGCTTCCTTCGGCACCTCGGGATACATGCTCGGCCCACCGACGCGCGGGTTGAGCCGCCCGCTCACCGCGAGCATCGAGTCGCGAATGGCCTCCACTTCGAGGCGGCGGTAGGGGAAGCGGGAGAGGAGTAAGTTTTCAGGGTCGAGGGCAAGAAGCTCCCGTCGGGCGTTGCCCTTGACTTTCGACCCTCGACCTTCGACCGCCCCCCGCTGTTGCCACGTCGCGCTCGCGAGTATCAGCCGGTGCAACTTCTTCACCGACCAGCCACCCTCCTTCACGAACCAGT
>RFVF01000130.1 GCA_009922615.1 Pseudomonadota bacterium
CAAGTGGATTATTTCGTCTCCACGCCGCAATGCGGACACGTCGTCGTGATGCCGAGGGCGTGCGCGGGAAATTCCAAATGTCCCTGGCAGTGCGAACAGGCGCATTTGAGAAACACTTCGTCACTCATGGCAATCGGGACAGCCGATCATCTGGCCAAGCGTCCGCCGAGGCGAGCGAATTATGTTCGCGCCTTGCGATCAGCCGGAGTTCAAACCGCTGGGAGTCCCGGCTTCAGCCAGCGGAACGTAGCGAGGTCACGGGCGCAAACCCACGCAGCGGCTTTGTCTCCCTCACCTCGCCGACTGATGGTGGCATCCCAAGCCTCACTTCCCGCCGTGGGCGAGACTTTCGAGGTAGTCCACGAGGGACGCTAGATCGCTCACGCTGATGCCGGCGGCGAGGCCTTCGGGCATCAGGGACTTCTCCAGCTTCGTGCGCTTGGCGATGTCACTCGGCTTGAGGACGATTTCCTGCGCGGTGACGAGGCGGGCGATGATCTTGTCCGCTGCTTCACTGATGACGAAGCCTTCGTATTCGGTCTCGCCGTCCTTCATCACGAAGCGGTTTGCCGCGAAGCCCTGCGCGATGCTCTTGCTCGGCAGCAGGATGGACTCCACGAGGTCGCGGCGTTTGTAGATGGTCGCCACCTGCGAGAGGATGGGGCCGCGCGGCGGCTCGCTCGGGCTGACGGTGTGGCAGTTCGCGCAGCCGAGCTGGGCGTAGATGTCCTTGCCGCGCGCAACGGTGCCCTTGGTGTTCAGCACGGCAGTGATGACGTCGTCCACCTTCAGCGTGCCGATGAGCGGGCCGGTCGCGGGACCGGTCTCGAGCTTGAGGCGGTCCACGGCTTTCTTCGCGTTGGCGGCGACGGCTTTGTCCGCGTCGGTGACGGCGGCAAGAATCTTGGGCGCGAGCGTCTTCTTGTTCGCGCCGATGCTGGCTTCAATCAATTGCGCCCGGCGCTTGGGCTCGGCCCAGCCGGCGTCGAAGGCGGCGGCGAGTTCGCCTTTGGCTTTCTGTTTGTCCTTCAGGCGGTCGTGGATGCGCAGTAGCGCGGCGTCGGCCCAAAGCGACGCATCACCGGCGGTCTTCGCGGCCTCGGCGAGCAGCGTGGCGAGCTGCTTCTCGACGAGCGTGGAGTTGAGGAACGCCTCGGTCGCGGCGTCGCGCACGGCGTCCTCGGCCTTGCTCTTGCGCAGCGCGGCCACGCCCGTGAGCAGGGCGCGCATGGTGTCGGCATTCAGGTCGGACTTCGCCAACGCCGTGATGGCCGCGGCGCGGACGGCGGCGTCCGTCGTCGGGGCCGAGGCATTGCGCGCGAGGAGCGCGTGCGCACCCGGCGGCACGGTCTGCGCGCGCGCGAGCTGCTGGACGAGGACGGGCTCGACGCTCGCGTCCTTCGCGGCGAGGGCGAGGAGCTTGTCGAGCGACGCGCCGCCTTCGAGGCGGTGGCGGTTGAACTCCCCGGCGAGGAACGCGGCTTCCTTCGCGTCGGCCTTGGTCATCGTGTCGTTGAGTGCGGTGAAAATCTTTTTCGATTCACTCCATTCCTCGGGCTGGAAGAACGGTCCGCGCGTGTCGGGCCGCGTGCCCCACGAGGTGCCCTTCCATTCGCCTTCCTGGAAATGCAGACGACAGAGCGCGGTGAGCAAGCCCTGGCGGCGCGTGAAGTCCGTCTCCTTCGCGAGCCGCACGAGCAGGCCATCCACGACCTTAGCGTCGTGAATACCGCGCAGCACGGCGAGCGCGCCTTCGCGCAGCGTGGGCGAGTCCGTGCGGTCCACGGCGGCGAAGACCGGCTCCAGCGAGCGGAACTGCCGGAGCACTTGCATGGCGGTGTGCGCGATGACGGCGTCGCGATCCGCCAGCAGCGGCACGAGTGTGGCGGTGTGCGCGGCGAGCGAATCAGTGTGCGTGAGTTTCTCGCCGGCGGGCGTGTGATTGTCCGCCCAGACGCCGGTGAGTCCGTGCCAGCGCGCGAGGGCGACGACGCCTTCCTTGCGCGTGCGCTCGTCGGAGGAAGCCAGCGCGGCGAGTGCAGGCTGCACGGGGACGTTGGCCAGTTGATCCTCGCGATCGGTCAACGCGCGCAACGCCCACGGGGCGATGGTCGCGTCGGTAGTGAGCTTCGTGAGCGCGTCGTGCGATTTCTCACCGAGCGCCTGCTTGAGTGCGAACACGGCGGCGACGCGCGAGGCGAGGGGCTTGGTAGAGTCACTGGCGAGTTTGAGCACAGCAGAAGTGGTCGCGTTTTCACCCCTCACCCCGGCCCTCTCCCCTCCGAGGGGCGAGGGAGAAGTTCCCCGGCGAATCAGCGTGCGCTGCGCTTCGAGGCGCGTGCGGTGGCTGGGGCTTTCGAGGAGCTTCACCAGCTCGGCGTCGCTGGCCTTGGCGAAGTCCGGCAGCGGCGTGGGTTTGAAATCCTTCGGCGCGAAACGGACGATGTAGCCCACGTCCATGCCGCTCCAGTTGAAGGTCGCGCCCTTCCAGCTCGCGGCGTAGATGTGGCTCTGCGCGTCCACGTCGAGGTCCGTCGGCCGCGTGACGCCGATGAACTCCTTCTGATCCACGGTGAACGTCGCGCCTTTCGGCGTGGGACGGTGGCGGTAAATCCAGCCGCGGCCCCAATCGGAAGTAAAGGGAGCATTGTTCCATTCGGCAGGAATGCCCGGCTCGTCAATCCACGCCGCGCCGCAGCCGGAGCCACCGCCGTAATCCGCGAGCGGCGCGACGAGCTCGTCGGCGAAGTTTTTGTAGAGGCGCGGATAGCCGTGGTCGGTGAAGCCGCTGAAATGGTGGAAGCGCACGTCCCAACCGCCGCCGTCGTTCGTGTTGTCGCGCGTGAACAGATCGAGCAGCGGGCTGACGGCTGCTTCGAGGATGTTGCGCGTGCCGCGCGCGTAGAGCTGCAGGCCCGAGCCATCGGGCCGGAAACGCACGATGCCGCCGCCGCGAAGTTGAAGTTTTCTTCCATCCGTGCCCTCGGCTTCCATGAAGCCGAAGTCACCGATGGCCGCATAAATCCAGCCGTCCACGCCGATTTCGAGGCCGTTGCTCGTGTGGTCGGCGGGCCGGTCCTTGAAGCCGAACGCGATGCCCTTGATGAGAATTTTTTCCTCCGTCGAATGCCCCGAACCGTCGCGATCAATGTAGGCACTGATGTGCGGCGGGTGCAGGCAGATGACGCGGTCGTGATCCCAGACGAGGCCGCGCGGCGAGTCCACGTTCGGCACAAAGACCTTCACCTCGTCAGCCTCGCCGTCGTCGTTGGCGTCACGCACGCGGAGAATGCGGCCGAGGTTCGGCAGGCGGCCGAGGGAACCATTGCCATCGCTGCTGACGTAGAGCGTGCCGTCCGGTGCGGCGGCGACGAACACGGGATAGTTCACGGCGGGCGGCGTCGCGAAGACCTTGGCCTCGAAACCGGCGGGCACCTTGGTGTCTTTGAGGATGGCCTCCAACTTTTCGGCGGTGACGGGTTTCATCTTCTCGACCTCGGCGACGGACGGGAGCACGGGCGGTTCCTTCGCGTCGGCCTTGGCGGCCTGCTTGCCTTTGCCTTTCTTGCCAGCGGCGGGCGCGGCGGGCTGCGGCTGGGCCGCGCCTTTCTCACCGAGCACGCCGAATTCCCAAAAGCTGCCCCAACCGCCCTGGCTGGAGCCGAGGTAAGTCAACCGCACGTGGCGGGCGCTCGTGGCGGCGAAGTCGTTTTGCGTCGCGCCAGCCTGCTTGTTCTGCGATGCGTCGGCGAGCGGTTGCCACGACTGGCCGTCGGCGGAGGCTTCGAGCTTGTAGCGGTAGGCGTTGTTCTTCGATTCCCAGTTGATGTGGACGCCGGTGATTTTCTGTTCCTTGCCGAGGTCCACTTGGAACGTGTGGCCGAGGCCGCCACCGGCCGCGCACCAGCGCGTGTCGGGGTCGCCGTCAATCGCGTTGGCAGCGAAGTTGCCTTTGCCGGATTCCTCGCTCGACGCCTTCGCGGTGCCGGCGACGGCGAGATTCGGCCGGCCATCAATCGGCGCGACGACGACGGGCTTGGCTGGCGCGGCAGGTTTCTCCGGCGCGGGCGGCGGCGTGAGCAACTTGGCTTTCGCCGAGGCGCTGGCGACTTGCTGGGCGGCGGTCGTGGCAGGCGCGGGCTTGAGGTAAGTCGCGTTCAGCTTGTCGCACGACCAGAGCAGGCCGCGCGTGACGTGGTCGAGGTAACGCGGGTCGGCGACGGTGTCGTTGTTGTGGCCGATGGTGCTACTGAAGACGCGCGTTTTGCCGTATTGGTTGACCCACGTCACGACCGACTCGACGGCGCGCTCGCTGCCGTCCTTCTGCTTGAGCGACTGCTTGCCGCGCATGAGCGGCGTGGCGGTGGGGAAGATTTTGATGTTGTTGTAGAGTTCCTCCTTGATGGTGGTCCACTCCGGCTGGCCCGCCATGATGGGATGGTCCTTCGCAACGATGGTGAGCGCGATGGGCTCCTGCGGGCCGTGGCCGGTGGATTGGAGGCCGAGGAGGTCGAACCACAGCGCGTACGGCGAGCCGGGCGTCGTGGACGATGACGTCGTAGCCCTTGGCCCAATCGGGCTTTTCATAGGGCGCGAAGGTGGCCTTGGTGCTGCGGTCGAAAGAGTGGATGGCGTCCACCTCGACAAACGCGCGGGCTTCGAGGCCTTCCTTGAGGATGAGATGCTGCACGGCGTAGTCGTGGCAGCAACCGCCCGCAAAGAGCAGCACGCGCAGCGGCTTGGGCGCTGCGGCGGATGAAGTGAAGGCGGAGCCAGCGAGCACCGCGGCGAGGAGAAACAGTTTTTTCATGGGCAAAGCAACAAGGGCGGGAGTGAAGCGGAGCGCGCCGTTGCGGTCAACGCGAGAAGCCGTGCCGTGGAAGCCGTGACGACAGGTTTAGTTTGATTTCAGCGGCCCCAAAGGCGGCGGTGTTTCGGTCCGCGCGGTCGCTGGCCGGAACGGGTGCTTCATCAAGCCCACGAACGTGTGTTGGACTGGTTCGTGGATGCCGAAGTTGCCGGGCTTCTGGTCGCGGGGAAGGTAGTGAGTGCCAAAGAGAATGTCCCACAGCGGGAGAAAGCTCGCGAAGTTCTTGTCCATGGCGGCTGGGTCCTTGGAGTGGTGCCAGCGGTGGTAGACCGGCGAGGTCATGACGTGTCGCAGCGGACCCCAGTCCCAATCCACGTCCGCGTGGCCCAGCAGCGCGAAGACACCCAGCGCCGGCCCCGCCCCCGCCGCCGCGCCGGGGCCGAAGCCCAGCAGCAGGAACGGGAAGAAGAGCAGTGCGTTGGCGAGGATGTCGTTGACCGGATGCCCGCGCACGCTGGCAAGCCAATCGAGCCGCTCCGAGCTGTGATGCACCGCGTGGAAGCGCCAGAGCTTGCCGCCATGAAAGGCACGGTGAATCCAGTAGAGCAGGAAATCACCGAGCAGGAAGGCCAGCATGAATTGCCCCCAGCCCGGCAGCCGTGCCATGGGGCCGAAGCCCTGGTATTGCCCGGCCTTGAGTGCATCCCACGAGATCACGCCCAGCGGCACGAGGAAGAGCACGGCGGCGATGCTGATAAGGACGAGGTTGATGGGCTTGGTGACCAGCGCATCGAACGCGTAGAGCGCGGCGTCCGTGAGCATCTGGGGCCGTCGCCACGCCCGCCCACGCTTATTGCCGCAGACGTGCTCGACCAGCCAGAAGAGGCCGACGAGAAACGTCAGGGAGAAGAGGAGTTGACTCATGGGCGAGCCGGAGCAAGTCGGCGGCGGCAAGGGCAAATCGCCGACACGGCGTCACGCCACTGTCGGTGGCGCGAAGCCCTCGCGGTAGGTGCGCTTGAGGATTTCGTTGTTGGCTTGGTCGTGGTTGGTGAAGCGGAAGTTCGCGGCGTCCCAACGGAGTTCCTGGCCGGGGAACCGCGTGGCTTTCGCGGCGAGCAGCGCGGGCTCGGTGATGCGCCAGCCGATGGTCAGCGGCGTCCACAGCGGCTTCTTCGCGCCGAGGCAGTTGTCAGCCCAGTCCTTCCAGTGGTGGCGCGGCTCGACGGCTGGCAGCGGCTCGTTCGGGACGACTTGGCCGTTGCGGAACACGGTGATTTTCCCGTCGGCCTGAAGCAGCAGCGTGCCCTCGGTGCAAACGACCATCGTGTGGTTCGCGCCGACTTTGGTGGGCGGCAGGCCGAGCGCGGCAAAGGACGGGAGCAACGCGTCGTCGTTGTAATGCACCACGAACTTCTCACGCGCGAACTGACCGCGCCCGGGATAAGTGATGGTGCTCTGGTTGTGTGACGTGTGGCTGGTGTTCGAGGGCTTGGGCGTGTGCGTGAGCACGGCCTCGGGCGACGGGAGGTCGTAGGCGAAATAGAGCAAATCGAGCAAGTGGCAGCCCCAGTCCGCGAGCTGACCGCCGCCGGTTTCCCAGAAGGAACGCCAACGGCGCGGCGCGAGGTCGTCGCTGTAGGGAAGCTGCTTGGCGAGTGGTCCGTTCCAGAGGTCCCAGTCGAGGTAATCCGGCACGGGCTTGGCGGGCGTGTAATCGCTCCACGGGTCGGCGAAGTAGGTGCCGCGCGCGACGCTGCCGGTCCAGACCCACGCCTCGACGGCTTTGCCGAGCTGGTTCTTGCGCAGCATCTCAACGGCCTGCATGCGGCCGGTGTTGCAGGAGCGCTGGTTGCCCATCTGCGTGATGGAGCCGGACCGGGCAGCGAGGGCGTCGCGCATGAGGCGCAATTCATCGAGTTGATGCACAAGGGGCTTCTGGCCGTAGAGATGTTTCTTGTGCTTGAGCGCGGTGATCATCATCGGCGCGTGGTGGAAGTCGGGCGTGGCGACGAGCACGGCGTCGAAGTCACCAACCTTGTTGGCGAAGGCTTCGCGGTAATCCTTCAGGCTCCAGGCCTTGGGAAATTCCTTCTTCATCTTGTCCAACTCGCGCTGGTCCACGTCGGTGAAGCCGGCCCACTCGATCTGCGGATGGCTCTTCAACTGGCCACGGTCCGCGCCACCCATGCCGCCGACGCCGATTTGGTAAAGGCGGAGTTTGCTATTGAGGTTCGTTTGCGCGCGGGCCAGCGGCGAGAGCGCGGCAACGGCAGTGGTGAACACGGTGCCGGTGCGGAGAAACGTGCGGCGGGTGACAGGTGAAGTGGAGGAGGAGTCAATCGTTTTCATGTGCGTTGTGCCGCATGATGAACAGGAACCGCGCCGGCTCAAGCAAACACTAAGTTATGTCGCCGCTGCACGGCTATGCGCGTCAATCTCCGGCCTTCCCCAGCTTGACGGCTCCGGTAGAGTCGCGGCGTGAACAACCGCGTCACCGAGCCCTTCAGCGAACGCCCCTTCTGGCAGGCGTGGCCGGGCGCGTGGCATCCGCTCTGCGGAAGCTTCAGCGAACTGGGCTGGAGCTTTGAGTGGCACGACTTCGAGTCATCCACGCGCGTGGAGTGGGGCCGGAGTTTTCACCCGCAGGGCCTGGAGGTCTGCCTGAATTTGGCCGGGGCGGGACAACTCGCGACGAAAAAGGTCGAGGTGGAGGTGCGCCCGGAATCCGCCGCGCTCTACGCGTGCGGGGACACACCGCTGACCGCGTGGCGCGCGGCCGGGCAACGGCATCAATTCCTCACGGCGGAATTCAGCGTGGATTTCCTGCGGCGCAACTTGCCGCGCGGCCTCGGGCAGGTGCGGCCGTTTGTGCAGCGCCTGCTCGACGCGAAGAAGCCCGGCTCCGCTGTGGATGCGGGCCAGCCGCTGACGCCCCGGCTGCGGCTGCTCGTGGCGGCGCTGCGGTCGCCGCCGGTGAGCGGCGCGGCGCGGACGATGTGGTTCACCGCAAAGGTGTATGAAGTGGCGGCAGAGCTGTTCTTCGACCACGCGGCGGAGGAAGCCTTGTTCTGCACGCGGCAGACACACGTCGCGCAGGAGCGCGTGGAGAAGGCGGCGGCACTCGTCCGCACGCACCTGGCCGAACCACTCACGCTGGAGGAGCTCGGCCAGCGTGTCGGGTGCAGTCCGTTTTACCTGAGCCGCACATTCAGCGAGCAGATGGGCATGACGCTCTCGCAATTTCTCCGGCAGGTGCGGCTGGAGCGCGCGGCAGAGTTGCTGCGCTCCGGCAAGTTCAACGTCACGCAGGCCGCGCTCGAAGTGGGCTACTCCAGCATCGGGCATTTCAGCACCGCTTTTCACGAGACTTTCGGCTGCTGCCCGGGGTTGTATCCGCTCCAAATGCCAGCGCAGCGCTCGGACAAGGAGTGAGCGGCTACGGGCGCAAGCCGCCGAAAACAATCCGCAATTCGCCGGAAGCGACCCCGTCACCACCGCCCTACTCTCGTGGCGCATGAAGAAAATCCAATCACTTCTCCTGACGCTCCTCGCGAGCTGCCTGTGCCTCACCCAAGCGGGTGCCGACGAACGCCGCTTCACCTACGTCTATGAACCTGAAGTGCTGCCCAAGGGCGCGATGGAATTCGAGCAGTGGGTCACGCTGCGCACCCAGCGCACCAAGGGCGGCGACGTGCAGCAGGGTAATTTCAACCGCTGGCAAATCCGCGAGGAACTCGAATATGGCGTGACCGACCGTTACTCCGTTTCGCTTTACCTCAACGGCGAGGCGACCAGTTTAAAAGACCACAGCGCAACGCCACCCACCAGCAGCACCACCACCGAATTCACCGGAGTTTCGCTGGAGAACCGCTACATGCTGGTAAACCCGGCCAATAACCCAGTGGGTGTGACGCTCTACTTCGAGCCGCGCTTCTCCGGCGGCGAGGCGGAACTGGAACAAAAAATCATCGTTGGCCAGCGGCACGGTGACTGGAAGTGGGCGTTCAACCTCAGCCACGCCATCGAATGGAAGAACGACCTCCACACCCGCGAAGGCGAGCTGGAAGCCACCTTCGGGATTTCCCGCGACCTCGGCAAGCACTGGTCAGTCGGCCTCGAGTTTCGCAACAACAACGAGCTGCCCGACTACCGCCGCTGGGAAAACACCGCCTGTTTCCTCGGCCCTGTGGTGAACTACCGGCAGGAAAAGTGGTGGGCCACGCTCACCGTCCTGCCGCAGATTTACGGCCGCAACTTCCTCGGTAACCCGGACAACAATCGCAACCTCGACCTCGCCGGGCACGAGCGCTTGAACCTCCGGCTGATCGTCGGCCTCAGTTTCTGATGCGGCGGCTAATTCTGCTCTTGTTCGGGCTCGTTGCGAGCCTCGCGGGCTGTGTCACCGGCCCGCTGGGCTCGGACGCGATTGTGCCAGCGCCAGCGGCGGCGGCTCGGGCCGCCGAGCGCGCGGGCATGACGCCGGGCGACATCGCCCGTGCCGCCGAGCTCTACCCGCTCAAGTGCGCCAAGTGCCACAAATTCTACGACCCGGCCAGCTACCCGGACGCCGAGTGGCGCACGTGGATGACGAAGATGAGCAAGAAGTCGCACCTCCAGCCGGACGAGACGGACTTGCTCGCGCGCTACCTGGAAGCCGCGCGCCGACCGGTGGAGCCACCAATTCAACAGCCCAAGCCTTGACCTACACGAGAGGTGGCAATCTCCAGCGCGTTCGTTACACTGCGCGGACTTGCTTGAACGTTGACCCGACCACGCAGAACGCGCCTTCGTCCAGCGACGGAATCTCTCTCGTCGCCGTGCTGACGGCCGTGCTGTGGCTGGGCTGCCTGCTCGTGGGTGGCCTGGGAATCAGCCTGCCCTATCAGCGTCCCGCTCCCGCTCCGCTCACGGTGCCGCCAGTCGACCCCGCCGCTACAAAGTGCGTGATGGTGCCGTCGGTCCCTTCCCACAGCTCCGGCCCGAGAGTGCGATAGTAAGCTTCGGGGTTGAGAGGGTTGTCGTCTGTGAGGCGCACGCACGGGCACACACCCAGGTCAAGCCTCAAGCCCTTGCCGAGCCCAGAGAGGCCACTCCGAGACGGGCGCCGAGTCAGGCGGTTCGAGGCGCGACAATCAGGCTGCGACCAGGCTTCTTGGCTTGCTTACATTGGTTGAGGCCGATCCATGAGGGGTTCTCTGCGACTAAGCGCGTCTCGACGTTCTGGTAATGCTCTGGGCTGTCGACGGGCACGCCGGACGCCGTGATGATCACCTCCGCACCGTAGGCACCGAGCTGCTGGATCTTCTCCTGACTCGTCTTCCGATTGGTAATCAGCTTGCATTGATAGCCTCGCATCGCAGAGAACATGGCGAGCGCGGCGGCGGTGTTGCCAGAAGATGCAGCGACGATAGTTTGTCCGCTATGCCTCACCAGCTTGCCGGTGCGCT
>RFVF01000014.1 GCA_009922615.1 Pseudomonadota bacterium
AATTTTCCCGCCACGGCACTGAAGGCAGTATAGACCACCGGCACCACGAAAAGCGTCAGGAACGTGCTGCTCACCATGCCGCCGATGACGCACACGCCCATCGGCCGCCGGCTTTCCGCACCCGCACCGAACCCGATGGCGATGGGGATGATGCCTGCGATGGTCGAGAGGGCCGTCATGAGGATGGGCCGCAGCCGCACGGTGCCGGCGTTGACAATGGCTTCGCGTGGATCCAGACCTTTCTCGACTTCCTGATTGGCGAACTCAACGAGGAGAATGGCGTTCTTCGTGACGAGGCCGACGAGCAGCACGAAGCCGATAAGGCTGAACAAGTTGATGTTCATCGCCGGGACTTCCTTGATGACGCCGGTCTTACCGAGGTAGTCCACCAGCCAGAGCAGGCCGAGCGCACCTACGCCCGCAAGCGGAATGGACATCAGCACCGTGAGCGGGTGCAGGAAGCTCTCGAACTGTGCCGCCATCACCATGTAGGTGATAATGAGCGCCAGCACGAGCACGACGAGGAACTCCTTCCACGCGTCCTTGAACTCCTTCGACTCACCGGTCCAGTCGTAGAGGAAGCCGGGCGGCAAATCCGCCTTCACCAATTCCTCCACTCGGTCGATGGCCGTGCCCAGCGGCACGCCGTTGAGCGAGCCGGAAATGGTCGCGCTGCGCAGGCGGTTGAAGTGCTCGACCACGTTGGGCGAGCTGCCCGCCTCGCGGCGCACGATGGAACTGAGTTGAATCAACTGTCCGTCGCGATTGCGCACGTAGAGCCGGTCGAGATCCTGCGGCGTGAGGCGGGAGGAGCGTTGAAGCTGCGTGATGACTTGATACTGCTTGCCGTCGAGTTTTACGCGGCTGAGATCGAGCCCGCCGAAGAGGATTTGCAGTGTGCGCGACACGTCTTCGATGCTCACGCCCAGCGCGGCGGCGCGGTTGCGATCCACATCGAGACGCAGCTCGGGCTTGGTGACCTCGAAGCTGGAGCGCACGTTCACGAGGTAGCCGGAGGTGCGCAGCTTGCCGAGCAAATCGGTGACGTAGTTGTTGAGCGCGTCGAGGTCCTGCGCCTGGATGACGAGTTGGAACGGCGCGCCGAAGCCGCGGCCGATGGCCTTGGGAATGTTCGGCACGGCGATGGCCCCTTCGACTTCGTTGAAGAACTTCATGCGCAGGCCGCCGGGGCCGTTGACCAGCTCACGGACGTTGCGCGTGCGCTGGGCCGCGTCTTTGAGGAGCACAAACACGATGGCGCTGTTGGCCTGGCCGGGGCCGGTCATGGCGAATGCGATGACCGCACCGTAGGCCTGCACTTCCGGCACGTCCTTGAGCATTGCCTCCATCTTGCGCACATGCCGGTCGGTGTATTCGCTGGTGGAACCCTCGGGCGCGAAGACGAAGCACAACAACCTGCCCTTGTCCTCCTCCGGGAGAAACTCGCCCTCGAGCTTGCCGAGCAACGGCACGTTCAGCGCCCACATCATCGCGGCCAGCATGGCCAGCGTGCCGATGAAAGCCGTTGCACGTCCGAACCAGCCGAGCGCCACGAAGGGGCGCAGAACGGCTGACGCGGCCCGAACCAGACCGCGCAGGATGGAAGCGTAAAGCCTTGTGAACCAGCCGAGCACGGCATCGAACCAGCGGAGGAAGAAAATCTTTTTGTGCCCAGCAGCGATGGGCTTGAGCACGCGCGATGCGAGCATCGGCGAAAGCGACAACGCGACGAAGGCCGACACCGCGACCGAACCGCAAACTGCGACCGCGAACTCGATGAAGAGCCGGCCCGTGGCACCCTTGAGGAATGCCAGTGGCAGGAACACGACGATGAGCGAGAGCGTGATGGTAATGACCGCGAAGGAGATTTCATCCATGCCCTTCTTCGCGGCTTCCATGGGTGACATCCCCGCCTCGATATGACGGTAGATGTTTTCCAGCACCACGATGGCGTCGTCCACGACCACGCCGATGGCGAGGACGAGCGCGAGCATGGTGAGCATGTTCACCGAGTAGCCGAAGGCCTGCAGGATGGCGAACGCGCCGATGATGGAGACGGGAATGGCAACGGCGGGGATGAGCGTTGAGCGCACGCTGCCGAGGAACACCCAGATGAGCACGACGACCAGCGCAAAGGCCATGCCCAGCGTGTGCCAGACCTCGGTAATGGACGCCTCGATGAAGACCGACTCGTCGTAGTTGAAGACCATCTCAATGCCGGGCGGGATGGCCTCGCGAATGCGCGCGACCTCCGCCTTGACGGCCTTGGCGACGTCCACAGTGTTAGCTTTCGACTGCTTGACGATGCCGAGAAAAATGCACGGCCGGCCGTTGTTGCGGGCGATGGTGCGTTCGTTCTCGACGCCAGCCTTGGCTTCACCGATGTCGCGGAGGCGGACGATTTTCACGCCGTCGTTCTTGACCACCAGCTCGTTGAACTCGGCGGGCGTCTTCAGCTCGCCACGCGTCTGGATGGTCATCTCGCGGTCGATATTCTCCACGCGGCCGCTAGGCAGCTCGACGTTTTGCTGCTTCAGTGCGCGCTCCACGTCGAGCACGGTGATCTGGTGGGCGGCCATCTTCTCCGAGTCGAGCCAGAGGCGGATGGCGAAGCGCTGCTCGCCGCCGATGATGACGCCCGACACACCGCGAATGGTTTGGAGGCGGTTCTTGATCTGCTTTTCCGCGAGCTGCGTGAGTTCAAGCGGCGAATAGGTCGCACTGTTGATGCCGATCCAGATGACGGCCTGCGCGTCGGCGGATTGCTTGGCGACGATCGGTTCCTTGATGGTGTCGGGCAGCTTGCCGCGCACGCGCGAGACGCGGTCACGCACATCCTGCGCGGCGAGGTCCACATCGCGGGACAAATCGAACTCGATGGTGATGGTGCTCACCTCCTCGCGGCTTTGGCTGGTGAGCGTCTTGATGCCCTCGATGTTGTTGATCTCCTCCTCCAGCCGCTCAGAGACTTCAGTCTCGACGACCGCCGCGCTCGCCCCCGGATAGACCGTCGTCACGCTGACGATGGGCGGGTCAATGTCCGGCAGCTCGCGCACCGGCAGGCGTTCGAGTGCGATGAGGCCGAAGAGAATGAGCGCGAGGCTCATCATCGTGGTGAGCACCGGCCGGCGGATGCTGATTTGCGGGAGAATCATGGCGGGTTCAGTTCGTGGCGGCTGGGGCCGGGCTCTGCTTCGGCAAGTAAGCTGCCGCCGCCTCCGGCCCCGCTGGTTTCACCTTCGCCCCGGGTCGCACCTTCTGCACACCTTCCACAATGACCAACTGACCGGCGTCCACGCCTTCGAGAATTTCCACCACACCGGCCGACCGCACGCCAAGTTTCACCGGACGGAGCTGGGCGTTCGAGTCCTTGTCCACGACATAAAGCATCGTGCGGTCGGCGTTGACCATGATGGCTGGCTCGGGCACCACGACGGCAGCGGCGCGGAGTTGGAGCGTGAGGTCGAGGTTCGCAAACATGCCGGGCTTGAGCGTCAGGTCGGGATTGGGAATGCGCGCCTTCACCAAGGCGGTGCGCGTGGCAGTGTCCACCTGTGGGGCGATGAAATAAACCTCGCCCTTGAAGGTTTTGCCCGCGAACGCCGCGACACGCAGTTCGATGGTCTGCCCCAGCTTCAGTAGACTCAGAAAACGTTCGGGCACGTTGACCTCCACCTTCACCGGGTTGAGATCCACGAGCGTGCCAAGCGCGGTGTCTTTCTTGATCACCTGGCCGACGCTGACATTACGAGCCCCCATCACTCCAGCGAACGCCGCGTGAATCTTCGTGTCCTTCAGCTCGCGCTGCCGCACCGCGATGGCGGCCTGCATGGACTCATAGCGCGACGCAAGCTGGTCGAACTCCTGTTGGGAAATGGTCTTGTCGCGCAGAAGCTGCTGGGCGCGGTCGTAGTTCACCTTGCTGAGTTTCAGGTTCACCTCGGCCTCGGCCAGCGCGTTCGTGAGCTTCGATTCGTCGAGGCGGAAGAGCAGTTGCCCCTTGGTCACTGGCTTGCCTTCCTCGTAGCCGATCTCCACGACCGTGGCCTCCAGCTCTGCCTTGATCTCCACCCACTCGTTCGCCGTGAGCGTGCCGACGAGCGAGAGCGATTCCGCCACCGCCTCGCGTCGCGCCTCGACGGCGACGACTTGTGTGGGGGGAAACACGGGTGGCCCACCGGTTGCGGCGGCAGGCTTTTGGTTGCAACCGGCGAGCAACGCTAGTGCGCTGAAGGCCAGGGGGATCAGGGGTTTTAGCATTTGCATGGAAAATCAAGTTCGCGCCGCCGCGCCTTCGAGGAACAACTGCACAATCTGCCGGGCGGTCTTCCGGCTGGGCTTCTGGCCGGGCTGCACGAGCTCGGCCTGCACGTGGATGTTCATCATGCCGAAGATGCCCCGGGCCAGGTGCTCGGCGGTGAACGCGCGTTTGAGTTCGCCCGCACGCTGCCCGCTGCGGATCAGGTCGCGGATCAAGTCGAAGTTGCGCTGGCACTTGTCGAGATAACGAATCTCCTTGGGCATCTCGCCGCGTGCGGCAAAGGCGGTGGCATAGACGAGGCCGACGAGTTCGCGGTGACTCTTGAGAAATGCGAAATGCGCGTTGAGGATTTCCTCCAGCTTGCCGGACAAATCTTTGCCTCGCGCCGAGGCTGCTTGCATGAGGCGGAATCGCTCGTCGTGCGCTCGATTGAGTAGCGCCTGGTAGAGCTCGGCCTTGCTGGGAAAGTAGTAGTAGAGCGCCGGCTTCGTCACGCGCGCGCCGTCCACGATATCTTGGATGGACGTGCCCGCGTAGCCCCGGTCGGCGAAGAGCCGCAGGGCGATGGCGAGAATCTTGTCCCGCGTGGCATTGACAACATTAGGCTCCATCTACTTACCGAACGGTAGGTAGCAGCAGACGCAGCGCAAAGGCAAGCCCCGTTCTTCGACGGATGTAGTTTAGCTGAGAATCTCCCGAATGACGTGCCCGTGATCGATCTCCAGCCGCTTGCGGCCCGGCACTTCGAGGCGGCGCAAATCCATTCCGAGCAGGTGACAGACGGTCGCGTGTAAGTCAGTGACGTAGTGGCCTTCACCCTGCGCGTGGTAGCCCAGTTCGTCTGTCTCGCCGTGGACCACGCCGCGCTGGACGCCCGCACCCGCCATCCAAATCGTAAAGCCATGCGGGTGATGGTCGCGGCCGTCCTTGCCCCCGCCGCGCTGCTCCAAGCCCGGCGTGCGCCCGAACTCCGTGCAAAAGACCACGACTGTGTCCTCCAGCATCCCGCGCTGCTTCAAGTCTTGGAGCAAGCCCGCCACCGGCTTGTCCACGCTGGCGCACAGCCGCGTGTGGTTGTCCTTCAACTTCTGGTGCGAGTCCCAAGTCCCGTAGCCGCTCGGATACACCTGCACAAAACGCACGCCGCGCTCGACGAGCCGCCGCGCGGCGAGCAGGCGCTGGCCGGCCTGCTTCGTCGCGTCAGCGTCGAGGCCGTAAAGCTTCTTCGTCGCTTCGGTCTCCGGCGCGAAGTCCAGCACCTCGGGCACGGCCATCTGCATGCGGAAGGCCAGCTCGTAAGCCTTGATGCGCGCACGCAAGGCGTCGTCCTGTGGATACTCCACGGCGGCGAGGCGGTTCAGCTTGCCGATGAGTTCATACTCCGCGCGCTGCTCGTCGGCGGACTGGCGGGCGTCGCGCTGGCCGAAGGGAAGCGGGTTCTTCGGGTCCAGCGCGAGCGGCACGCCGCCGTGCTCGGGGCCGAGGTAAAGCGAGTTGATGCTCCAGTGCGTCGTCGAGTTCGTCGGGCCGCCGAGCACGACGAACTTGGGCAGGTTCTCGTTGAGCGTGCCCAGGCCGTAGTGAATCCACGCGCCGAGGCTGGGCTGTTGCTCGTCAAGGCGATGGCGGCCCGTGTGGATTTGGTTCTCGGCGAAGTGGTCGTTGTCCGTCGTCCACATGTTGCGCACGAACGCGAGGTCGTCCGCGCACGACGCGAGGTGCGGCCACCAGTCGGTCATCTCCACGCCGCACTGGCCGCGCGGCGCGAAGCCCACCTGCATCGGGTAGATGCTTGGATATACGTCGCGCACGTTGACCTCCTGCGCGGGCACGGAGCGGAAGCGCTTGTGGTGCTTGTCGGACGTGAGCGGGTTGGCCAGCGGCGTCTTGTCGAAGGTCAGCCCGGCGTATTTGGTCAGCGCCGGCTTCGGGTCAAAGGTCTCGACGTGGCTGTAGCCGCCGCTGAGGAAGATCCAGATGACCGACTTGGCCTTGGGCGTGAAGTGCGGCCGGCCATCGGTCGGGGAAAACTTTGGCTGGGCCGGAGAAGCCGCCTTCGCCACGCCGTCGTTGAACAACGTCGCGCCCAAGGCCAGCCCGGTGAAGCCCAGGCCGAGGTCGGAGAGGAACATCCGGCGGGGGAGCGAGTCTCGTTGGGTTGGAATGTTCATTCCGATTTGCTGGCATCGCTCGAAACTCTGGCCTGAGAGGTTTCATCTAGACCGAGCTTCTTCCACAAGTCTTCGACAGTAGCTTTCTGGATGTTCCGGTCGTTGGACAAGACGCCCGCATAGAACTTTTCCACTTCAGCCTGGCTTGCCGACTCGACGAACCACTTCTGAAACGCTGGAGAGACAGAGCGAATTGGGTGCATTGGTCCGCAGCCGAAGTAGGTCGTGTTGCCGGCTAGGCCAAAGCCCCGGTAGCAGGAGCTCCGCGTCCAGACGTGCTCGTGTGCAGGAAAGCGGGCGTCGTAAATCGGAGTCAATTCGCTCGGAGTAGTTCGGGTGAAGTCAATCCCGGCGATGGTGTTTATGCAACGGCCAGCCCGACACTTGATGCAAGTCTGGTGAACCCTGTGCCGCACCGTGCCGAAAGTGTAGCGCAGGGTTAGCAGCATCAGCCCGAGAGTCAGAACCAAGACCGCGCCCCTCTTGGTTAGCCCCGCAGCTGCTAGGTTTTGTCTGATTAGGTGCCACTTCATCGCACAGTCAGAAAGTCATTATGGTTGAGCAAAGCTCGGACAAGGCTTGTTAGTGTCCGAACGTCGCCTTTTTTTGCTTCATTCTCAAGTTGCTTCTTGAGGAAAGCCTCACATTCCGCCAGTTCTGCATGGCTGGGCGGGCGGGTGAGGATTTGCTCGAAGGCGGCGGTGATGAAGGCGGCGTTGTCCGAGGCCCGAGCTCCGAGGCGCTTGGCGATGGCGGGCGTGTGGTCGTGGACGAGCTTGCTGTTGGTGAGCGCGAGGGCTTGCTGCGGGATGACGCTGCGGGTGCGGCGGTAGCAGTCGTTCGGGTCGGGCGCGTCGAACAGGGCGCTGAACTCGCTGCGGCCGTCGGACTCAGGGTTGAAGCTGTAGTAGAGGCTGCGGCGCGTGGTGGTGAGAGCGTCCTTGTTCTCCAGCTCCTGCCCGCCCATGCGCGGGTCCAGCGTGCCCGCGAGGTGCAGCAGGCTGTCGCGCACGACCTCGGCTTCCATGCGGCCGGGGTTCATGCGCCAGAGGAGGCGGTTCTCGGGGTCGAGGGTCGAGGGTCGAGGGTCGAGAGCCGGAAGGTTCTTGCCCTCGACTCTCGACTCTCGACTCTCGACCGCGCTGGCACGCCGATACGCCGCGCTCGTCACGATGAGCCGGTGCAGATGCTTCATGCTCCACCCGCTCTCCATGAACTCGGCGGCGAGCCAGTCGAGCAACTCGGGGTGCGTGGGCGGCTTGCCGCTGCGACCGAAGTCGAAGACGGACGCGACGAGCGGCTCGTGGAAGTGGCGCGCCCAAATGTGGTTCAAGGCCACGCGCGCGGTGAGTGGGTTGTCGCGCGAGGCAATCCACTCGGCGAGCGCCTTGCGCCGGCCCGTGCTCTCGCGCGGATAGACGGGGCTGAAGGCGGTGTAATCCGTGCTGTCCTTCGCGAGCGCGGCCTCGGCATCGGTGACGGCCTTCTTCGCGGCGGTCAACGCAGTCTCCGCTTTGGTGAGCGCGGTCTTGGTGTCGGCTTTGGCCTTGTCGTCCTTCGCGGCTGCGGAGTTGGTCTTTGCGGTGGCGAGGTCGGCGTCGGCTTTGGCCAAGGACTCTTTGGCGGCGGCGAGTTTGAACTGCCGTTCGGCTTTGCTGGCGGCGCGGGCGAGGGTGTTGGTGTCCGATGCTTCGTTCCGAGCGATGCTCGGCGCTCCGAACTTCGCTTCGTCCGCGGCGAGGCGGGCGATGACGGAGGCGCGTTCGGCTTCGGCGGTGGCGAGGCGGGCTCCGGTCAAGGCGGTCTTGTTCGTCGTGACGGTTTGCTTTGCGGTGGCGAGGGCATCGTCCACGCGCTTCAGCTCGGCTTCGCGGATGAAGGGCTTTGCGCCGGGATACGCCACGGTGGTCGGCAGTGACACGGGCGTGACTTGCAGTGACTTGCCGCCGAGGAATTCTGGCATGGCGGGCAATACAGGCGGGCGATTGGTGAGGCGATTGCGCTCGTCGCCGCCGGTGTAGAACCACGTCTTCGCCGCGGCGTCCTTGTCGAACACGCGCACGGAGCCGAGGCGCTGGACTTTGCGATTCTTGCTGTAGTCGTAGTCCTGGAACGGGCCGGGGTCGGCTTCGCCGGGCCAGCGGTCCTGGCGCACGTAGAGCGGCTCGAAGAAGGCGCGGAAGCTGAAGTAGTCGGCCTGCGTGATGGGGTCGTATTTGTGGTCGTGACAGTGCGCGCAGTTGAAGGTGAGGCCGAGGAATGCCTTGCCGGTGTGCTCGACGTTCGCGCGCATCCACTCGTTGGGGTTGAGCGCATACCAGTTGCGGACAAGATAGCCGGTGGCAACAGCGGTCTCGTCGTCCAGCGGCGCGATTTCGTCGCCGGCGAGCATCTCTTTCACCATGCGGTCGTAGCCGTGGTCGGCATTGAGGGACTTCACAATCCAGTCGCGCCAGCGCCAGATTTGCGGCGCGGAGTTCCACACGTCGGGCACCTGGCGGCGGCCAAACCAGTCGCTGTAACGCCACACGTCCATCCAGTGCCGCGCCCAGCGCTCGCCGTGGCGTGGGTCGTTCAAGAGTCGCTCCACGACGCGCTCGTAGGCATCGGGCGCAGCGTCGGCGAGGAAGGCGTGCAACTCCTCGCGCGTGGGCGGCAGGCCGAGGAGGTCGAGATAGACGCGGCGGAGCAGCGTGGGTTTGTCGGCGGGCGGGACTGGCGTGAGCTTGATGGCGGAGAGGCGGGCGTTGATGAAGGCGTCAACGGGATTGCCGATTGCCGGTTGTCGGCTGCCGATTTTTGGAAGCGCCGGGCGGACGACGGGCTTGAACGCCCAATGGTCACTCGGACTCGGCTCAGGTTGCTCGTCCTTCGGGGCGGGCGTGCTGGCAGCGATCCACGCGCGGAGCAAATCGATTTGCTCGGGCTTGAGCGGGGAAGCGTCCTGTGGCATTCGCTCGGCGGGATCGGTGGCCGAGACCTTCGCGAGCAACCGGCTTTGGTCCGGTTTGCGCGCAACGAGCGCGGGGCCGTGCTGGCCGCCCTTTAACGCCAGCGCAACGGTATCGAGGCGGAGGCCGGACTTCTGTTGCAAGCCGCCGTGGCAGGAATAGCAATGCGCGCGCAGCAGCGGCTTGATGTCCTTCATGTAGTCCACGCGCTCGGCGGCCTGCGTGCCTGCAAGCAGCGCCAGCCAGACGGCGAGGGTGAGGCGCAAGGCGGGTGCGGTGGACATGGCTTGTGCTAGCAAATGCCCGCGCGGTGGCGAGGAGAAACTTTCACTGTTCCACGGGGCAAAGTCATTTTGCGCGGATGAAGGCGAGGAGGTCCGCCATGTCTTGGGGTTTCAGGGCAGACTCCATGCCTTCGGGCATCAGCGAGAGGCCGGAGCCGAGGAGTTGCCTCAGGTCGCTGCGGAGGATGGTTTCCTCAGTGCCGTCGGCACCGCGCATGACGAGGTTGTTGGGCGTCTCGGTGGTGATGATGCCGGTGAACTCGCGGCCGGACTTGGTCTCGGCGGTGTAGCTCAGGTAACGCGTCTCCACGGCGGCGTTGGGGTCGAGGATGGCGGTGAGCAGCCAGTCGGTGTCGCGCGTGGTGACCTGGCCGAGGTCGGGGCCGATCTCGCGGCCCTCGCCCTTGAGCTTGTGGCAGACGCCGCAGTTCTTGGTGAACAGCTCACGCCCGCGCGTCTCGCTGCCGGTGAGCGCGGCGACGACGGCGTAGTCCTTAATGACCTTCGCGCGGTCGGCGCTGGTGGCGGCGAAGAGCTTCGTGGCGCGGTCGCGGAGCGCGGCCTGCGGATGGGTGATGAGCTTCTGGCGCTGGGCGGGGCTGATTTGCGTGGGGGCAACCTGTCCGCGTTCGAGGGCGGCAAGGAGGGTGTCAATCCACGCCGGGCGCGAGAGCAGCGCGCTGAGGACGGCCTCGCGGAGCGCGGGGCTGTGCGCTTTCCAATTGGCGAGCAGGACACTGGCGGAGTCGGAGCCGCCGAGCTTGGCGAGCTGCGCGACGGCGGCGGTCTGGATTTCGGCGGGCTGCTGGGGCTTGAGGAGCGTGGCGAGGGCAGCGAGGTCTTCGGTGCGTCCGCTCGGGCCGCGACCGAGGAGGGTGATTGCGGATTGGCGATTGCCGATTGCCGATTGGGAAAGGGCGGTCGTGCGGGCGGTGGAGAACAGGCTTGCTTGCTTCTCGATGGCAGCACGAAGGCCCGGCTCCGACTCGGCGGCGAACTGAGACAAGGTCTTGCCCCGCTGCGAAAGGCTATCAAGGAGCGTGGCGATGACACCTTGCTTCCATGCAGGTGGTGATGGTTCGTAGCCTTTGTCGAAGTAATCGAGAACAGTGCGCAAACCGCGCGTGTCGTTCTCTGCGAGCGTCTGGCGGACGACGGCTTCGGCAAGCCACTGCGGAGGAAGAGTGTGGGCGCTGTGGGTGGCTGCGCTGAAAGTCTCTCCAGCGCAGCCGGAGAGAGAACTAATGATGGCCGTTTGCAAGCGCGGGTCATTGGCAGCAGGCATGGCGAGCGAAGAAAGGGATCCGGCTGCCTTTTGCTTGTTCCAGCCGCTAAGTTGCCCCGCGCTCAGAGCGAGTTGGAAGTAAACCCGAGCCGATAACTTGTCTTCGCGGTCTCGAAACGAAGACACCCCCTCACCTTGGAGCGCAGCCTCCGTGAGTGTTGGCAGAATTGGTTCAAGAACCCGGAAGAGCTGTTCGAGAACGCCATCATGCTTATCGCCGAACACGAAGCCGAGTGTCCCCGGTGCCAGCGCGTTCATGCCTTTGAGGGTGCAGAGTGCTTGCATTCGCGCCTTCGGATTCATCAAGGATTTCACGAGTGTTTCCAATGGCTTCACTGCCCCTTTGTCCTGCCGTTCCACCAGCAGGCGTTGCGCGGTGTCGCGTTGCCAGCCGCTCGGGGAGTCGAGGGCGGCGACGAGTTGAGTGGTGTTCAGCTTGGCGAGGTTTGGGACCGGGCGGCGCGGCTTGTCCACGGGCACGACGCGCCAGATGCGGCCTTTGTCCGCGCCGGCGCGGAGGTCGAGGCGGGCCTGGGTCTCGGGCGCAATCCACTCGGGGTGCTCTAGCACGAAGCGGTAGAAGTCCGCGATGTAGAGCGCGCCGTCGGGGCCGGTCTTGAGCATCGTGGGGCGGAACCAGTTGTCGGTGCTGGCGAGGAATTCGCGGTCCTGCTCGTCGGGCGCGCGGCGGCTGGTGAAGCTCACGCCGTCGGGATCGAGGACTTCGCGGTGGACGAGGTTGTGCACCGGCTCGCTGATGAAGACGCTGGTGGCGAAGCCGGGGCCGAAGAGGTCGTCGCGGTAGGGCGCGGGCGAGCAGCCGGAGGTGACGTGGCCGACGGACTGCGGCTGGTTGAAGCGGATGGGCGGGACGCTGGTGGGGTAGCAGCGCGTGGAGTCGGGGTAGTTGGCGAGCATCTGCTTGCTGGACTTCACGGCGAGGTGCGGGTTGCGTCGGAGGTAGCGGTCCGGCAGCCAGTAGTGCCAGAGCCAGGTGGGGTTGTTGTTGCCGAACCAGTTGCCCCAGTCGTCGCGCCGGCGGCCGAACTGCGTCTGGCCTTCGATGGCCTCGAACTCGCCAGTGTCCGGGCGGAAGCGGAAGTCGCGGCCGGAGATGGGGACGGGTTGAGAGTTGAGAGTTGATGGTTGAGAGCCGCTGACGGTGCTGACGAAGCTGATGGTGCCGCCGGAGTCGCCGTTGGCTCCGTAAATCCAGTTGTCCAAGCCCAACTCGAAGCCGTTGAGGCGGTGCTGTTGGTTGCCTTCGCGGAAGCCAGTGAAGAGGACTTGCTTCACGTCGGCCTTGCCGTCGCCGTCGGTGTCTTCGGCGTAGAGAATGTCCGGCGCGGCACTGATGAGGACGCCTTTGCGCCAGGGCATAACGCCGGTGGGGAAGGGGAGGTTGTCGAGGAAGACGGTGGCTTTGTCGTAGATGCCATCGCCGTGGGTGGATTCCAGAAATTTCACCCGGCCGCCGGCCTTGCCTTTGCCGTCAATGCCGAGCGGGTAGTCAGGCATTTCGACGACCCAAAGTTTGCCGTCCGCGCCCCACTCGAAGGCGACGGGGCTTTGCACCAGCGGCTCGGCGGCGACCAGCTCGACGCGGAAGCCGGGGCGGACTTGGAAGCACGCCTGCGACTCGGCGGGGGACTTGGGCGCGGGCATGTCGAAGGCGATGAGTTCGGAGAAGGACTTGCGCCAGACGTGGTCGGGCAGGTGGGCGGTGTCTTCGTTTTGGACAAAGAGCTGGCCCTTGTGGAACCACGCGCCGTTGTTGCGGTGCGGGCCGGAGCGGACGAAGGGGGGGATTTCTTTCGAGTGAAGAGTGATTAGTGAGGAGTGATTAGTGGCGGAGGACGGGGACGGCGGTTGCAAACCGCCGGCACGGCGCTGCTCGTGGAGGACTTTGTGGCTCCAGCCGGCGGTCCAGCCGAGGTTGGGCTTCACGTCTTTGGCCCAGAGGTAGACGGCGTATTCCTTTTCGTTCGAGAGGATGAGGTCGCCGAAGCCGTCGCCGTTGAGGTCTACGAAGCGGAGGCCGTTGTCCTCGCCGCGCTCGTTGACGAGGGCGAGGCCGGGCGGCAGGGCGTAGGGGAGCTTCTTCCAAGTGCGCTCGGTGTCAGACCACGCGAAAATGACGTTCTGCTTGTCGTTGCTGACGAGGAGTTCGCAGCGGCCATCGCGGTCGAAGTCGCGGAAGCGAATCCCCGTCTCCACCGGATGATGTTGAGCATAGCCATAGAGATCATTCATCCGGCGAAACTCCGCTCCGGCTTGATTTAGCGGCTTCAACCACGAGTTCGCCTCATAAACGAAGGTATCTCTGTCATCAAAATCATAGGACCATATCCGGCGGAAGACCATTGAGGCGTTATTAGAAATCGCAGTGCCCCAGTGCGTTTCGGTCACTCCGCCACCGTAGAACGCAAGCCCATCAGGTGTGTTCAATTCATGCCACTTTTGCTCGGGCTGTTGCCATATTCGCGTCTTGGTATCACCTCGCCATTTGCCAACAACGACGCTCATGTGACCGTCGTTCTTTAGGTCGAGGACGCGGACTTGGCTCAGGTGGTGGGGAATGCGGATTTGACCTCCAAAGTAGGAGGTGCCTCGGATCGGAACTCCGCCCAGCAAATTCTTGTTCAGCCGCTCCACCGCCTCCTTGAACGTCAGGAACTTCACCTTCTTCCCGTGCGTGCGCTCGGCGTGGTCGATGAACTGGATGATTTGGTCGGCGCGAATCCAGCCGTGCGGGTGGAAGATGAAGGTGAAGGCGCCTTGCGCGCGAACGACGGCGTCGAGCGCGAGTTGCCAGTCGGCGACGGTGGCGGCGTTGGTGGGGCCGCGGGCGTTGAAGGCCTCCCAGTCGCTCGGGACCATCGCCGGGAATTCCCAGCAGGTGCGGTTGATGACGTAGGGATAGGGGTAGTCCTCAATTTAGGTGCCGAAGTTCGCGAGGGATTTTTTGGTGAGGGCGTTGGTCGTGGCGGGGAAGTAGCGGCGGAAGTGGTCGGACTGCCCCCTCACCTCGGCCCTCTCCCCCGATGGGGGCGAGGGAGAAGAAGGTGCAGTCACGCCGTTGCGTTTCAGGAATTCATCCGTGAGCAAGCACATCACGGAGGAGTCGGCTTGGAGGAAGTTGCCGTCGGGGGAGGTGCGGTTGAAAATCTCGGCGTAGAAGCGCGGGCTGGGGGAGTTCATCGAGTCGCAGCACGGCATGCGGAAGGCGACGGGTTTGTTGCCGGGGACTTTGCTCAGGAGGTCCACGCCGCCGTGGAAGGTATTCCAGGCGTTGGTGAAGCTGCCCTTCTGCAACAGCGGGCACGGGTGCGTGAGCGTGTGGACTTCGAGCGAGAGGCCCTCCTTGAGCCACGTCTGGAGCTGCGGGTCGGTCGGCTCGACGACGTTGGCAAAGATGCTGACGGGCGCGCGGCCATCCATCTTCTTCAACCGGTCAAGGATGGGGCGGAGGTAGGTCTCGTATTTCTTCGACTCGCGCATGTCGTCTATCGCGAGGATGACGACGGCCTCGACGCCCGGCTCGCCGACCCATTGCGGCGTGATGAGCTTGGGGAGGTCGCGGTGGGGGTAGAAGGGGTTGTCCTCGTCGAGGTAGGCGAGGCGGTTGGCATTGGTGGAGAAGGGGGCGGCGGAGGCGGCGGAAAGCAGGATACAGGAGATGGCAGTTAGGAGGTAGGGCAAAGCGAGCCAGCGCGGGTGCATGGTGGATGGACGATAGCGGGGCACGCGCGCTTCGCACGAGGGAATTGCTGCGCCGCGAGACTATTGACGAACCGGCGCGCAGACGCTTTCCTCGCGCCCCATGAATGTTGACCAGAACGACGTTAAAGATCTCATTGCCAGCATCAAAGCCGAGAAACAGGCGCAGAAGGACAAGGAAGCCCGTGAATCGTGGACGAAATATGTCTCGCTCACACTCGTGTGCCTCGCGGTGCTGACCGCCATCGCCACGCTCAAGGGCGGCGGCTTCACCACGCGCACGCTCAAGGAGCTGAACGAGGCGACCTTCCAGCAGTCGCTCGCTTCCGATGAGTGGAGCCTCTACCAGGCCAAATCCATCAAGCAGAAGCTCTACGAATTCCAGCTCGACACGCAGGGCAATTCTTCCGATCCCGCCGTCGAGGCGCGCTCGAAGAAACTCAAGGAGAAGATCGCGGAATACAAAACGGAGCAGGCCGACTCCTTCAAGAAGGCGAAGGACCACGAGAAGAAACGCGACGACGCGCGCACGACCGCAGACAAGATCGCCGCCTTGGGACGCGAGATGGGCATGGCGATCACCTTCTTCCAGGTCTCCGTGGCGCTGGGCGGTATTTGTCTCATTGTGAAGAAGAAGTGGCTGTGGTTCGCCTCGCTGGGGCTGGGCACGTTCGCCGCCGTGAAGATGTTCACCGTGCTGAACACGGTGATCTGAGGCCGCGCGCGGCTAGCGTTGCCGGCTGGTCAGCAGCCAGGCCGTCAGGTCGCCTTTACCTTTGACCTGCACCAGCTCGCGTCGGATGAAGTGGTAGTCGTTGGCGATCAGCCGGTGCGTGGCCGAACTCACTTGGATGGCCCCGGTCACGCCGTGGGATTCCATGCGGCTGGCGGTGTTCACCGTGTCACCCCAGACATCGTAGCTGAATTTGTTACGGCCGATCACCCCGGCCACCACGGGGCCGCTGTTGATGCCGATGCGAATGCGGACGGAAAACTCGCTTCCCGCGAAGCGCTCTTCCACCGCGCCGATCATGTTCAACGCCAGCTCGGCGATAGCGTGCGCGTGGTCGGCCCGCGGGATGGGCAGGCCGCCGACGACCATGTAGGCATCACCGATGGTTTTGATTTTCTCCAGTCCTTGCGCCTCTGCGAGCTGGTCGAACGTCGTAAACAACTCATTTAGCAGACGCACCATTTCGGAGCCGCTGATGCGCGCGCTCAACTCGGTGAAGCCCACCAGATCGGCGAACAGCACGGTCACTTCGGGCAGGTGATCCACGATCGTGGACTCACCGGCCTTGAGGCGGTCGGCGATGGCGCGGGGCAGGATGTTGAGCAGCAGTGCCTCGGATTTCGCCTGCGCTTCGCGGACTTGCCGGAGCAAATCCTGCTCCTTGTCGCGCAACCGTTTTTTGTCGAGGCACGCACCGATGCGCGCCCGCAGCAGGATCGGGTCGAAGGGCTTGGTAAGGTAATCTTCCGCGCCGCCTTCGATGCAGCGGATGAGCGTTTCCAAGTCATCAAGGCCGGAGATCATGATGACCGGCAAATGCCGCAGCGTGTGGTCAGCCTTCATCGCCGTGAGCACCTGATGGCCGTCCATCTCCGGCATGATGATGTCGAGCAGCACGAGGTCGAACGCGTGGCGTCCGAGCATGTCCAGTGCGCGGCGGCCATCTTCGGCGATGGCCACGGTGAACCCTTCGCGACTGAGTCGGCGCGTAAGCAGGGCGCGATTTGATTCGGTGTCATCCACCACGAGGATGGTGCCGGTCACGGGCGGGCGAACTTCCGCGCGCGTGAGGAACGTGGTGTCTTCGCTGCCCGGCGCGGGCGTGACCGTGGCGGCGGGTTTGCGGAAGAAGACCGTTTCGCCCGAACCGTCCGCGCTCGCGGGCGCGCACTCTAACTCAGCGAAAAAGGGCGAGGCCAATTCGAACATGCCCGCCAACAGTCGCGGCGCTCGCTCGCTCAGGCCAATGGCCGAGTCCCGAATCCGGGTCAGGTCATCCAGAAAGGGCTGTCCGGCAAGCTGCCGGCAATGCGCATGCAGGGTGGCGGCGCAATCGGCGGCGTCTTGTGAGAACCGTTGCAGCGCGCGACCAAGTTCATCTCCGGTCCCGGGCTGGGTCGCGAGGTGTTCGGGGGTGAGAGTTTGATTGAGTTGCTTGAGAATTGCGTTGGTGGCCTGGGACAAGGCTTCCAGGTCAGTGACCAGATCGGCGTGGCCCAGCTCGCGGGCCTCCTCACTGAGGATATCGGCGAAGCCGAGGATTTCCCCCAGCGGGTTGCGCAGGTCGTGCCGGGCGACACTGACTTGCTGTGGGATGAGCCGCGCGCCGTTCATGCCGGTGGCACGCCAAGCGCGGTGGCGGGCGGTTGACCACCGGTTAGCGCGTCGATCTTGGCGAAGAGAGAGGGGAAGTCGATGGGCTTGGTTTCGTAGTCATTGCAACCGGCGTCTATTGCCTTCTCGCGGTCGCCGGCCATGGCGTGCGCGGTGAGCGCGATGATGGGGATGGTGGCGGTTGCCGGGTTGGTCCTCAAAGCGCGGGTGGCGGCCCAGCCGTCCATGCCGGGCAGGCCGATGTCCATTAGGATGAGGTGGGGTTGGAGTTCCTGCGCGGCGACGATGCCTTGCTCGGCATCCTCACACAGGTGGACTTCGTGTTTCATCGCCTTGAGCCGGCGGCTGATGATGATGCGGTTGTTCTCGGTGTCTTCGATGACGAGGATTTTAGGCATGGCTGGTAGTGGCGAGGGGTTACGGGGACTTGGTGAGGTGGCGGCGGATGTTAGCCATCACGTCGCCTCGCACGCTGGCCCCCTTCTGCAAGACGCGGTCAGTGCGGGCGGCGAGGAATTCGCGTTCCTCAGGGGAAAGGGTTTTGGCGGTGAGGACGACGACCGGGATGTGCGCCCATTCCTTGCGCTGGCGCAGTTCGCCAAGAAATTGAAAGCCATCCATCACGGGCATCATGATGTCGAGCACGATGAGCTGCGGGATAGTTTGCTTGACGAGTTCCAATGCACGCAGGCCGTTCTCGGCCACGGTGACGGGGAATTTTTCGTTCTCGATGATGCGCGACATCATTTCACGCAGCGTGGGATCGTCCTCGACTAAAAGGACGTAACCCTCCGGCGGATAGTGCAGGTGGCGGTGCAGGACGCGGCTCAATAATTCGGACTCCACGGGCTTGGTGAGAAACTCGGCGGCTCCCAGCGTGAAACCGGCGTCCACCTGGCCATCCTTGAGCGCGAGCAGAATCACCGGGATTGGCGCCAGCTCGGGATCGGACTTGAGCTGGCCCATCACGGACCAGCCGTCGGCGGTCGGTCGCGAGGCGTCGAGGGTGATCAACGCGGGGCGGAGTTCGCGTGCGAGCTTCACGCCTTCGGCTCCGCTGGGGGCGATCCGCATGTCGCACCCAGTGCCCTTGAGCGCTTCACCCACGAGCAGGTGGACATTAGGGTCTGGACTGAGGACCAGCACGGTGCGAGTGGTTAGAGGCGGTGCGGTGGCGCTGCTGGAGGCCGGCGCGGCGGGCTTGGGCTCGGGCTTTCGCACCTCGGCAGGCAGTTCGATGGTGAAGGTCGAGCCTTTCCCAAGCTCGCTGGTCACGTTGACACTGCCGCCCATGAGCTCGCAAAACTTGCGCGTGATGACCAGCCCCAGGCCGGTGCCGCCGTATTTGCGCGAGGTGGAGCTGTCGGCTTGTTGGAAGGCTTGAAAGAGCTTGCCCAGTTGCACGGGCGTCATGCCAATGCCCGTGTCGCTCACGGCGAAGCGAATCCACGGGGTTCCGTCGACGGTGAACCGCTCGACGATTAGCCGCACCTCGCCCTGGTCGGTGAACTTGTTGGCGTTGCTCAGGAGGTTGAGCAGGCTCTGGCGCAGTTTGGTGAGGTCGGCGTGGATGGAACCAAGGTCGGCCGGGGCCGTGATGACGAGGCGGTTGGTCTTCTTTTTTACGAGGGGCGTGATGGTGTTGCTGACCTCGCGGACGATGTTCGCCACCTCGAAGCGTTCAAGATGCAGCTCCATTTTCTGCGCCTCGATCTTGGAGAGGTCGAGGATTTCGTTGATGAGGTTCAGCAGGTGCTTGGCTGAATCCATGATGCGCTGCAAATCGTCCGCGGCCTCGGTGCGGCCGTCGGCCTGCGCCTCGGCCAAAAGCATTTCAGAAAAGCCGATGATCGCCGTGAGCGGAGTGCGCAACTCGTGGCTCATGCTCGCTAGGAACGCGCTCTTGGTGCGGTTGGCTCCCTCGGCCTGCTGGCGCGCGTCTTCGGCAAGGTGCGTCATCTGCGCGAGTTCCCGGGTGCGCTCGGAGACCTTGGCTTCGAGGGTGCGGTTGGACTCCTCCAGTTCGGCGTAGGTGCGCTGCAGGTTGTTCGCCATTTTGGCGAACGCGTCGGCCAGCACGCCGACCTCGTCCTGCGAGCGAATGTCGAGTTTGGCGGCGGCGCTGAAATCACCGATGGCGAGCTGGCGCGCCGAGGCGGTCACCCGTTGTAGCGGCTTGGAAATCAGTGCCGAAAGCCAGGCGATCACGATTGCTCCGAGCGCAATGATGCCGCCGGCCGTCGTGAGGCTGCGCGTGATGACGGCGCTGACTTGGGCGTTCATTTCGCGGCGGGTGGTGTCGATTTCGCGACGCAGGTCGGCCAGCGAGTAGCCGAGGCGCAAGACGCCCCAGCGCTCGTTGCCGACGAGGATGGGCGCAATTACTTCGAGCACTTCCGATTTGTCCACGCCGACATTGCGCGCCACCAATCGGGTTTGCTGGGCGGCAGAGCGGTCGTCGGGGCTCTGATATTGTTTCAATTCGCCGTCGAAATGAATCAGCGCGCCGTGTTCGCCGGCGTGAGCCAGTGCCTGGGCGTTTGTGTTCAGGACGAGCGCGTAAGTGAGCTGGGCATTCAGCTTCGTCGCGTTGGTTACGACTTCGGAAACCGTGGAAAAGGCAAATCCAGAAATGTGGTTGCCAATCTCCTTGGCCAGATGGGTCGCCGCGCCTTCGCCGCGCGCCACCAGCACGTCGCGCATCAACCGCACGCGGCGTTCCATCTCGCGCTCGATCAGCCGCTGGTCCGCCCTGATTTCAATCCACGAGAGCACCGCGAGCAGGCCGACGATCAGGCCGAGCATCGTGACGAGCAGCTTCCAACGGATGCCGCGGCGGATTTGGGCAGGCGGCTCCATCAGCGGCAAACGGCAAGCGTTAAACGACGAACGTGGCTCGTGACCGGTGCAGGGTGGAGGTGGCGTGGCATTTTAGCGAATGATGGTGTTGACCGAGTCCAGAGCTTCGCGGTTATAGTCCAAGCCGTATTGCTGGACCCGCTTGAGATTCAGGGTGACTTCCGAGCCGGCGGGGGTGCTGACCGCCTGAGCACTCGCGTGGTCCTGCACCAGACCGGCTGCCTGGCGGCCAATCGTCGGCATGTCTGGCGCGAGCACGAGCGCGGCTCCGAGCCCGGTGAAGGCTGAGGAGTAGGTGAATACCGGCTTTCGCGCGGCATCCGCCTGGGTGAAGTAGCGTTGTGCGGCCGCTTCATTTTCGAGCACCACCGGATCAGGCGTGAGCCAAAGGGCATCCACGTGCGAGGTGAGTTCGGCGAGCGCCGCGCCGACTTGCGAGCTGCGAGTCACGGTGCGTCCGATGACTTCGACGCCCACTTCCTTGCCCGCCTGGACGGCCTGCTCGAACCACTGTTTGTTGATGGCCGGGTTGTAAACCGTGCCGACGCGCTGGAGCTTCGGGAAGAAGTGCCGGAACAACGTGAGCTGCACGACCGCCGGTAGCTCGTTGGCAATAACCCGGGTGGTGCGCGGGTCCGTCTTGAACCGCTGCCAGTTGATCGCCGTGCTCAACACGATGGGCCGGCCCTTGGCCAGCTTCGCCACCATCTGGTAGGCATTGCCGCCGATGCAGTAGATGACGCCGGCTTGATCGGCAGCCAGTGCTCGTTTCAGGCCAGATTCACCGGCTTTGCTCAAGTCGAGCTGGGTCATCGCGTCCGCGCCAATTGTCTCCCGAAACGCATCCTGCACTTCGCCATATTTTGCCACCGAGGCATCCGAGTTGATCACCAACACTTTGGCCGTCCGTGGGACGGCGGCAAAGGCCAGGAACACCGTGGCCGCGAGGAACACCAGCGCGGGAGTGAGGGCGGCTCCGCCCGACCCTCCGGGGGGGCGCGAGCGCGGTCGCCATTTGTGAAACAGAGGGTTCATTTGCGAAGCTGGTTGCGCTGGGCGTCGGTGATGGGGGCGAAGGCATCCAGGCCGAGCAGCCGGAGGCGTTGCTGGCCCTCGGCATCGCGGCCCATGTCGGTGAGCACTTTGAGCAAGGCCTGGGTGGCCGCATCCGGCTGCGTCGGCGCGATGATGATGGGGAGCAGCCGCTCCGGGCCCTTGGCAAGCTGCACGAGCGCCTGATGCTGTTTGGGGTTGATCTTGGCGAGCTTGTCCAAACCGCTCTCAGTGGTGACGGCCGCTTGGGCGGCACCGAGGTCGACGGTCATGAGAGCATCCATGTCTTTGGGCACTGGCAGAATGTTTTGCTCAGTGATTAGCGTGCGCTGGCTAGGGCCAAGCAAATCCGCCAGCAGGCTCAGGGTGAAGGCCGTGTTACCAGCGGAGACGACCCGGGCTCCCTTGAGCGCGGCAACATTGGCCACGGCCTGCTTCGCGCAGAGCACGTGGCGCTGCGTGGATTTTTCGCGCAACTGGCCGATCAGCCGGGGTTGCCAGGCGGCCTTGGCGGCAAGCTGCGGGTAATGCCAGCTCGACAGCAGAAACAAACCGGCGTTGCCCGCCAGCGCTTTCTCAAACGCGGCCCGGTCGCTGTAGGGCTGAAACTTGTGCCCGCCCGCGCTCGCAAAAAATCCGTCGAATTCACTCTTGAGCGCGCCGAAGTTGTTGATGTTGGTCTCCGGGCTGTAGAAGTGGATCGTAGCCCCGGTTGCTTGCGCCCCGGTTCGGCGCAGAAATGGTCCGCCCAGACACACCACCGCCAGAACGCCCAAAGCGCGGCGGCGATCAAATTGTCGGCGAGGCGGCATGAAAAGGTTGACTCGCGTCGAGCCTGCCGCAGCCGTAGCCAAACTGCAAGGGGTGGGTCGCCACCCGCTGCACTTCGATCACAGTCACTTCGGCAACTGGTTCAGCGTATACCAGAACGTGTCGTTCACCAGCGACTCGCCGGCGCCGCTCTTCACGTCGAGGCTGCGGACCATTGTCACGTAGCCCGTCTTCCAGCCTTCGAGCTTGAGACGCACCTTGAGTTTGTCCGGCGAGACGGTGGCACCGGCGACCTTGATGACGGTGGCGGCGTTTTCCTTGCCGTCGTGGTCCAACTCGGGCGAGCCATACTTCGCGTGATATTTGAAGCCGTATTGAGTTACGTCGTAGCTCTCGGGATCAGCGGCGGCCTTCGCTTCCACAGGCTGCGTGAAGGTCAGCTCGAAGCCATCGCGCAGCGCGTGAACTTCCTTAACCTCGAAAGGCACTTTCCCCGTGAACTCGATGCGCTCCAGCGCGAAGTCCAGCGGCGCGACGGCTTTCCACGAGACCGGTGCCTGCAAGCCGCCGACATAGAGCTTGCCGTCCGGGCCATACACGAGACGGTTCACGCCCGACTGAAACTGCTTCAGGAACGGCCACACCGCGCCCTGATACTCCCCGTTAACCTTCTCCAACTGCACGCGCGTGACGATGGCGTTCTGGAAGTCGCCGACCATGAGCTGGCCCTTGAACGGCCCGAAGCGGTCGTCGGTAATCTCTGCGAAGCCCGTGACCGAGCGCGCGAGTTTGTAGGGAAACCAGACGGCCGGCGGGTCGAAACGTGTGTGCTTGCCGTATTCCCCCTGCGGCGCGGGCCACGCGCTGGGGTGGCCGTAGAACTTGCCTGGCGTGACGTGGTTTAGCTTGCACGCCGCCATCCACTGGCCCTGGTTCTCTGTCACGAACACCTCGCGGTCCGGGCCGAAGGTGCCGATGCCATTGGGCTCGCGCAGGCCGGAGCAAATCGGCTCAAGCTTCTTGCCATCAAGCGAAATGCGCAGTGTCCAGCCCATGTAGTTCGCATCCCAGCGCCCGCTGTGGCCGGCGTTGGCGAGCATGAAGTTGCCCGCCCTGTCGAAGACCGGGCCATAGACGAAGGCGTTGTAGCTGCCGGTGTAGCTCCAGCTTTGGTTGAGGCATTCGAACAAGTCCGCTTCGTTGTTACCATCCGTGTCCGTGAGCCGGTAGAGCGCCTGCTTGGTGCCGACGTAAATTTTTCCGTCGCGCACCGCGAGACCCATCGGCTCGGCCAGCCCGCGCGCGAAGCGGCGATACTTGGCGGCGGCGGGTGAACCTTGTGCGCCTTCGACAATCCACACCTCGCCCGCCCAAGTGCAGACGGCGAGGTCGCCGTTGGGCAGGAAGTCCATGCCGGTAACGAGGAGATTCGACTCCTTGGGGAGCGAGAACGCCTCGGCTCGGAAGGACGGTGTCGAACACGCAGCAGGTCTTGTAAATCCGGCTTTGGAAATGCGGTAAGGTTCTGTTGGACCGCGAAGCGCCGTCCACCGCGCCATCTCAATGTTGCCCCACCGGTGCAGCGCAAACTGTCTTGTCGGGCAAACTTCCGTATCCAGACGGAACGAGACTGGCTCGCCTTGAGGCCGTGCCGGGACCTTTACAAACACTTGCGCGAAGTCCCCTTTGATTCGCTGATGCGGGTTTCCTTTTTCGCTGCCTTGCTCAGTTGCTGTCTCGGATTCCAAATCCAACTTGGCTTCCCGCGCCACCAGCTCAAAGCCATCCAACTTGATCAAAAGCACGTCGTTCGCTCTTTCAATCAGCAAGCCTTTTGGAGAAAGACGCTCCGTCCGCCCTTGCTCGATATGAGCTAGAAACCAGAGATCCTCGTTGCTCGGCCCCAGCACGACCGCTCGCCGCAATCCAGCGGCATGATTAGGGCGAGTCGCAAACGACTCCTTCAGGTTTACAATCCTGCCTGTTGAGTCCTTCAGGTTGTAGCGCAATGTTGCGTGCGACCCCTGAGCTTCGACGCCTTCGAATGCGGCGTATGAAGGTAGCTTCGTTTCTAGTCTCTCTGGCATCGTCCCCACTGCCCACGGGAACACCGGCGGCATCGTCCACAGCACCGTGCCGTCGTTGGTGCTGATGAAGGGCGACTTGGGCAGGCCGTATTGCGGGCCGAGGAGCGCGACGCCCCGACCCGACCACACGGTGTGCGTGCGCAGCAGCGCGGTGTCGAAGGCCAGGTGCAGGTTCGTCGCCACCGGCACCACGATGCTGCGCGTGCTCTGCGGCATCGGGGCCATGCGAAACGGCTGGTCTGGCGGGTCGTAGTGTGGCGTGACGGGGGCGAACTTCTCCTTCGTGGCAGGGGCACCGAAAATGGCGGGGGCAGCCAGCGACCAGAAGGCGCAGGCCACGGACAGGCAAACGAGCGGGCGACGCATGGGGGGAATTTGCGTCGGCCGGTGTGCAAGGGCGATTCCAAATTGCACGCCGGTCTGCTTTTGATTTGCAGCCGACACCGGCTTTGACATTCAATCGCCTCAACCGAAGCTCATGTCCAGCGCCGCCAACCCCAACGCCCGCCGTATCACCTCCGTGCTGGTGGTGGACGACGATGTGGAGCTGGCCATGATGTATAAGGAGTTGCTTGGCTCGCAAGGCTACATCGTCAACACCGCGCCCAACGGCGTCGAGGCGCTCAAGCTTTTGATGCGCCTGGAGGTGGACGCCGTGATTTGCGACATGATGATGCCGCACATGCCGGGCGACATGTTTTATCTGGCCGTTGAGCGCGTGAAGCCGCACCTCTGCCAGCGGTTTATCTTCGTGACCAGCTACGAGGGCAATCCAAAGATCGAGGCGTTCTTCAAGAAGGTGAACGGCATCGTGCTCTACAAGCCCACGACACTGGGCAAGCTCATGGGCACGCTCAACCTTCTGAACCAGCGGCTGGCCAACGCGGATAAGCAACCTTCCGGCGCGGGGTGAGGCAGACTCTCACCTGCTCTTAATCGTAACCTTTCTCCTCCCTCAAACGGAGCGAAGCAGGATTACGATTGCGAGCAAGAGTGCGAAGCGAGGAACCTGAGTTTGACATCCCCTTGAAAAACCGTTCGCATCTCCGCGTCACAAACACCGCACACGTAAACCACTTTTTCCCATGAGCAAAAAATACAACGTCGGCATCATCGGTTACGGCTGGGTCGCCACCGCGCACATCCCGGCCATCAACGCCTCCGCCCAAGCCCAGGTCACCGCCGTCTATTCCTCGCGCCCGCAGGACGGCGCGGAGCTTTCCGCCAAATACGGTTCGCCCATCACCACCTACACGAACCTCGACGCGATGCTCGCGGACCCCAACATCCACGCCGTCTCCGTCTGCTCCATGCCCAGCTTGCACGCCAAGCACGTCATCGCTGCCGCGCGGGCGGGCAAGCACATCATCATCGAGAAACCCCTCGCCATGTCGCAGAAGGACGTGGACGCAATGGTCGCCGCCGTGAAGGCCGCCGGGGTGAAGACCTGCGTCTGCTTCGAGTGCCGCTACTCGAGCCAGTTCCAGGCGACCAAAGCCGTCATCGATCAGGGTCTGCTCGGCATGTTGCACTACGGCGAGGTGGACTACTACCACGGCATCGGTCCTTGGTATGGGCAGTTCCGCTGGAACACCTTCAAGAAGGACGGCGGCAGTGCGCTGCTCACCGCCGGCTGCCACGCGCTCGACGCCTTGCTCCTCTGCATGGGTAGCGAAGTCACCGAGGTCACCAGCTACGACACGCGTTCGCAGAGCAGGATTTTCAAGCCCTACGAATACACCACCACCAGCGTCACCCTGCTGAAGTTCAAGAACGGTGCCGTAGGCAAGTGCGCCGCGGTGGTGGATTGCCTGCAACCCTACTACTTCCACACGCACCTCGTTGGCAGCGAAGGCAGTCTGCTCGATGACAAGTTTCACTCGCAGAAGCTCGGCACCAACAAGGCCAAGTGGAGCCAGCTCTCCATGAAGATGCTCGACTCCGGCGACGTGAGCGACCACCCCTACGAGACGCAGTTCAAGGCTTTCTTCGCCGCGCTCGACGCGGGAAAGGACATGGCGCTTACCAGCCTCGCCGACGCCGCGCGGAGTCATCGAGTGATGTTTGCCGCCGACAAGTCTGCAGCCACGGGCAAGACAGTGAAGCTGGGTTGACGGGCGCTCGGCGCTGTCCAGCTGTTGAGAGGTGCGACGGAACTGGCCGGCTTCAAGCCCGGCTGAATTCCAGCCCCGTCAGCGTTCCCGTGCTCGTGCCGAACTTCTCCGTCTCGATGCCCAGCCGCTGAAGCAGGTTCACGTAAAGGTTGCACAAGGGCGGCGGGTTCTTCGGATCGAAGTGCAGATGCTGGCCGTGCTTGAATCCGCCGCCCGCGAGGAAGACGGGCAGGTTCGACGTGGAATGGCTGCTGCCGTCGCCGAGGTTGCTGCCAAGGAAAACCGTCGTGCGGTCAAGCAGGTTGCTGTCGCCTTCCTGCGATTGCTTCAGCTTGGCCAGTAGGTCGCGCACGGTCTTCATCGTCTCTACCTCCACGATCTTGAGCTGCGCGAGTTTTCCCGGGTCCTTGCCGTGATGGGATAGATCGTGATGCCCGAGACTCACACCGGGGATGGGCGGCGCGAAGGTCGAACCGGCGAGCATGATGGTGATGAGCCGCGTGGAATCGGTCTGGAGCGCGAGGTGCGTGAGGTCGAAGAGCAGGCGCGTGCGGCCGATGAGGTCGGCGGCGTTCGGGATGTCCTTGGGCGGCTCGACGTTCACCTTGGGCTTGGGCGTCTTGGCCCAGCTCTCGTCGTTGACCATGCGCTGTTCGAGCTCGCGGACACTGGTGAGGTATTCGTCGAGCTTGTCGCGGTCTTCGCTGCCGAGGCCGGAGCGCAGGGACTTCGCCTGTTCGCGCACGTCATCGAGGATGCTGCGGCCGTCCGCGAGCCGGCGCATCTGGCCTTGGACTTCGTCGGCTTTGCCTTCGAGGAAGAGGCGGGCAAAAACTTTCGAGGGCACGTTGTCCGCCGGGATGAGCGCGCCGGTGCGCGTCCAGGAAAGGCCGCCCGAACCTTCGCCGGACAACGCCAGACTGGGGAAACGCGTCTGCGTGCCGATGTGGTCGGCGGCGAACTGGTCGAGCGAGATGGCGTTGCGGAAACCCGGCCGGCCCGCACCTGGGACGCCGGTTAGGAAGCTGGCCGAGGCTTGATGCGCGAAGCTCGAGCCCATGCCCGCGTGCGCCAGCCCGGAGATGACCGTGAACTCGTCACGGAACTCCGTGAGGATTTCGAGATAGGGCGAGAGCTCGTAGTCCTTGCCGGCCTGGGCGGGGAAGAAATTGTCGGGATGCAATCCCAGCGGGGCGCAGATGCAGATGATGCGGCGCGGAACGCCAGGCTTCTGCTTTCTGCCTTCTGCTTTCTGGTTTGAACCATCGGCGAAGACGTCGAGCCACGGGAGCGCAAGCGAGATGCCAGCGGCGCGGATGAAGGTGCGGCGGGGGATGATCATGGGTGACGCTTTCATACGCTATTTACTCTGAAACACCGGGCTCTGCACGACTTCTTGAATGAGCGACTTGAAGCCGTAGTTGTGCCCGCGAAGTTTGCGGACGATTGCCTCCACCTCCGCCTTGTCGGCTTTCGTCGGGGCTGCGCCTGTGGAGTAGGCGAGCAGCTTTTCGGTCAGGCAGCGGACGAGCTGGTCTTTGTCGTCGAGCAGGAGCTTCTTGTATTCGTCAATGTCGCGGAAGCGCCGGCCGTCGGGCAGCGAGTCGCTCGGGTCCACGGCCGGGCCGGGGCGCACGCGGCGGCCCTGGCTGTCCTTTTGCCCGCCGTTGGTGAGCGCGCGGTAGTTTTCGCGCCAGCCGCCGATGACATCGAAGCTCTCCAAGGCAAAGCCCGGCGGGTCAATCTTGCGGTGGCAGCTCGCGCAAGACTCGACGCTGCGATGCTTCGCGAGTTGCTCGCGGATCGTCGTGGCTCCGCGAATGTCCGGCTCAATGGCCTCGACGTCCGCAGGCGGCTTCGGCGGCGGCGTGCCAAGGATGCGCTCCAGCACCCACGCGCCGCGGATGATGGGCGAGGTGGTCGTGCCGTTGGCGGTGACTTTCAGCACGCTGGCCATCGTGAGCACGCCGCCGCGATGGCTCCCCGGCGGCAACGTCACCCGGCGCATCTCCGTGCCCTCGATGCCCGGGATGCCGTAATGCCGCGCGAGGCGCGCGTTGACGAAGGTGAAGTCTGACGCGACGAAGTTCGCCACGCTCAGATCGTTCTTCAGCACTTCGTCGAAGAACAGCTTCGTCTCCTTGAGGCTCGCGGTCTTGAGTATGTCGTCATACTCGGGGTAGAGCGTGCGGTCGGGCATCGTGGCGTCGATGGCGCGGAGGCTCAACCACTGGCCGGTGAAGTTCTCGGTAAAGGCCCGCGCCTTCGGGTCGCGGAGCATCCGCTCGACTTGCTCGTGCAGCACGCCCGGCTCGCGGAGCTTGCGCGCCTCGGCGAGCTTGAACAGCGGCTCATCGGGCATCGAACTCCACAGGAAGTAGGCCAGCCGGCTGGCCAGCGCGAAGTCGTCGAGCTTCGTCGTGGCGGGTGCGCCTGCGGCGCTGGGCTTCTCGCGCAGAAAGAGAAAGTCCGGCGAGACGAGAATGCCGCGCAGCCCGACGCGCATGGCTTCCTCGAAGGAATAATTCTGCTCGAGCCGCGACTTCACGCGCGCGAGGAACGGCTTGATGTCCTCCTCCGTGACCGGACGACGGAACGCCCGGCGCGCGGAGTCGCGGAGGATGCGCTCCGCGTCGGCCAGCGGCTGCGAGGATTGAACCTCGAAGCGCTCCGGCGCGACGCGTTTCAACGGCAGGTCGCCGAAGATGGCCTTGTGGCTCGGCGGCGGCCACGACTCCATCAGCGGCCCCTCGATGTCCACCCACTGAATCACGAGGCCCGGGCCTTTGTATTTGTCCGCGCCGATTTTCTCGACCGCCGGCGGCAGCGCGGGCAGGCCCTCGGCGATGATGCGGATGCGGTTCTCCGGTTCGAGTTGCTCGGTGAACTCGATGACCGTCGGCTTGTCCGCCGGCACGGCGAAGTAATCAATGAGCCGTTCCTCGGTGACTTCCTTGAGCGTGCCGGCGGTGACGCGGAAGTTGACCGGCTTGCCCTCGCTCTGAAACCCGTAGCCCGAGATTCGGAAGCGATACTTGCCGCGCACGTGGCTGCGGAAGTTCCACATCGTGACGCGGATGTTTGCCGACTCCCACGCGGCGAAGATGGCCACGCCGTCGTCCACGTGCCGATACACGCTGCCGGTGGGCTTGACGGACTTTTCCTCGCGGATGTCGAAGTGCTTCTTGAGCAGCCAGGACTGTGGCTTGTTGGCGATGGCCTCGTTCAACACGTGGTCCGCGGCGTCGAGATAGCTGCGGAGCAAATAAGACGACGTGTGCAGCAACTCAGCGCTGTTGTCGAAGCCGCTCGTGGACGTGTCCGGCGGCAGCAGGTCGGCCAAGTCCACTTCCACGCCGAGGAGGTCGCGCACGGTGTTGGCATACTCGGCGCGGTTGAGCCGACGCAACACGACGCGGCCGGCCGTGGCGCGATGCGCGAGTTCCGCCGCCTCGGTCCGTTCGCTGATCCATTTCACCGCGGACTGAACCTCTGCTACAGGCGGACGTGGCTTGTCCTTCGGCGGCATGGCCCCGGTCTGGAGTTGCTCCAGCACGGCCAGCCACTGCTCGCGGGTTTTGCGGTCGGCGAAATTCTGACTGAGGTTATCGAGATCGAAGCCGCCCTTGGGTTTCGTCCCCGAGTGGCATTTCTGACAGTGCTGGGCGAAGAGGCGCTGCGCGGGATTGTCGGTGTTGGCCGACGGGGCTTCCGCTACGGACAATTCCAATGCATCGAATGCGACTCCAGCGACTACCAAAGCCAGCCACTGACGGCACGCAGACCAGCAGTTCATCCGAAGAGACCCATGACCGGTTTGCCCGAAGAGAAAGGCGGGCGAATGATTCCAGTATTTTTTCCGAGGTCGTTCAGCGGCACGCCCAACGCGTGGAGGATGGTGGCGTGCAGGTCTTGCGGCGTGACCGGATTACTCTTGGGAGCGGAGCCGGTTTTGTCTGATTCGCCATAGACGGCACCGCCGCGAATGCCACAGCCGGCCACGATGGCGGAGAAGCACTGCGGCCAATGCTGACGACCCGGTGGCCCCTGCGTGAGGATGACTGGCGTGCGCCCGAACTCACCCATCGCGACGACGAGGGTGTCGTTGAGCATCCCGCGTTCCTTGAGGTCGGTGAGCAGGGCGGAAAGTCCTTGGTCGAGCCGCGGCAGGCAGAAGCCCATGCCATAGGAACCAGTGCTGAAAGCGTTGCCCATGCCCATGTTGCCGCCGTGCATATCCCAACTGGAGCTGGGCGGCCCACCACCGGCCTCGCCCGGCGCGGGGCCGACCCAACCGTTGACGGTCACGAAGCGCACGCCCGCCTCGACCATGCGCCGCGCGAGCAGCAAGTTCTGGCCGAGCGGGTGCATGCCGTAACGTTCGCGGACGGACACGGGCTCTTGCTTCAAGTCAAAGGCCGCGCGGCCTTCCGGCCGGGTCATCGCGTCGTAGGCGAGTTCGCGCAATTCGCCCCAGTCCTTGCCGCCGGCATCGTGCGAGAGCCGGTCGGACTCGAGGGCGTCGAGCAGTTTGCGGCGTTCCTGCATGCGGGCGGGGTCGCCCATTTCATAAATCTCCGGCAGCTTGAATTTCGGCATCGCCGGATGGTTGTCTGCCGAGCCAATGAACACTGGTGCGTAACTCGATCCGAGGTAGCCGCCGGAGCCGATGTTCGGCGCGCAGAAGACCGGCGCGCCCACGCACTTGATGAGCCAGGCGTTGGTGAGCAGGTTGCGCTCGTTCGAGAGGTGCTTGGCCACGACAGAGCCGATGTAGGGCAGGTCGTCTGGCACGCCTTCACGCACGCGCTCGACGACTTGTCCGCTCAACAAGTTGTGCATGGCGTCGAAGTGGTTGTTGATCGGGCGCGGATGCGTCATCGAGCGAATCAGGCAGAACTGATCCGTGACCTGCGCGAGCTTGGGGTGCAACTCGCTCAACTGCATGCCCGGCACCTTGGTGCGAATGGGTTTGTAGGGGCCGCGAATCTCGGACGGGGCGTCCGGCTTCAAGTCCCAAGTGTCGATGTGGCTCGGGCCGCCGCACAGGAGCACGAAGATGCAGCATTTCTTCGAGGCGACGGCCTTGCCGGTGGCATCAAATTTGTCCTTGCCGACGACCAAACCCGGGACGGCCAGGTTCAACAGACCGACGCCGCCCGCCTGGACAAAACGGCGGCGGGAAAGTTTGGGAAGTTTCATGACAATATGGGCTGGCAATGAAATGACGTGCTACAGCCGGGAGCCTACCTCCAACTCGTCGCGTGGCAATGAGAATACTGCTGGTGCAGATCATGAGTTTTCCCGGTTAACCGGCGGCCCAGTGGTTTGCCAGCGTCACAACCTAGTTGCGTTGCTCGGGAAACTGCCTCTCGATATGGCCACGCGTTTTATGACCCGACGTAATTTCATCCAGGGCGGCGTGGCGGCGGGCTTGAGCTCGTCAGCGTTGGCGGCGGTGCGCGCCGAGCGGTTGGACAAAGCCGTCAACGTGCTGACGCGCGCGACTGCGGACGGCCGGGTCGCCGCCGCTGTGTTGCGCGTGGCGCAGCGGGAGACAACGTTCACTCGGGCGTTTGGGACGGCGCAGAACGAACACGCGATGTTTCTTCTGGGCTCGATTTCCAAGCCGGTCGCGGTCACGGCGCTCATGACGCTGTTCGATCGGGGCGCGTTCAAGCTGGCCGACCCGGTAAATAAATTCCTCCCGCAGTTCAAGGGCGATCATCGCGAACAGGTCACGATGCGGCACTTGCTGACGCACGTTTCGGGATTGCCTGACCAGCTTTCAGAGAACGCTGCGCTGCGCCGCCGTCACGCGCCGCTGGCGGAGTTTGTCGAGCACGCGGTCCGCACGCCGCTGCAATTTGCCCCCGGCACGAAGTATCAGTATTCCAGCATGGCGATCCTGCTGGCAACGCATGTGGCAGAACTCATCAGCGGGACGAACATCCTGGCGCTCGTGGAACGCACGGTCTTGCAGCCGCTCCAGATGAAGCACTCGGCGCAAGGGTTGGGGCAGTTCAAGCTGGAAGACATGGTGCCGTGTCAAACCGAGCGGGCGGCACCGGAAGCGGGCGGTGGTGATTCCACCGCGAAGGATTGGGACTGGAATAGTCCTTACTGGCGCAAGCTCGGCGCACCGTGGGGCGGCACGCACGCTTCCGCGCCGGATGTCGCGAAATTTCTGGCTGAGTTTCTGAACGAGACGGGCGCGGCGGTCAAACCGGAGACCGCCCGGCTGATGGTGCAGAATCACAATCTCCCCGGCCTGACTCCGCGTGGTCTCGCACTGAATGTGGGCGCGGCGGCGGGCAGTCCCGGTTGCTCGGAGAAAACCTTTGGACACACCGGTTCAACCGGGACACTGGCCTGGGCCGACCCGGCCACACACACGATTTGTGTCGTGCTGACCTCGCTTCCGGCGCGAGCCGTGACACCTCATCCGCGCGATGTCGCGGCCAGCGCCGTCGCCGGTTCCGAGCGTTAGTTGGTTCGCGTGTGCGAGGCTTTTTGGCTGCCGGATGTCGTTGAGCGCGGCGAAGGTTCCGCGAACTCTGGACCATCGAAGGACAGGAGACAGCTTGCCGGTTCGGCCGAGTTCACTCATGCTTCCTGGCATGCCGTTCAGTTTACGCACTGGTTCAATCGCGCTGTTCGCCGGTGTCTCCGTGGCCGCCGCCGCCGCGCCGGGCAAAGTAGATTTCTCCCACCAAATAGTGCCCATCCTCCGCGAGCACTGCGGCGAGTGCCACACGGGCGACAAGAAAAAGGGCAGCTTCAGCTTGAACGACCGCGCGTCGTTGCTCGCGGGCGGCGAGAGCGGCAAGGCTGTCCTCCCCGGCAACGCGGCGAAGTCCCCGCTCATCACCGCCATCACAAGTAAAGACCCCGACAAGCAGATGCCGCCCAAAGGGGCACGCCTGTCACCGGAGAAGGTGAAGCTGCTGCGTGAGTGGATCGACGCGGGTGCGCCGTGGGAGGAAGGCTTCGCGTTCAAGCGCCCTGCATACGAGCCGCCGCTCAAGCCGCGCCGGCCCGCGCTGCCGCCCATCGTCGGGGGCCGCAGCAACCCGATTGACCGCATCCTCGACGCCGACCTCGCCAAGCGCAAAGCCCCGACGCCCAAGCCCGTTGACGACGCTACCTTCGCCCGCCGCGCGCACTTGGACCTCGTCGGCCTTTTGCCGGAGCCGGAGGCGCTGGCGACATTTCTTGAGGACAAGTCGCCGGACAAGCGCGCCAAGCTCGTGCGTGACTTGCTCGCCAACGACACTGCCTACGCTGAGCATTGGCTGACGTTTTGGAACGACCTGCTCCGCAATGACTACTCCGGCACCGGCTTCATCACCGGCGGCCGCAAGCAAATCACCAAGTGGCTCTACCGCGCGCTGGTCGAGAACCGGCCCTACGACCAGTTTGCGCGCGAGCTCATCGCCTACACTCCTGAAAGCGAAGGCTTCGCCGCCGGCATCAAGTGGCGCGGCGATGTGAGCGCGGGCGCGACCACGGAGATTCAGTTCGCGCAGTCCGTCGGGCAGAGCTTCCTCGGTATCAACCTCAAATGCGCGTCGTGCCACGACAGTTTCATCGACCGTTGGAAGTTGGAAGAGTCCTACGGGCTCGCTGCGATTTACGCGACCGGCAAGATGGAGATTCACCGTTGTGATAAGCCCGTAGGCAAGACCGCGACGGCGAGCTGGCTTTTCCCCGAGCTGGGCCAGGTGGACGCGAAAGCGCCGCAGCCCGAGCGCCTCAAGCAACTCGCAGCGCTGATGACGCACCCGGAGAACGGCCGGTTCACGCGCACCATCGTCAACCGTCTCTGGCACCGGCTCATGGGCCGCGGCATCGTGCATCCCACCGACGCGATGCAGACGGAGCCTTGGAATCACGACTTGCTCGACTTCCTCGCCTCGCATCTCGCGGAGAACAAGTTCGACTTGAAGAAGACGCTCGAACTCATCGCCACCTCCGCCGCCTACCAGTCGCACGCACAAGTCGTCGGCAAGGACACGGACGAACACGGCTACACCTACGCCGGCCCGCGCGCCAAACGCCTCACCGCCGAGCAGTTCGTGGACGCCGTCTGGCAAGTCACCGGCACCGCACCGACGCGCTTCGACGCGCAGGTCGTGCGCGGCAAGGCCAGCGACGCCGCCGTCGCCGCGATGACGCTTTCGGCCAAGTGGATTTGGGGCCACGCCGACGCGGGTAACGCGAAGGCCGGCGAGACCTTCACCACGCGCAAGAAGTTCACTCTCAAGGCCGCGCCCGTGCGGGCCGGCGCGGTGGCCACGGCGGACAACGAGTTCAAACTCTACGTCAACGGCGCGCTCGTCGCGTCCGGTGACAACTGGGAAAACCCCGAGGCCATCGCGCTCGAATCCAAACTGAAGGCCGGCGCGAACGACTTCGTGCTCGTCGCGAAAAACGGCGGCACCGCGCCCAACCCAGCCGGCGTGATCTTCGAGGCGCGCATCAAGTTCGCCGACGGCTCTACTGAAACTATCGCGACTGACGCGACGTGGGAGACACTCAAGTCGCCGCCCGATGCGAAGGGCAAGTTCAAGGGCGAACCCGCCACTGCCGCCGGCAACGCCGTCGAGGTCGCCAACTCGTCCTTGTGGAACGCGCGGGTTGGCAAACAGCTCGCCACCCAGCTCGCTCAAGCCGCGACCAGCGCACAACCGATGGTCCGCGCGGCCCTGCTGAAAAATGATTTCCTCATGCGCGCGCTGGGTCGGCCGCACCGCGAGCAAATTGTCAGCGTGCGGCCCACGGAACTGAACACGCTCGAAGCCATCGATCTCAACAACGGCCAGACCCTCGCCACGCGGCTGGAGCAGGGCGCGTCGCGAATCCTAGCGAAGCCGTGGGCCAGCAACGACGCGCTGACGCAGTGGCTCTATCAGTTCGCCCTCGCGCGTCCACCCACCACGGCCGAACTCGCCCTCGCGCGCGAAGTTCTCGGCGAGAAGCCGACGGCGCAAAGCGTGCAGGATTTGCTCTGGGCCGTGCTGATGTTGCCGGAATTCCAGTTGGTGCGTTGAGAGCTTTTCCCCTGTGCCGGGCCGGCTGGATGCTCAATACGACCGCGGCAAACCTCGAAACTTAGCGCGCGGACCCTACGGTGACTGTGAAACCGGGGCATCCCCAATTCTCGCATTTGGCTCGCGAGCAAGTCCGATCGCCATCAACGATCAGTTCGCGAACCATGAATCGCCTAAAGGATCGCCTAAAGGATCGCGCGATCAATTCACGCTTAGGCGAATAACTCGTCCACCGGGTTGCCGCTGGGGAGGATGGGGACGGGACGGCCTTGGTGGTCCTCGTAGGACTTGGTGGCGTCGATGCCGAGGTGACGATACATCGTGGCGAGCACGTCCTGGGCGGTCTTGGGATTGTCGGCGGGGTAGGCACCCTGCTTGTCCGAGGAGCCGACGACGCGGCCACCCTTGATGCCACCTCCAGCAACGGCGGCGCTGAAAACGTTCGGGTAGTGGTCGCGTCCACCGGTGGAGTTAACCCGTGGCGTGCGGCCGAACTCACCCCAGGCGATGACCATGGTGTTCTCTAACATGCCGCGTTGGTCGAGGTCTTCGATGAGCGCGGTGTAGGCGCGGTCCCAGCGCGGGAGGAAGCCATCGCGCATGGTTTCGTAGCCCTTCACGTGAGTGTCCCACCAACGGAGGTCCACCGTGACGAGGCGCACGCCAGCTTCGACGAGACGGCGGGCGAGAAGCATGCGTTGGCTCCACGCGGGCACGCCGCAGCGATCGGGCGTGGGCGCGACATATTCAGGCATGAACCCATAACGCTCGCGGAGGGAGGTTGGCTCGGCGTCGAGGTCGAAGGCCGCGCGAGCATCAGGTCCACCGACGATGTCCCAGGCTTTTTGTTGGAAGCTGTCCATCGCGCCCATGATGCCGGAGGAGTCCACATCGCGTCGGATTTGGTCGAAGCTGCCGAGGAGCTTGCGGCGTTCGTCGAGACGGTCAAAGGAGATGCCTTCGACGGGGGTAAAGTTCGGGATAGAGAAGGGGCCGGGCTTGGCAGGGTCAGCTTCGGTGGCGAAGGCGGCGTATTTCGCGCCGAGATACGCGGGGCCTGTGCCGGGGCAGTTGCGGGGAATGACAACGTAAGCGGGGAGCTTGGGGTTTTGATGACCGAGTTCCTTCGCAACGATGGAGCCGCAACTGGGGTAGGCGTTGATTTCCAGATTCTGCGCGGGCGTCGGCGGGTAGCCGGTGAACATGATCTGGTCGCCAGCGGAGTGGCCCGCGTCGTTGTGATGCAGGCTGCGGATGATGGAATACTTGTGCTGAATCTTCGCCGACATCGGCAGGAGGTCGCAGATCTGGATGCCGGGGACGCTCGTGCTCATCGCGCCGAACGCGCCACGATAGTCCTGCGGAGCATCGGGCTTCGGATCCCACGTCTCGTGCTGGCTGGGGCCGCCGCGCATCCAGAGGATGATGACGGATTTGTCGCGCGAGGTTTTGCCGCCAGCGGCTTTGGCCTGCGCCTCCATGCGGAGGAGGTTCGACAGGGAGAGCCCGGCAAAGCCCAGGAAGCCCGCGCGCAGGAAGCCCCGCCGGTCAGCGCGGAGGAGGCGGCGAAACTCAGGGCATCCGATGTGTTCAGGGCGGAGATTCATGCGGCTTTTTTGCTGTAGGTCTGATGGTCAGGGAGGAAGGTGAATTCAAGCGATTTTCTGGCCGACCAAACCAGGGCGTGGGTTTTGGGATTGAGCCGGGAAATGCGATGTTTTAGCTTCCGCGAATGAATGTCTTTGTCACCGGTGGCGCGGGCTACATCGGCTCGGTGTGCGTGGAGGAGTTGATCAACGCGGGGCACACGGTGACGGTGTTCGACAATCTTTCGGAGGGCCATCGTTCGGCGGTGGACCCACGCGCGCGGTTCCTGCTCGGCGACCTCGCGGATCGCGAGCTGGTGGCGCGCTCGCTGACCGAGGCGCGGGCGGAGGCCGTGATTCACTTTGCGGCGCACGCGTTGGTGGGAGAATCCATGCAGAACCCCGGGAAGTATTTCCGCAACAATGTCGCCAACGGCCTTAACCTGCTGGATGCCGCCGTGGCCGCGCATGTGCGGAAGTTCGTCTTCAGCTCGACCTGCGCGACTTACGGCGTGCCCGAGCAGATGCCGATGGACGAGACGTTGCCGCAGCGACCGGTGAATCCCTATGGCGAGTCCAAGCTCATGTTCGAGCGGATGCTGCAATGGTATCAGCAACTGCATGGGCTGGAGTTTGTGGCGTTCCGGTATTTCAACGCCGCCGGGGCGAGCAAGAAATTCGGCGAGCACCATCGCGTTGAAACCCATTTGATCCCCAACGTGCTGAAGGTCGCGCTGGGCCAGAAAGAGCAGTGCGACATTTTCGGAACCAACTATCCCACGCTCGATGGCACGTGCATCCGCGACTACATCCACATCGTGGATCTGGCACAGGCGCACATCCTCGCGCTGGCGCCAGGCAAGCAAGGTTTCTTCAATCTGGGCAACGGTTCCGGCTACTCCGTGCGCGAGGTCATTCAGGCTTGCGAGCGCGTTTCCGGCCGGTCGATCAAGGCCGTTGAGCAGCCTCGTCGGCCCGGCGATCCGCCGCGTCTGGTGGCGGCGGCGGACAAGGCGCTCCGGGAGTTGGACTGGCGACCCAAATTTCCCAAGCTGGAAGACATCGTGGCCACCGCGTGGGACTGGCACCGACGGCACCCGCAGGGTTATCGCGATTGAGCGCGGCTACGGAAATCACCTGACAAAGAATTTTCGCACAACCCAGCGGTGTCGCTGTCTATGACCCGTTGTGACTAGCCAGGCCGCAGTTTTTCATCGGGATGGGTTTGACGCGCCGCCTCCAGACCGACCCACGGCGGTTGCTGAGTGCCCGCCCGCCACTGTTTTGGAATGGACAAAAGCCCGGTGCATCCCTTCAAGTATGGCTTCTTTTGCGGCGCGGAAATTGAACTGACAACCCCAGCATGAGCGCGGAAAAACCCAAGCCCAACGACAACCGGAAATCGGAGGCCAAGGCCAAGGCCGCCCCGCCCGAACCCACGGTCCTGCCGCCAGTTCCGCCGCTGTTTCGTCCGGTGGACTGGCTGACCTTCGCCATCACGACGCTACTGGTGTTCCTCGGATATTACTGGACGCTCGCACCGGACCTGACGCTGGAAGACTCCGGCGAGTTGGCAGTGGGTTCGTTCTACGCGGCCGTGCCGCATCCGCCGGGCTATCCTGTTTGGTCGGTCTTCTCTTGGCTGGTCTGCAAACTTGTGCCCGTCTCCAACATCGCGTGGCGCGTCGCGCTTGCCTCGGCCATTCAGGGGGCGCTGGGGTGCGGGCTCATCGGCATGATGGTTTCCCGCGGGAGCGCGATGATCATTGAGGGCTTTGAGAGCCTCAAGGGTATTGATCCCAAGGTGGAAAAGGCCATCTGCGTGGTGTGCGGCTACGTGGCCGGAATGTTGATGGGCTTTAATGGCTATCTCTGGAGCCAGGCTGTCATCGTCGAGGTTTATGCCATCAGCGTGTTGTCGCTTACCGGCTGCCTCATCTTCCTGATGCGCTGGATGCACGCGCCACATCAACGCCGCTGGCTGTTCTGGTCTGTGTTTCTGCTGGGCATCTGCTTCACCAACCACCAGACACTGCTCGTCGCTGCCATCGGTATCGAGGTGGCCGTGCTGGCACGCGACGTGAAACTCGGGCGGGATGTGTTCTTCGGCAACGTAGTCCTCTTCGCCCTGTTTGGTCTGATCTTGTTGGTGCGCTACGGCGGGGCCGGCGGCATTGCAAACTCCGGATTGAACCTTGCCTACGTCAAGGCCTTCGTCGTCATCGGCCTAGCTTCCACGGCCGTGACACTCTGGTTGTTTTTCCACACCGGTGCCAAGCTGGGTTCGGAATGGAAGCCCGCACTGGGCATGTTGTTCAGTTGGATTCTCGGAGCTTCGTTCTACCTCTATATGCCGCTGGCCGGCATGACCGATCCGCCGATGCAATGGGGCTACCCCCGCACGGTCGAGGGCTTCCTGCACGCGTTGACACGTGGGCAATACGAAAAAGGCAATCCCACTTCCGGCCTAAACTACTTCTTCGGCCAGCTCCAGACTTACGTGGACGGATCCATCGAAGAAATGAACATCGTTTATCTCTTCATCGGCTTGATTCCGTTGGCGATCGTCTTCTACCGGCGTATCGAACAGGAGGAGAAGGTCTGGCTCGGAGCGGCCTCCGGCCTCTATGTCTTCGTCTGCCTCTTCAAGCTGGCGACGCACACGGCGGAATACCGCCCCGTGGTCCCCGGTATGATTTACGGCTACCTGTTTCTGCTGATTGGGATCATCCCCTTTATCTTCCTGCGCCACGCAGGTGGGCGGGCCGAGCGCGCCTGGCTCGCTGGATTGACGACTGTGTTTTTGTTTCTGTCGTTGATGCTGATCTACCTGCTGAACCCGCCTCCGGACCGGCAGGCCCAGCAATTGAACCGCGTCTTCTTCACGGCTTCCTACGTCCCGGTGGCCATGCTGGTGGGTTACGGGTTGGCGATGATCGCCGCCGCCGTGGTGACGCAATACGCGCTGTTCCGGCGGGCGCTGCTGGCCGGGTGCGCCGTGGCCTCGGGCGTGGCATGGTATGCGCTGGATGACCTGCGCGTGGAATATCCGCTGGCCATCATGACTGCGCAGTTCGCGCTCGGCTTGGCCGTGGTCTCCACCCTCGTGTTTGCGGTGTGCCGAACCCGCGTGCCGATGGTGCTGCTGCTCGCCATTTACGCGGTGATGCCGGCGCACACCGTTCTTTCCCACTGGTCGGACAACGAACAACGCGGCCACCTCTTCGGCTTCTGGTTCGGTCACGACATGTTCACGCCGCCGGTCGAAACCAAGGACGGCCAGCTCACCTACGACCGCAAGGAACGGGAAGCCGCTTTGAAAGATCCCGCGCGGGCGAAATTTACCTACCCCGAGATGACGCCGCATACCGTGCTGTTTGGCGGCACGGACCCCGGCCGCTTCTGTCCGACTTACATGATTTTCTGCGAAAGCTTCATCAAGCCCGAGCAGCGCCGAAATCCCGACTTTGACCGCCGCGATGTTTACATCATCACCCAGAACGCCCTCGCGGACGCCACCTACCTGATGTATATCCGCGCGCACTACAATCGCAGCACGCAGAAGGACCCGCCCTTCTTCGCCGGCTGTGTGGATCACATCCAAGGAGCGCTCCTGAGCAAGGGCGAGCGCGACAAGCGGGCTCGGGGCCAGCCTTTCCATATGGGTGCGGCCTCGCGCTTGGTCGGCCTCGGCGAATATATCGCTCGACCGCTGGACTGGCTGTTCGGCGAAAAGATCGGCAAGGGCATCGAGCGCGAACGGCGCGCGGGCTCCTCATTCTTCGAACCAGAGCACTTCACCAACGTCAAGGCGCTCGCCGCGAAACTGCAATCCGGGCCCCAGCAAGACGCCTTGTCCAAATGGCTTGCGGAAAAACTCAGCGAATCCACGCGCCGTCTCCTCGCCAGCGCTGATGAAGGCGCGCTGCGCAAAGCCCTCGCCGCGGACTTCAACGAACTCATCGAGCGCGAAATGCCCGAGCGCTGGAGAGTGTTCGAGGATCTGCACCGCATCTACGCGGACCACGCCGAGTCCGAACGCCGCGCCCAGGAATCCGGTGCCACCGAGCCACAGTTGCGCGGCATCCGGGAGGCCCGCGAAGCGGCCATGCAAGCCCGGCGCGACCAGTTCTTCACCAACGGCGTGACTTTCTACCAGCCTGAACGCCTCGCCTCGGTGAAACTGGACGCACGGCTCCAGCGCTTCGCCAAACAGGATCTCACCTGGGCCGCCATCCGGCTCAACCGTTTGCTGCTCGAAGCGGCCTACCCGGACGCGATCGCGAAGAGTGAAGGTGGCGTTTACCCCGACTTGGAAATCCACACGCCGACCATCGAGGATTCCTCCAAGGCCTTCACCGAATACGTCGAGGACGCGCGCAAGCGGCTGGAGCACGACATGAAGTCACCCAACGAGCCGAAGCAAATCCGGCCCGGCGAAGACGTGCGTTACGACGAGGCCACCGGCCGCATCCAAGTCAGCGGCCAAGTCGCCGTAATGTCCATCAACGGCCTGCTCACCAAGGTCATCTTCGACAAAAATCCTGATCACGACTTCTACGTCGAGGAGAGCTTCCCGCTCGACTGGATGTATCCGCACCTCACGCCCTCCGGCATCATCATGAAGATTAACCGGCAGCAACTGCCTGAGATGACGCAGGACATAGTCGATCGAGATCACCATTTCTGGAGCAAGTATTCCGAGCGGCTCATCGGCAACTGGATCACCTATGACACCACCGTCTCCAACATCTGCGAGTTCGCCGAGCAGGTGTATGTCCGGCGCAACTACAAGAACGTCAAAGTCGCCGGCAAGCAGGTCTTCCCCGACGGCCGCTTCGTCCGCGATGACGATGCGCAAAAAGCCTTCTCCAAACTGCGCAGCGCCATCGCCGGCGTCTATTTTTGGCGCATCAATGATGCCGGCCGGCGCGGCAACCTGGCCGAGCAGCAGCGCATGATCAAGGAGTGCGATTTCGCTTTCCGTCAGGCTTTCGCCTTCTGCCCCTACAGCCCGGAGGCGGTCTTCCGTTACACGAATCTCCTCATCAGCTTGGGGCGCGCCGATGACGCCCTCATGATCGCGCGCACGTTCTCGAAGCTCGATCCCAACAACCGCTCGGCCAAGGATCTCATCGAGCAGTTGACCTCCATCCGTCAGATGCAGGGCGCCAACATGCAGACACAAAACACGATCGCCCAGATCGAAAGCGCTTACCGCGCCAACCCGGCCAACGCCCAAGCCGGCTTGAACCTCGTGGCCGCCTACGTGCAAACCCGCCAGACCAACGCCGCGCTGGCCACGCTCGATGCCGTGGCTCCACTTGTCACCAGCGATGAGACGCTGCTGCTGCCCATCGTGCAGGCCTACCAAACCCTCGGCCAACCCGCCAAGGCCCAGATGAACCTCGCGCGGCTCATCCCGCTCTGCGATCAAATCCTCGCCGACCCTGCGGCTGATAACAACCGGCTCCAAACCGCGCTCCAAGGCTTCCAACTTGCCAGCAACGTGCCAAAACTTGAAGGCAGTCTGCAGCGCCTGTTGAAACTCAACCCCACCAGCCCCGAGCTTTGGTATGACCTCGGGGCCTTGCTCGCATTTCAGTCGAAGACCAACGCTGCCATCCAAGCCGTCAGCAACGCCATTCACCACAGCAATGTGCGGCTGAAACAAGATCCCAAATCGCAAAACCTTCAGACCCTGGCCGCCTCCGATCCCCGCTTCACCACCATCCGCGCGCACCCCGATTTCCAAAAAGCCGCCGCGGCGAAGTGATCGGGAAAAGGTCCGGAACCAACCGCCGCCAGCTCAGGCTGCCGCAAGAATCCGATCCAGTTGGGCCATCGTCACCTCGGGGTTTCCTTCGGTCCAAATGACGTAGTCGGCTTGCGTCAGCTTCCGTTCGATGGGCCATTGCGCGGCGATCCGCTGCTGGATTTGTTCCGGCGTCCAGCCGCGCGCGAGCAACCGTTGATGCTGGGAAGCGGGCGAACATGCCACGCAGATGATCTTGTCGAAGGACTTGGCTGCGTTCGTCTCGTAAAGCAGCGGAATCACCACCACGCCCAGCTTCACCCCTGCCGCGCGCCAGGCCTCCACTTGCGCCTGCCAAAGCTCGCGGATGCGCGGATGCAAAATGGCCTCCAGCTGCCGGCGGGACATGTCACTGGCGAACACGCGCCGCGCCAATTCCTCGCGCCGCAACGAACCATCCGGTGCCAGCACCGCCGCGCCAAACATCTCTTGAATCGCCGCCAAGGCCGGCTGCCCCGGTTCCACGACCTTGCGCGCCAGCACGTCCGTGTCCACCACCGCCACGCCGCGCTGCGCGAGCAACTGCGCCACCGTGCTCTTGCCCATGCCCACGCCACCGGTCAGCCCAAAAACTTTCGTCGGAATCACGGGGAAAAACTATCGGCCCGCCGGCCGCTGGCGCGAGCCTGAAATTGGACCGTCGCGGCGCAGGGGCGCGACGCTGTTTTGCTCGGCTGATTCCCGTAGCATGACCGGTTGCAAGAACCAGAGATGCGCGACTTGCTGGGCCGCGTCACAAGTTTGTTACTGAAAAAGTCCGGCGGATCGTTAGGGTCCGCCGTCAAACAGCGGATCGCTTCACCCCGGTGAGGCCGTTTGCGACATCGGACTCAATGCAAGCCTCTATCATCGCCCTAGTCTTGGCGCTCGCGACCGGCTCGGTCGCTGCCCAAGTGGCCGCGTCGGTGGAGGGGACCGTTGCACTTCCCAAGCCAGCGGCACCGGCCAGGCTCAACGCCCGTTACGCTGCCCAAGCCGGCGCATGGCTCCCGCCGGAGCCGCCCACCGCCGTCGTGTTCCTCGAAGGCGCACCGTTGCCGCCCGACGACCGGCCGGCCACCAACGTTGTGCAGATGGTGCAGAAGGGCATGCAGTTTGGCCCGGGCCTGCTCGCGGTGCGCAAGGGCACGCGGGTCGAATTTCCCAACGCCGATGATTTTTACCACAACGTGTTTTCCTACTCGAAGGCCAAGCGTTTCGACCTCGGGCGCTTCCTGAAGGACGAGAAGGCACCCGCCATCACTTTCGATCAACCCGGCGTGGTGAAACTCTATTGCGAAATCCACGAACACATGCGTGGGACCGTCGTGGTGCTGGAGACGCCCTACTTTGTGAAGACCGACACCAACGGGGTGTATCGTCTCACCGGCTTGCCCGCCGGCCTGTTCAAGCTGAAGGCGTGGATTGACGAAAAGAATTCCTTCGAGCAGCCGGTGGACTTGAAGCCGGGCACCACCGCGCGTGTCAACTTTCCTGGTTCGCCCTGAACGGAACCGCTGACCAGCACCAATGAAGAGCCAGCCTGAACATGAAGGAGCCGCGAGCTGCCCTGCGCGCGGCGGCGCCATGGCTCGGATTTCATTCGTTCCGCTTTGTGTCGGTTAGCTGTTCACCTGACCCTTGTCATGCCGCGCCTCAGCTTTCGCTTCAAGCTCCTCTTCGCGATGATGCTCGTCGTGGGCGCGGTGTCCGGCGTGACGCTATACCTCACGCAGATGCGCGTGCAGGCCGCCTACGAGAAGCTGTTCAAGAAGACGCTCGAATCCCAGATCACCTACATCCCACGCGAGCAGGAGCTGCGCATCGGCAACATCAAGGCCGAGTGCGAGCGCCTTGCCAAGTCGGTGCGGATCATTTCCACTCTGGAAGATCCCGATGCCCAGTCGCAGCTTTACAGCGTCGCGCGAGACGAACTAAAAATCATCCTGCGTGCTGAGGAGGAACTAGCCAACGGCGACACGAATGCTCCTGTCGCGTCCCCGCCTTCCCCCCTGGCTTTAACTGTTCCGACACCCGAGCTGAAAGCTAGGCAGGTAGAACGGTTGGCCGTCAAAATGGCGGAAGCACCCAAGGCGGCGGAACGACTGGCGGCGAAAATGGCCGAGTCAGCTAAGAAAGGCGGTGGCCGTCCCGTCCCGCCGGCTGCGCCCAAGAAGATGCCCTACCTCGGCTTCCTTGATGCTGAGGGCAAGGTTGTCCCCATCCCCGAAAGCATGCACCAGCTCTCAGCGGATCGACGGCGATTTCATGAGCGACTGGCGCGCTTCGGACCGCTGGTGAGCAGGCTGGAATCGCAGCAGGTCGGCTACCTGAATCTGGGCGCGGATCATCTCACGGAAATCATCGTTACACCGGTGCGCGATGACGAAAAGCTCATCGGCGCGATGGTTTATGGCATCCAGTTTTTCGACGTCGCCTCCGCCGTGACCGAGAAGATTATCAGCGACGTGAACGACATCGAGAGCGGCACCTGGCTCGAAGACAAGCTTTACACCCGCACCATTCCGGATGAAGTCCGCGACGACTTGGCCAAACAGCTCGCCCGCGAAATCCGCGCACACCCTGAGCCGCGCGACGATTTCATCATCAACCTCCACGACATCCCGCACCGCGTCTTTTACACCCCGCTCAACGAAGGCTCGCTGTTGCCCGTCGCCTACAAGATCGGGCTCTACTCGTGGGAGAGCGCGCTCAAGGCCCAGCAGGAGTTGCGCAAGCAGATTCTGACCTTCAGCGGCGCGGCCCTGATGGTCGCGCTCTTCGTCAGCCTCCTGCTGGCGCACGGCCTGTCGGTCCCGATTCGCGAACTCGTCGGCGGCACCGAGCAAATCAGCCAGGGCAATTTCACCGTGCAAGTCCCCGTGCGCGGCCAGGACGACCTCGGTCAGCTCGCGCGGTCCTTCAACGAAATGGCCGCCGGCCTGGCCCTCAAGGAAAAATACCACAGCATCCTGCACACGATTGCCGACAAGGACGTGGCGCAGCAGCTTCTCGATGGCAAGATCGCGCTCGGCGGCGAGTTGCGCGAGGCCACGGTCATCTTCTGCGACATCCGGGGGTTCACCGCATTGACGCAGAACATGAACCCCACCGAGGTCATCGCGCTGCTCAATGAACACATGACCGCCCTCACCCGCGTCGTCACCGAGCACCACGGCGTGGTGGACAAGTTCATCGGCGACTCGATCATGGCGATCTTCGGGGCGCCCAAGAGCTACGGGAACGACGCGTTGAACGCCGTCCGCTGCGCGCAGCAGATGATGGCCGTGCGCGCCCGGCTCAACGAGACTTCGCACTACCACATCCAAATGGGCATCGGCATCGCCTCCGGTCGCGTGCTGGCGGGTAACATGGGCTCGGCCGACCGCTCGAACTACACGGTGCTGGGCGAGAAGGTGAACCTCGCCTCCCGCCTGTGCAGCGTCGCGCGGCGCGGCGAAATCGTGCTCGGCCCCACCACCCGCGCGTTGCTCGCCGAGCAGATCACGGTCGAGGAAATGGACCCGATGCAACTCAAAGGTTTCAGCGACAGTGTCGTCGCGTTCAAGCTGGTCGAGGTGCGCGCCGAATCGCAGCCCATTCTGCAGCCTGCGTGAGAATCCCAACCTCCATCTTGGTATTGCTTGCGTTCGCCGCCCAGGTCGCTGGCGCACAGGAAGCACTCCGGTCCAGTTTGAGCGACGCGTTGCATTATCAATCGCCGAGCGGCTTTATCCGGGCGGACCTCAGCGGATTGGTAGATTTGGAGGCTTACTTCATTGACCGGCGGCCGCCGGGCTTGATTTTCGGCAATGCCGATTTGTTCAATCCACGGCTCTCGCTCTTTCTCGACACGCATCTGGGCGAGCAGTTTTATAGCCTCGTCCAGTTCCGCGCCGACCGGGGGGGTGACCCGCGCTCGAAGCCCGATGGGGATGTGCGCGTTGACGAATATCTGCTGCGCTGGACGCCGTGGACTGACGGGCGGGTGAATGTGCAGGCGGGCAAGTTCGCCACCGTCTTCGGCAAATGGGTGCAGCGGCACGATTCGTGGCAGAACCCGTTCATCACCGCGCCGCTGGCCTACGAGAACGTGAACACCATCACCGATCAGTCCGCGCCCGGCAGTCCGGCGGCCTTCCTGGCGCGCCGCAGTGTGGCGGACCAGAAGGCCAAGTGGCTGCCGGTCGTTTGGGGGCCGGCCTACACGAGCGGGGCGAGTGTTTTTGGGCAGGTCGAGCAATGGGATTACGCCGTGGAATTCAAGAACGCTGCCATCTCCTCGCGCCCTACGGTCTGGGATGCGCAAAACCTGGGCTGGGACCACCCGACGGTGTCCACTCGCCTCGGGCTCACGCCCGGCGCCGCGTGGAACTTCGGCGTCTCTGCCAGCCGCGGTGCCTATCTGCTCCCGGCGGCGGAAGCTTCGTTGCCCGTCGGGCGCGGCCTCGGGAGTTACGCGCAAACGACGCTGGGCACGGACGTCTTGTGGTCACATCACGCGTGGCAAGTCTGGGGCGAAGCTTTGGTCGCGCGCTTACAAGTGCCGAGGGTCGGCAACGCGGACACGTTCACTTATTTCGTCGAGACGAAATACAAGCTCACCCCGAATCTCTTCGCCGCCGTGCGCTGGAATCAGCAGCTTTGCGGCACGGTGCCGGACGGTGCGGGCGGCACGCAGCATTGGGACCGAAACCTCAGCCGGGTGGACACCGCGCTGGGCTACCGTTTCACCCGTCATTGGCAGGGTAAGCTGCAATACAGCTACACCCACGAGAACGCTCCCTTCCAGCAGAGCGAGCAGCTTTTGGCGGCGCAATTCACGGTGAAGTTTTGAATAAGCCGGTCGTTTCTTGCGATCCCTCCGCCGGAAAGTGTGCGGTGTTTTTGCTTGGGTTGACCCTGCCAGTGAGGCACAGTTCCGTGGAAAGTTAAATTATGGCTCGAATCGCTTGGCAAAAAATCAACTGGTATAACTCGGTGTTCCTGCTCGGCACCTTGTTGGTCACACTCACGGCGGTGCCCGTCTATCTCTGGAATCACGGGATTTCGTGGTTTCTGGCGGGGATGTTCGTTCTGTTCTTCATTCTTACGGGGTTGAGCATCACGCTGGGCTATCACCGGCTGTTCTCCCACCACTCGTTTCAGGCGGCTTGGCCGGTGCGGCTCATGACCCTGATCTTCGGGGCAGCCGCGTTTGAAAACTCCGCGCTGACTTGGTGCGCTGACCATCGCCAGCACCACAAACACACCGATCACGAGGAAGATCCCTACAACATTTCGAAGGGTTTCTTCCATGCGCACATGGGCTGGATCATGTTCAAGCTGGGCGAGCCGCCTTCGTTTGCGTGCGTGCCGGACCTCGAGCGCGACCCGCTCGTGAGGTGGCAGCACAAGTATTACGTGGTGATCGGGTTGCTGGCGGGTTTTGTTCTGCCGGCTGTCATCGGCTGGTTCTGGGGCGGGGCGGATGTTGCGCTGGGTGCGTTTCTCATCGCCGGGGTGGCCCGCACGGTCTTCGTCCACCACTCGACGTTTTTCATCAACTCGCTCTGCCACACGCTGGGCAAGCAGCCGTATTCCGACCGCTGCACGGCCCGCGATCACTGGCTGATGGCGTTCTTCACCTTCGGCGAGGGCTACCACAACTTCCACCATGCCTTTCAGCATGATTACCGCAACGGTGTGAAGGCTTGGCAGTTTGACCCGACCAAATGGTCGATCTGGCTGCTCTCGAAAGTAGGAATGGCTTCCCATCTGCGCCGGGTCCCGGAAGAGCGCATTCGCCACGCGGAGATCACCGAGCAGCAGCGGCAGTTGGCTGCGAAAATGGCGGCGATGCCATCCGCGCGCGTCGCCAACGTGCGGGCGCAGGTGGAAGCGGTGCAGGTCCGGCTGCACGAGGCTTTCGAGCGTTGGGAGAAACTCGAAATCGAATACCGCCGTGCGATGGAGAAGAAGATCGAAGCCTCGCGCGAGAAGCTCAACGAGCTGTCGCAGGAATTCCGTGAGGCACGGGAGAAGCTGATCGTGGCCTTTCAGGAGTGGGATCAAGCCCGGACCTCGGCGCTCTCGGCCATGCTCGCAGGCGCTTGACCCGTGAGATTCTGACCTCTGAGGGCGGCGGTTCATTCCGCCGCCCTTTGCTTTTCCACCGGCCTACTTCCCCGGTTCCGTGTCGGGCTTTACCTCGTGCTTGTGCTCGTGCGCCTTGGCGGCCAGCGCATTTTCGATGCACTCGACGAGGTTTTTCAGGCCCACAGGCTTGGGCAGAAACAGATAGCCTCCGTTGATCATGCCTTCCGCGGCTTCGCGTTTTGACAGGGTGGCGGTGAGGAAAATGACGGGGATATCCTTGAGCGCCGGGTCCGCCCTGAAGCGGCTGGCCAGCTCGCCGCCATCTGTGCCGGGCATGATGACATCCAGCAAAATCAGGTCGGGCTTGAACTCGCGGGCGGTGGTGTGTGCGTGGGGAGCGCGGTTCTCCTCGCGCACGACGTAGCGCTTGGTGGTCTCCAGATTCAGCCGGATCATCCGTGTCAAGGCGGACTCGTCGTCGATCACCAGGATGCGTTTCTGGTCCATGATCAGGTCTTCTCCGTTCGCAGTGTGATCGTGGCCCGCGCGCCGGCCGGGGAGAGGTTCTCCAATTGGATCGCTCCTTCGTGCAGCTCCACGATTTTACGCGAGACCGTCAAGCCTAGGCCGGTGCCTTTGCCGGTGGCCTTGGTGGTGAAGAAAGGTTCAAACACCCGTCCCAGCTTGTCCTGCGGAATGCCCGTGCCGGTGTCGTCGATCTCCGTGACCAGCACCCGCTCGCCCGCGCGAAACGTCTGGGTTTGGCGGGCTCCTTGGCTCGGCCGGGCCTCTTCCGGAGTGAGTTTCTTGATGTAAGTGCGCACCGTGAGCCGTCCCCCTTCGGGCATGGCGTGGATGCCGTTGGTCAAGGCGTTGACAAAGACCTGCTTGATCTTGTTGGCGTCCGCGAGCACGGGGGGGAGGTTGTCGCAGAGATCCGTTTCCACCGTTATCTGGGCGGCCTTCAACTCGTGTTTCACGAGGTTGATCGAGCTGCGCACCAGGGAGTTCAAGTCCCACGGGCGCAAGTCCACCTTGCCGGGCGCGGAGAAGTCCAGCAGCCCCATGATGATACCATCGGCCCGGTGCAGCGCGTCCTGCATGTCCTTCAGGACGGTGCCGACGGCTTCGTTGCTCGTCGGGTCGATCGCGTTCGTGAGGTAATCCATTCCCATGCGGATCACCGCCAGCGGGTTCTTCACCTCATGCGCGATGCCTGCCGCCATCTGGCCCACAGTCTGCATTTTTTCCATCTCCACCATCTGCTGCTGGGCTTCCTTGAAGCGGCTGTGCGAGCGTTGCAGGTCGGCCAGCGTGCGCAGCAAATCCTCTCGACTGCGGGCCAGGTCCGTGTGGGCCTTCTTCAACTTTTCCTCGCCGCGCACCCGCGCCGTTACGTCCCAGAAGATGCCCTGTGTGCCGATGATCTTGCCCTGGGCGTCGAACACCGGCGACTTCACCACCTGCACGTATTCCTTTTCGCCGCCCGGTGGCGTGTGTTCTTCGACGGCTTCAAACACCTTCCCGGCGGTCATTACTCGTTGGTCGTCTGCTTGATATTTTTCGGCCAGCTCGGCGGGGAAGAAGTCATAGTCGGTGTGACCGACGATTTCCTGAAAGGTGCGGCCCAGCTCCACGCAGAAGCGGCGGTTCGCAAAGGTGAAGCGGCCCTGCGCGTCCTTCCGGTAGATGTATTGCGGCAGGCTCTCCACGAGCGATTGGTAGAACGCCTCCGAATCACGCAGCGCCCGCTCCACCCGCTTGCGTTCCATGGCGTAGCGCACTGCCCGGCGCAACAGCACCTCGTCCATCTGGCCTTTGACGAGGTAGTCCTGCGCCCCGTCCCGCACCGCGGACTCCGCGAAGTGTTCGTCATCCAGCCCGCTCATCACCAAAATCGGCAGCTCCGCATGGAGGGAATGAAACTGGGTGAAGGTGTCGAGCCCCCGGCTGTCCGGCAGAAACAGGTCCAGCAGCACGATGTCGAACGGGCCGTGCGCAGCCTTGATGCCCGCGCCCAAGTCGGTGACATGGGTCACGGTGAAACCGGTCGCCAGCAACCCGCCGATGAGCAGCGCATCAGCGGGACAATACTCGATGAGCAGCACCCGCGTGGGCTGGGACACGTTCTTCGCGTTGGCGTTGGCGGCAGACTCGTTCATGTCGTGCACCGGCTTGGCGGCTTTCGGATATCGGCGAAACATCCTTCAGGACTGGCCCAGGGCCCGGCGTTTCCAACCCAGCCGCCGCCGGGAAAAAACTGGAGTTCATTGACGAGGTCGAGGCTAGTTTGAACATGCGGACGGTTCAATTCAAAACCCGGCGGCGGAAAAAACTTTCATCTGCGTCACGGCACGCGCGCCAGCGCATCCCGTTTCACCCAGCCGGCCCGCTGAGATGCGTCTCGCACCAGCCACCAGTCGTCCTTTGTTTCGATCACCTGCACCTCGGATCCATCGCGCAAACTGTGGACGGCCTTTGACTCCGTCATCGGACCGGGCCGGACCGGGGCCTCGGTCACGATCACCACCGCGAGTTGGGTGGCACGCCGTTCCCATTGCGCGGCGATGAGCAGGGCAACCAACCCCAAGGCGGCTGCCCCCAAAGCCTTCGTTGGCCCGGCCAAGGCCGCGCGTTTGCCGGGCAGCAGCTCGCCCAAGGCGAGCAACAGAAACCACGCCCCTAAGCCAGCTCCGGCCAGCCATGTCCACTCATCGAGTGTCAGGGAATGCAGTGTCCGTTCGCCCAGACCGGCCTCCTCGGAGACGCCCAAGCTCTTCCGGGCGAATTGCAAGTTGGCCCGGACATCCGGGTCGCGCGGTGATAGCCGGAGTGCTTGATGGAAATGCAGTATCGCGCGTCCCGGCTGACCGCTCTTGAAGCGTGCGTTGCCGAGGTTGAAGTGCACTGCCGCTGACACGGGGCCGTTGGTCAGCATTCGCTCGTAAGCCGTGGCCGCCTCCGCGAACTTGCCCTGCTCAAACAGTTTGTTCGCCGTTTCAAACTCCGCCGTCGGCTGCGCGTTGCCCGCGAGCGCGAACATCATCACCCCGAGCCACCAGCCCAGACGCGAGCCACGGGTGAAAGTCCGATTGAGCAAGAACGCGTTCATTCTGCCACCTCCAGTTTCCGCAGTTCCACCACGAGCGCGGCGAATTGCTCCGCCAGTTTGGACAGCTCGCGAGGCTCGCGGCTGGGCGCGTAACGAGCCGCATTGCAGACCTGGAATAATTCGTGGAGCGAGGCCCGCGTCGTCTCGCTGGCACCGAGTGGCTTGAGGCGTTCGTCGATCACTTCTTCCGTGATCGCGCTGGCGGGCAGGTCCAGCCGTTCGCCGAGCTGCTCCTGCAACAGCCGGAACAGCGCGGCGAAGAACGGCTCGCCTTCGCCACTGGAGGCGCGGCGGCGCAGCTCGGCCAGTCCCGTCGTGACCAGTTTCTCCACTTCGAGGCGACGGCGCAGCCGTGAGTTGTTCGCCAGTAGCTCGGCCTGCCTGCGCCGGACAAAGAGGGCGAGCCAGAGCGCCAGCGGCCCGCCGGTCAAGGCCCAGAAGGCCGGCCGCTGCCACGCGCTCGCACCGGGGGCAACGAGCACGCCGAGATGCGGCTTGATGTGCACGAGTTCGGTGCTCACGGCGGTCGCGGGCGTATTGGTCGTGGTCATCACCACGGTCGGCGCCTGACTGGTGGCGGCGGCGCGGACTTTCAGCGGAAAGGCGGGCTGCTTCAGCGTGCGATAACCACGCGCATCGGGATCGAAGAAGCTGAAGCTGAACGCCGGCAGCTCCTTCAGTTCCGCGCTTTGCGGCTGCACGACTTGCTCGAAAGATTTTGAGCCAACGGCGGTGATCGGGTCCGGCACGTCGGTCTTCACGCTCGGGGGATACGTCTTGAAATCACGCCAATGGTCCAGCGAAGGCATCGGCACGCTGTCGAAGCCGCCGCGCCCGCTGACCTGGATGCGCAGCGTGACCGGATCACCCACCGCTACATCCAGCGGTGCGGCGTTGACGCTCATCTGGAAGCTGCCCACCGCGCCGCGGAAGTCGGCGGGTCGGCCGTCGAGAGGTAGCGGCTGCACGTTCACCTCGAGTGGGTCGCTGAGGATCGTGACGGCCTGCGCGCGCACGCCCCGGTTGAAGAGATCAAAGACATTGTCCCCGCCGCTGGTGCGGAGGTGCAAGTTGAACGAGCACTGTGCCGGGCCGAGCGGGAGTTTGCCTGCCTTCACGGCGGTGGCCGCAGTGCGAAACACGATGACGCGAAAAATCGAATTGCCGACCTGCTCCTGTCCCTGCTGGTGTTGAAACGGGGCCAATGTGAAGCCATCACCGCCGAGCGTGGGCATCTGGATTTCTCCGGCGGCGGCGAAGTAGAGCCGCACTTCGAGCGCGAACGGCTCGCCGACGAAGACGTTCGTTTTGCTTGGTCGGAGCTTCACAAAGGTGAACTGCCGATAGGCTTCCGTGTCCGACAGTTTGGCGGCAGCGGGGTGAACCTTCAGCGCGAGCGGTTGGCTGGGGAGCAACGCCCCGCCCACGGGCACCTGAAAGGCCGGGATCGTGTAATCGCCCGCCGCGTTGGGGGTGACCGCGTAGTTCAGCAACAGGCTGGCCGTGCGTTGGCCATTGATGATCGAGAACTGCTGTTGCTGGCCCGCAAACTGAATCTGGAGGTTAGGAACGTCTGGCAGACGTGGCACGCCGCTGGGCTGGCCACCGTCGAAGCGCAGCGTCAACAACGCCTGCTCGCCGACTCGGATGGCGTTGCGATCCAGTGACGCGCTGAACGTGGCGGCGTCCAGCGTCGCGAGCAGCCCGAGAAAAATTCCAGCAACCAACGTCCAGAGGCCCAGGCAACGGAGCTCCTCGATCCTCGACTTTCGACTTTCAACATGAACTTTCACCAGTTCTTGTAAATCCGGTTGTTCGCCCGCTGTGTGGCGTTGGTGGGCAGGAAGATCAACGCGCGTTCCTCGGAACGCTGCGAGTCGAGCAACTGCATCGCCTGCTGGGCGGTCATTTGCCCCAGCGCAGCGGCCTGGGCCGCGTCCTTGTCACCCTGCTCGCCCTTCTGCCCGTTCTTCTGCTTGCCCGCTTGCTCCGACGGTTTCTTTTGCTCCGGCTGTTTTTGCTCACCGGGTTGGGGCTGTGGCTTTTGCTCGTCCGGCTTGGAGCCGTCGGATGGCTGCTTTTTTTGCTCGTCTGACTTTTTCTGCTCCTCCGATTTCTTGTCACCTTGCTTCTGGTCCTGGCCTGACTTGTCCTGCTTTTGCTCGTCCTTTTTCTGCTGGTCTTTGTTCTGGTCGTCTTTTTTGTCGTCCGGCTTTTGATCCTGATTGTCTTTGGATTGCTGTTTGTCCTGCTGCTGCTTCAGCTCCTCGAGCTTGCGCTGGACGAACTCGCGGTTGTGCTTCGCGTCGGCGTCATCCGGGCGGAGCTGGAGGGCGGTGTTGTAAAAGTTGATGGCGCTCTCCCATGCCTCGCGTTTTTCCTGCGGTTGCGAGGCGGCGTCACCGGCTTGGAACTGGGCGTTGCCCAGATTGTAAAACGCGCTCTGCGCCAGCTTGGGGTCGCGCGCTCCGGTGGCGCTGCTGAAGTGCCGCGCCGCATCCTCGAACTGCCTGGCCTGATACGCGGCCGCGCCCGCATTAAAAGCCAGCCGCGCGTCCTCGGGTTTGGCGCGGCGCAAGCGGTCGTATTCCTTCAAGGCGGCCGTGTATTTGCCGGCTTCGTATTGTTTCAAGGCCTCGGCCGAGGAACCGTGCGCGTGGGTGACGGCAAGTAGGAGAGCGAGGCTCGCCGCCTTCGCCAGCGGAGCGGGGGATGGGCTCGCTGGGGCGGCTGGCCGACGCACTTTTTGTCGCTCGGGCAAAAACATTTCGAGGACGAGCAAAACAATCGCGATTCCCAGCGGCCAGTAAAATCGCTCGTGGTAGCGCTGCATCAGCTTGGCGTTGAACTCGGACTTGGGCAGCGGTGCCAGGCCGCGCTCGTAGAGCACATCCATCGTGTTGGCTCCGCGCAGGTTCAGGTAAAACCCGCCCGACGCGCCGGCGATTTGTTGGAGCAACGTTTCGTTCAACTTCGACTTCACCACGTTGCCGCTGTCGTCCTTGAGGAAATCCAACTTGCCCTTCTCGTCGCGCACCCGGATCAGTTCACCGTCCGCCGAGCCGATGCCAATGGTGAAGATGCGCAGGCCTTTTTCCGCCGCCGATTTGGCGGCCGCCACCGCGCCGTCCTCGTGATCCTCGCCGTCGGTGAGCAGCACGAGGATCTTGTGGTTCTCGCCTTCCTTGAACGCGGCGAGCGCCGTCTGAATGGTCTCGGCGATGGCCGTGCCCCCTTGCGGAATGATGTTCACGTCCAGCGCGACGACGCTCTGGCGGAAGGCTTCCTCGTCGAGCGTGAGCGGGCATTGCAGAAACGAGCTGCCGGCGAACGCCACGAGGCCGAGGCGGTCGTTCTTGGCGAGCTTCATCAAGTCTAGGGCGGCGAACTTCGCGCGTTCGAGCCGGTTGGGCGGGATGTCTGCCGCGAGCATTGAGCGGGAAGTGTCGATGGCCACGACGATGTCCAGACCCTTCTGCGAGACTTCCTCCCACGAGAAGCCCCATTGCGGCCGCGCCATTGCAAGGACGGCGAAGGCGACCGCCGAGACGAGCAGCCCAAGCCGCACTTGCTGGCGCGTCTTGGACACCCCGACCGTGAGTTGGGCGAGCAACCGGGACTGCACGAACTGGCCGATCAACCGTTCCTTCGTGCGCCACGCCCAGACGAGAAATGCGCCCAGCAGCGGCACGAGCAGCAGCAGCCAGAGGACTTGAGGGAGGGCGAAGCGCATGAAGGGAAAAAGTGATTAGCGATTAGTAGTATTAGTAGTTAGTGAGCTCTTCATTCAATCGGTGGAGACTTGCAATTTAGCACTGGTTACAAACTACTCGGTTCACGGCAGCTTCCTCCACACGGTGTTGGCTAGCACGATTTCCACCAGCAATAGCCCCAGGCCGAGTGCCACAAGCCAGTGGGAAAATTCGCGGTAGCGCTGGAATTTTTTCACCTCGGCGGTGGTTTTTTCCATGCGGTCGATCTCAGTGAAAATACTGCGCAGCGTTTCGGAGTTGTCGGCCCGGAAGTATTTGCCGTTGGTCTTCTCGGAAACCTTCTTCAACACGTCCTCGTCGATGTCCACCGGCAACATGCGATCCCGCCGTCGACCGAATGCATCCGTGTATGGCCACGGGGCATCGCCATGCGTGCCCACGCCGATGGTGTAGCACTTGATGCCCAGCGCCTGCGCGGCTTCGGCGGCGGTCAGCGGCTGCACCTTGCCGGCGTTGTTCTGGCCGTCCGTGAGCAGGATGATGATCTTGCTCTTGGCCTTGAGGTCGCGCAGCCGGTTCACGCTGGCAATGAGGCCGGAGCCGATGGCCGTGCCTTCCTCAATGCCATCGAAGCCGAGCCGCGCGAGGTTTTGCAGGAAGAACTCGTGATCCAGTGTCAGTGGTGCGGCGACGTAAGCGCGGCCGGCAAAGGCGATCAGTCCGATGCGGTCGTTGACGCGTTTGAGGACAAATTTCTGCACCGTCTCCTTGGCCAGCGCGAGGCGGTTCATGCGGTTGCCGCGTTGGTCTTTGAAGTCTTCGGCCTCCATGCTGCGTGAGAGATCGATGGCGATGACGATGTCGATGCCGCTGGCGGAGACTTTGGTCTCGCCTTCGCCGAGCTGGGGCCGCGCCAGCGCGATGATGAAGGCGGCGAGCGCCAGCCAACGGAGCGTGCGAAGAAAGGCGCCGGCGCTCGATTGCACCTCGCCGGTCAGCCCGCGCACGAGTTGCACGGAGGAGTAGAGGAAGGCCGGCTGCGCATCGCGTCTGCCCTTGAGCCACGCGAGCAACGGCAGCGCGAAGAGCGCGAGCAGCAGCCAGGGATGGGCGAAGGTGAAAGTCATGTAGTGGTAACTTTCTCCGCCGTGTGCAAATCGTAGGCCGTTTCTTCCACCAAGGTCAGCGCGGCGCTGTGGAGGCTACGCAGTTCCGCTTCGCTGGGCTCGTGCTTGGCAAATTTCACGACGTCGCAGCGGGAGAGAAAATCGGCGAGGAACTCTTTTTGCGCGTCGTTCAGCTCGCTGGCGCGTTGCAGTTCGAGGAGAAATTCCTCGGTGGTGCGGTCTGGTGCGTGCAGCGTGAAGCGTTCTTCGAGGTAGAGCCGCAACGCGTCGGAGACGGCGATGCAGAAAGGCTTGGGTTGGGTGAGCAAGGTGAGGGCGTCGGCGAGCCGGTGCTTGGCGCGTTGGTGCGGGGGCACAATTGGGGCGACCGTGGTTTGCACCCGCTGCCGAAACCATTTGTTCCAGATCAGCGTGGCCAGCAGACCACCCAGCGCCGCCCCCACGGCAATCCACAACCACAGCAGTTCCGGCGGCAGCGGCACCGGGCCGCGGATGTCGCGGAGCGCGTCGTTCGTGCCCGCAGTGGTCGGGGCCGGTGCGCTCGGGATGACGACGGCGTGTTGGTTGCTGGTGGCCAAGGTTAGTGATCGAAGTTCAGTCGGACTGCGCGGGGTTGGACACGCAACGGGGCAGGGCGTTCATCCAGCGAGCGCCGTCTCGAACTGGCGAAGGCGAGTTTGAAAGGCGGCCTCGGCCAGGACCGGTTGGGTGTTCTCCGTTGAGATTTCCGTCGCCAGCTCGACCCAAGATTTGCAGCCGCCGTAGCTGGACAGCATCGGCAATTCGATCCGTTTCGGAAGTCGCGCGACGCGCACGGCAAGGGCGAAGATGGATTGCTGCCGGCCCCAGTCGAAGCGGTGGGCCAGCACCTCTTCCCGCCAGATGTGCTGGCCGCGCAGGCGCTCCACGGCGGCGAAGGAATCCAATTTCCGCCACGCCACGACTTCGGCGCAGAATTCCAGCCGCACGGTTTCGGGCGGTGCCAGATGCGGCGCGATTTCGTCGAAGCGCGCCTGTGCGGCGGGCATCACCGACTCGCGTTGCTGATGGAAGAGGGTTGGAAAAAATAAAAAACGCGGCCGCTCGATGTGAAAGCCACCCGCGCCCTCGGCGATGCCGCCTTTGCGCAGGATGAGGATTTGGTTCCCGCGCCCCAAGGCATCGATTATGATGGCCCATTCTTTGAATGCCGTTTTCATCGCGCGCGATAGTATGTATCGAGCAATTCAGGGTCGAGCCGCGAGCGAAAGAAGTCCGGATAAACTTTAGTGAGCCGAGCCGTTTATGAGTTTGACAGCCGGGTGCCCCCTCCCTAGCGTCACGCGCCGATACACAAGCTATGGCCGACAACTTGAAACCGCCCGCCGGTGCAGTCCCTCCAGCCGCTGCGGGGTCCAAGGTTCAGCCCAAAAAAGAAACTGTCCGCATCAGCCTGCCTCCGAAACCGGCGGCGAAGGAAACGGTGCGTTTGGAATTGCCGCCGCGTGCGGCCGCTGGTGCCGCACCGGCACCGGTTGCGCCGCCCAAGCCGGCTGCTCCCGCTGCTCCCGCACCGCCCAAGCCGGCAGCCCCCGCTGCTCCGGCTGCTCCGGCCGCTCCCGTTGGCGGTGCTGGTGGAGCCAAGCAGACCGTGCGTCTCTCGCTGCCGCCCAAGCCCTCCGCGGCCAAGGAAACAGTTCGCCTCGAACTTCCGCCCAAACCGGGTGCCAAGGCCCCCGCGCCTGCTGGCGGCAAAGAAATCAAACTGCTGGTTCCGCAGACCGATGAGTCTGCTGCCAGCGCCAAGATTCCTGAATCCACCGAGGCCGAGACGCCGACGATGGATTCCTCCCAAGCTCAGCCCGCGAAACCTGCGGGCGGTCTGAAGGGTGGGCCGCCGGGAGCTGCGAAGGCCTTTGGTCCCACCATGCCCGGCAAGGTCGCGCAGGATCCCGGCACGGGGCTGCCCGACTCCACGAATTCGGCGATGGCGCTGCCGCCGAAAAAGGCGCTCCCCAAGCCTGAGACTGCCACGGCTTCCACCAGCGCCGGCGTAGTCGGAGGCGTGCGCATCCGGTGGTTCGATTGGATTCTCGCCACTCTGGCCTTGCTCGGTGCCATCGGCGCGGCAGTGGATGTTTTTATTCGCGCGCAATAATTTGCGTTGCGGTAGTTCGTCAACCTAGCAGACTCGTCTCCATTATGGCTGAAGGTAATATTGTCAACGTCTCCGAAGCATCCTTTGAAGCAGATGTGCTCAAATCCACCACGCCCGTCCTTGTGGACTTTTGGGCTGAGTGGTGTGGCCCGTGCAAGATGCTCTTGCCCGTGCTCAACGAGCTTTCCACCGAATACGCTGGCAAGGTGAAAATTGCGAAGGTGAACGTGGATCAAAACGGCCAGCTCGCTGCACAATACGGCATCAGCAGCATCCCTGCGTTGCTCTTCTTCAAGGGCGGGCAAGTGGTTGGCCAGACCGTCGGCGTGCGCTCCAAGCGGGACTTGAAGGCACAGCTCGACCAGCTCGCCGCTTGATCCGCATGAGGAGGTAACATGGCCCTCCTCCTTACGCCCCGTGCCCTCGCCCAGCGCGGCGAGTTTTACTACCAGCTCTCCGCGATGATCCGCGCGGGGCTGCCGCTCATCGGCGCGCTCCAAACGCTCGAAAAAAGTCCGCCCAACGCCGCTTACCGTCGGCCCATCTCGCGGATGTTGGCGGAGCTCAAGAACCGCAACACCTTCGTCAGCGCGCTCGATACCGTGGGCGACTGGCTGCCGGTTTTCGACAAAGCCCTGCTCGAAGCCGGGGAGAAATCTGGTCGGCTCGACGAGTCGTTTCGCCTTCTGGCCAACTTCTATGAGGAACGGGCCAAGCTCGCCCGGGCCGTCATGGGGCAGATGCTTTACCCGGTGATCATCATCCATCTGGCGATCATGATATTTCCACCGGGCCTGATCCGGGCCGCATTTTGGGACGACCAATGGTTGCCGTTTCTGCTCAACAAACTACTGGGCTACGGTTTGCTTTACGGCATCGGCGGGGTGCTGGTGTTCGCCGGTGGCGGAACTCACGCGGAATGGTGGCGTGCGCTCATGGAACGGTGGTTAAGCTATGTTCCGATGCTGGGGCGGGCGCGTCAGAATCTGGCCCTCGCCCGGTTGACTGCCGCGTTGGAAGCCCTGTTCTCAGCCGGTGTTGGTATCGTGGATTCGTGGGAGCTTGCGGCCCGCGCCAGCGGTTCTCCCGCCATCGTCCGCGAAGTGTTGACTTGGCGACCGCTTGTCGAGGTCGAACATCGAACTCCCGGCGAACTCCTGGCGAACGCCAGAGCGTTTCCCCCCATGTTCACTAGCCTCTATCGCACGGGGGAAATCAGTGGCCAGTTGGACGACACCCTGATACGCCTGCGAGAATATTCTTCCACCGAGGGACACCGGCAGTTGGACATGTTCACCCGGATGCTCACCACCGCCATTATCCTCATCATCATGATCGCCATCGGGGCGGCAGTGGTCATGTTCTGGATGGACTACTACGGCGGCATAATGAAATCGCTCGGTGAGTGAGCCCACTGGTCGTTGGACATTGCTGCCTGTGTCGTTCACAATCTGCCCATGACCGTTGCCGAGATTCTCACGGACGAGCGCCTGCGTCAGGACGAATTCCCCGTCTGCCGCAGCAAGGCCTACCTCGCCCACGCAGGCGTCGCGCCCCTCGCGCGCTGCGCCGCCGATGCCATCGGTCACTACAGCTTCATGGCGGCGCAGGATGATCAGGAAACTTGGCTGCCGAAGCTCCACCGGGCGACGCGCGAATCCGCCTCCCGCCTGCTGGTCGGCTCGCAGCCGGAGGAAATCGCCTTCGTCGGTCCGACTTCTCTGGCGCTCAGTTACATCGCCGGCGGGCTGACCTTCCGCCGCAACGACAACATCGTCATCTACCACGACGACTTTCCCTCCAACGTCTATCCGTGGATGGCGCTCGCCGCGCAGGGCGTCAAGGTCCGCTACCTCAATACCCGCGAACTCGGTCGCATCCGTCCCGTGGACGTGCTCGGGCAGGTGGATGAAAACACCCGGCTCGTCGCTTTGGGCAGCGCGCACTTCATCGCCGGTTGGCGCATCGACCTTGACGCCATCGGCAAGGCCCTGCGCGCGCGCGGCATTCTGTTCTGCGTGGATGCCATGCAGACGCTCGGGGCGTTCCCCATCTCCGTCGCACACGTGGACTTCCTTGCGGCAGACGGGCACAAGTGGCTGCTCTCGCCCTGCGCCGCCGGGTTGCTCTACGTCCGCAAGGAAATGCAGGACAAGCTCCGGCCCATCGCGCTGGGATGGAACAACGTTCGTTGCCCGAACTTCGCCGCGCAGGACGAACTCGCTTATCAGCCCGGTGCTCGCCGTTTCGAGGCCGGCACCCACAACGTCCTCGGCCTCGTCGGCCTCAAAGCCGCGATGGACATGCTGGCCGAGGTGGGTATTGCCAACATTGCCACGGAACTCCTGCGCAAGCGCACGTGGCTCGTGCCAGCCCTGTTGGACAAGGGCTGGACGGTCCTCAACGCTGCCGCCGCGCCCGAGAATTGCGCCGGCATCATCAGCCTGACGCGCGAAGCCACCGACCTTCCGGCGCTTCACGCCCAGCTTGCCGCCGCCGGGATCGTCACGTCCCTCCGTGCTGATCGTGCCGGGAAGCAATACCTCCGCCTCTCGCCGCACTTCTACAACACGGATGCGGAACTGGGTCGGGCGCTCGAACTGCTCTGACCACCGGGAAGGTGCAGACGGAGCACGCAATTGGGGTAGGCGACCTTCGGTGACCGCACCGGTTCCACTTGCCCCGCATCTGGGGCTGTGACACTCTAAGGGCACGTTCCGCCTTAATCCGATGTTCCGTTCACCCGGTCAATGGCAGCTATGGCGAGCAGTAGTCTTGACGCTGCTGCTGGTTGCCAGCGTGCCCCGGCTGGGAGCACAGGCGGGCGAGGGTGGCTATCAAAAAGCACCCCCGCCCATCGGCGAGCTGCTTTCCGCGCCCGCCGCCCCGTCCGTCCATTTCAATCCGCAGCGGGACACCATGATCATATACCGGGCTGAACGTCATCCGCCAGTCGCTGATCTCGCCGAGCCTGCCCTGCGCCTGGCCGGTCTGCGCATCAACCCGGCCAACAACGGCCCGCACCGAACGGCCCGCTGCGTGGAGCTCACGTTGCACCCGGTGATCGAGGGCAAGGATCGGCCCATCGCCATTCAGCCCAACGCCCGCATCACTCCTCCATCGTGGGCTCCCGACGGAAGACAATTCGCCTTCCTCCGCTTCGGCTCGCGCGAAGTGGAACTGTGGGTGGGGGATGGTAAACGCGGCTCGGTCCGTCGGTTGCGCGGAGCCATCAATGCAACGATTGGGGAAGCGTTTCAGTGGATGCCGGACAGTCAGTCCATCATCTGCCAGACAACCCTGCCCAATCGCCCGAAAGCGCCGACGGAAACCCATCTGCCCAGTGGTCCGCTTATCCAGGAGTCCAACGGCAAAGTCGCGCCCGCGCGCACATTTCAAGACCTGCTGGAATCGCCACACGACGAGGCGCTTTTCGACTACTACACCACCTCTCAGCTCGTGATCGTCAGCACCAAGAGCGGCGAGAGCAAGCCCGTTGGAACGCCGGGAATATTCCATACCATCGACCCCTCGCCCAACGGACAACTGCTGCTCGTGTCGCGCGTGCAGCGCCCGTATTCCTATCAACTGCCGGTCACCATGTTTCCCCGCGAAGTGGAGGTGCTGACGCTGGATGGCAAGGTGGCCTTTCACCTCGCCAGTCTGCCGTTGGCGGAGGAGGTTCCCATCGGTGGCGTGCGCACCGGTCCGCGCAGCTATCAGTGGCGTCCGACGAACCCTGCGACACTGGTTTGGGTGGAGGCACTCGATGGTGGCGACCCGCGCAAGAAAGTCCCCCACCGCGACCGCATCCTGATGCTGGAGGCTCCCTTTGCCGGCAATCCGATTGAGTTGGAAAAGACCGAACACCGCTTTCAAGGACTGACCTGGACGGAACGCCCCGATGTAGCCCTCGTCCGCGAATACCAAGCCAGCCGCCGTTGGACCCGCACTTGGCTCGTCAACCCCAACGCACCCACCGAGCCCGCCCGCCTGCTCTGGGACGTGTCGTCGCAAGATCGCTACAGCGATCCCGGCACGCCGCTGCTCCGCACCCTGACCAACGGCTTCCGCGTCGCCCGCGTGAACGATGGGAACCTCTTCCTCGTTGGCGCGGGAGCTTCGCCCGATGGGGAACGCCCGTTCCTCGACACGTTGAATCTCAACACGCTCCGTTCCGAACGTGTGTTCCAAAGTGACGAAGGCGGCCACGAATCCGTCGTGGCCCTGCTCAAGCCCGACGCGGCCGAATTCATCACTCGCCGCGAAGCTCCTACCCGCCCGGCGAACTATTTCATCCGCAACCTGACCGACAACTCGCGCAAGGCCCTCACGGATTTCCCCGACCTCATGCCGCAACTGCGCGGCATTCGCAAACAACTCGTCACCTACCAGCGGTCCGACGGCGTTGCGCTCTCGTTCACCCTTTATCTGCCGGCCGATTATCAACCCGGCCAGCGCCTGCCCACCATCCTCTGGGCCTACCCGCGCGAGTTTAATGACAGCGACACCGCCGGCCAGGTCACGACCACCGCAAACCGCTACACCAGCTTCGCCGGCGCGAGCCACCTCTTCCTCGTCACGCAAGGCTACGCCGTCCTCGACAACGCTACCATGCCGGTGATCGGCGAGAGCAAGAAAGCCAACGATACCTTCCTCGAACAAATCATCTCCAGCGCCAAGGCCGCCGTGGACAAGGCCGTCGAGATGGGCATTGCCGATCCCGCCCGTGTGGGGGTTGGGGGCCACAGCTACGGCGCGTTCATGGTGGCGAACCTCATGGCCCACACCGACATCTTCAAGGCCGGTGTGGCCCGCAGCGGCGCCTACAACCGCACGCTTACGCCCTTTGGCTTCCAGAACGAACGCCGCACCCTCTGGGAAGCGCCGGACATTTACTCGCGCATGTCGCCCTTCATGTTCGCCCACCGCATCAACGAGCCGCTGCTCCTCATCCACGGCGAGGCCGACAACAACCCTGGCACCTTCCCCATGCAAAGCGAGCGCCTCTACCAAGCCGTGAAAGGCAACGGCGGAACCGCGCGCCTTGTCCTGCTGCCCCACGAGAGCCACAGCTACGAAGCCCGCGAAAGCGTCGAGCACGTCCTCTGGGAAACCATCCATTGGTTTGACAAATATGTGAAGCGCGCTTCTGCCCCGCCGGTCACGACCTTTTCCCCGACCGATTTGCCGCCGCCCTGAGCCGCGCGTTTCACTCCCGCCCCTTGAGCTTCAAGCGGCCGTTCACTCGGCATTGTTTTGCCTTGAATCGCGTCGCGTGGCTCGTAGGGTGCCTACATTGGCCGTCCGCAAAGTGAAACCACCCGGCCGGCCAGCGCGTCTGACTCGCAAGCAAGCTTATGAAAAACATCGTTTCGCTCTATCTGGCCGCACTCCTGAGTCTGTCCATCACCGGTTACTGCGCCAATCCGGCTGCCACCCCGGCCGCCACCGTGCAGAAGGATCAGAAGGCCATTGCGGATGCGCAAAAGAAGCTGGCCGATGACTCGAAAGCCATCGCGGATGCGCAGAAAGAAGCGCAGCAGGCCATGGCCAATCTGCAACAAGTGCGCGCCAAAGCGTTTCAAGACATCGCCGCCAAACTCGGCATTCCCAAAGTGCAGGCCGACCTGAACGCGGCCCGGGCGGAGGCCGATCGTTTGTCGAAAGAACTGACCAAGGCGACCAAGGATCAGGCGGACTACCAGCAGGCCGTAAAAGATGCCGATGCCGCCCGGGAAAAACTCAACGCTGTGCGCGAGGACAAGTCTCTATCCGAGGTCGAGCGGCGTAAACAAACCGAGGAACTGTCCAAGATTTTGCGTGGCCCCACCGACCTGATCCGCACCAAGGTCGATGGCGACACCGCCCTCCAGGAAGCCCGCAAGGCCATGTACACGGCCCAGGCCGAATTTACCAACCTGCAACGGCAGGCGACGGCCGAACTGCAGAAGGATGACTCTGTCACGGCGGCCACTGCTACCGCCAAGGCGGCTCAGGACAAGGTGGTGACTGCCAACACCGCGTTGCAGCAGCAGCAGCAGGCCATTTACGCCGAACAAGCCAAGCTGGCCCAAGCGCAGCAGCAGCAGCAACAGAAGCAATACCAGCAAACCCACCGCGCCGGGACGGCCATGAAGAAAAAGTAAGCCCGGGGCGGGCAGCCTTCAGAGGGGAGTCACCGTCAAGGTGTGCTTCACGGGGATGAGCTGCTGACGGGCCTCGGCATCCAGCGCCTGCTGGCGGGCTTGCAACTTCGTGCGGACGGTGTCGAAGGCTTTGGCCAGCTCGGGATCGACCTTCGCGTCGTTCGCAAACTGGCGGAAGTTGGTGACGAGGTTTTTGATCATCATCGTCTCGAAGTTCTGCTTCTGACCGAGCACGCCCACGAGCTGCCCGAACTGCGCGTCAAAGGGCGTGGCGGAAAACTCTGCGGCAAGATTCACGCCGGCTTCCAGTTGTTCCTTCGAGAACTCCTGTGTCGCGTTGCCCCAAGTCACTTTGGCCTTGGCTGCGCCGAGGTTCTTCACCTTGAGCGTGAAGCGGTTCAAGTCCTGATTGAACGGCGCGAACGGCAGGATGCTGCGCGTGCTGTTGGCGTTCTTCGGATCGGTGTCGAAGCAAAACGGCCAGCGCGTGCTCTCGATCTCGGCCTTGCCCGCACCGCTGCTGAGAACCTTGTGGCCGTCCGTCGCGGTGGTCATGCCCTTCGCGTCCACGGTGATGGTGCCGATGTCGCCATCCACGCCGAGGGCTTTCAGAAAGGCGTAAGCCATGAGGAGCTGGCCGTTGGGGCCGGGATGGAAGCCGTCGCCGCCGCAGACTGGGTAATCGTCGCCCAGCGCGGCCTTAGCCTTGGGCATGGCGTCAAACATGGCGCTGTGGACGTTGGCAAAGGTCTGTTTGCTTTCCGCCGCCAGTTTCATAGCGATGTCTCGCAAGTGGGCCAGTGTGTCGTTGTAGCCTGCGGCCGAATCCTTCTCCCCAAACGAAGCTCGCTTGCCGAAGAACTTGGAGTCAACCGCGCCCGGCGAACCGACGACGATGTGCTTCACGCCCGCGGCGGAGAGCTGCTTGAGGACGTTGCGCATGTTCGCCTCGTAACCCTGACCGATGCTGTCTTTCCACGGCTGGTAGCCGCCGTCATTCATCCCGTAGCAAGTGGTGGCGACGTTGGGGGCGAAGGCGGCGAGGTCATTGACGCAACGCGCCGCGAACCCGCTGGCCGTCTCACCGCTCCAGCCGAACTGCATCACATGGATGTCCTTTCGGCCCGTGCAGGCGAGCAGGTAAGCCTCCATGTATTTGCTGTAGAGCTTCTGCTCGGTGATCGAGTCGCCGATGATGGCAACGCGGGCATTGGGCGGAAGCTGCGACGCGGCGAAGAGCGCGGGCGAAGCCAGCAAAGCGGCGGCGGCAAGAAGTGCGGGAAGCAAACGGTTTTTCATAAACAGTGTTTGAAGAGTCGTGCGCAGTCTGACCAAACCCGGCGGGGCGCGCAACTCCGCAGGCAATTCCCCTTGCTGTCCGGCGGGTGCTTCGGCTTAATCGCCGCGCCAGGGCCCGCGGAAGGTTGACTTGCGAACCCCGCCAGGGCCGGAAGGCAGCAACGGTAGCTTGCTCGCCTCTGCCGTGGTCACCCTGGCATTTTTTCCCAAGGCAAAAATTGGAGCAAAATCCCCGGCGCGTTCTGGCGTTTTGCCTTTTGCCTTTTGCCTTTTGCCTTCGTAGTTTTCCCGCGTGTCCTACCAAGTCATTGCCCGCAAATACCGGCCGCAGCGCTTCGCTGATGTCGTCGGTCAGGAGCACGTTTCCCAGACGCTGGCCAATGCGATCGCCTCCGGCCGCATTGCGCACGCCTACCTCTTCTGCGGTCCGCGCGGCACGGGCAAGACCACGCTGGCGCGCATCTTCGCCAAGGCGTTGAACTGCACCGGCGGGCCCACGGCGGACTTTGACGTGGCGGACTCGCGCTGCGTGGAGATCGCCGAGGGCCGGTCGCTCGACGTGTTGGAAATCGACGGCGCGAGCAACAACGGCGTGGAGCAGGTGCGCGAGCTGCGCGAGACTTGCAAGTTCGCGCCGGCCACCTCGAAGTTCAAAATCTACATCATCGACGAGGTGCACATGCTCTCGACGGCGGCCTTCAACGCGCTGTTGAAAACCCTTGAGGAGCCGCCCGCACACGTGAAGTTCATGTTCGCCACCACGGACCCCGAGAAGGTGCTTCCCACCATTCTCTCGCGCTGCCAGCGGTTCGATCTGCGGCGCATTCCGGCGGCGCTCATCGTCAGCCACCTCACGAGCATCGCGAAACAGGAGGGCGTGAAGATTGATGACGCGGCGCTCCACGCCATCGCGCGCGGCGCGGACGGCGGGATGCGCGACGCCGAGTCCACGCTGGATCAGCTCATCAGTTTTTGTGGCAACGAAATCGCCGAGGCCGACGTGCTCTCGATGTTCGGTTTGACGGCGCGGGCACAATTGCTCGCCCTGACGCGCGCCGTGCTGGCTGGCGAGGTGGACACCGCCCTGCGCGAGCTGAACGACTTGGCGAAGAGCGGCAAGGACTTGGGGCGGCTCGTCACGGACTTGCTCAACCATTTTCGCAATCTCCTGATCTTCCAGGTCTCGAAGGGGGATTTGAAACTGCTCGAAGTGTCGGAGGCCGAAGCCACCGCGCTCGCGGAGCAGGTGAAGCTCGCGCCCAGCGACGCCGTGTCGCGCGTTATGGAGGTGCTGTCCGATTGCGAGAGCCGGCTGCGCGACACGACCTCGAAGAAAATCCTCATCGAAGTTTCGTTACTCAAAGCCATTCAGGCACGCAACGCCGTGCCAATGGACGCGGTGCTCAAACAACTGCAACAACTCCGTGCCGAGGCGGCGAATGCAGGCAGTGCTCTCGCCACGGTCCCTGCGGCGGTGGTGCCGGAAGCACGGCCCCGATTGGCGCCCGCGCCCGCTGCAGTCCCCAGTGTGCCGCTCGACCTCAGCGGCTATGAGCGTCGACCGGCAGCGGCTTCAGTGGCAGCGCTGGCGGAGACGCCCGCGCCCGCGCCGAAATCGGGCGGCTCGGCGGAGCTGGACGCGTTGTGGGCGCAACTGCTCGAGGCCGTGGGCCGCGTCAGCCAGTTCACGCGCGGCTATCTACTCGAGGCGCATCCCGTGTCGTTCAATGGCAAACTGTTCACGATTGGCTTCGACCCGGAGTTCGCCGACCACATGGTGCTGGTGGACAATTCCAAGACGCACACCGTGCTTCAGACGAAGCTGGCCGAGTTCGGCCACGCGCATTGCCAGGTGAAGTTCATCAAGGCCGATGCCGCAGTCCGCACCGGCAGCTCCCAGCCCGCAGCCGAGACCTCCGCTCCCGCGAAAGCTGAACCAGCCGCTGTAGCTGCGCTCAAACCTATTCCTGGCGCAGCCAAGCCGGAGAAGCCGCAGCCCTTCGTCTTCGACAAGGAGAACTTCAAGAACGACCCGCTGATTAAAAAGGCGCTGGAAGTTTTCAAGGGCACCATTGTCGAAGCCCGCTCTTGAGGTTGCCGCTGATGAATCGCATCGCCCTGTTATTGTTCCTGTTTGCCGCGTTTTCTGTCCGAGCCCAAGGCGACACCAAAACCGGTTTGCTCGGCCATTATTTCAAAAACATGGCGCTTACCGGGCCGCCCGCGCTCAAGCGCGTGGATGCACAGGTGAATTTCGACTGGGGCGAAGGCGCGCCGGCGGAGGGCTTCCCGGCGGATCAGTTCAGCGTCCGCTGGTCCGGGCAGGTGCAATCGCCGGCCACCGGCAAGTTCAAGCTGACCTTTGAGACCGACGACGGTGTGCGCGTATGGTTCAACGGCAAGCTGGTGATTGAAGATTGGACCGATCGTGCGCCGAGCGAGAGCGTCGTCGAGGTGATGATGGAGGACGGCAAGCGCTACGACCTCATCATCGAGTATTTCGAGAACGGCGGCGGGGCCTCGGCGAAATTCCTGTGGAGCGGACCCTCCACGCTCAAGCAGCCGGTGCCGAGTTTCCGGCTCACGCCCAAGGAGCTCGCGCCGCCGCCGGAGCTCGACGTGACGAAGCTGCCGGCGGAAGCGCGCGGGTTGGTCGGCCATTACTTCAAGGGCCGCGACTTCGCGGGCAAACCCGTGCTGCGGCTCGACCCCGAGATCGCGTTCGATTGGGGCCAGGGCGACCCCGGCGTGCGAACGATTGGTGCGGATGATTTTTGTGTGCGCTGGACCGGGCAGGTGAAAGCCGAGAGGTCCGGCCCGCACACGTTTTTCACGGGCACCGACGATGGCGTGCGGCTCTGGGTGAACGGCACCAAGCTCGTGGACCAATGGGTGGATCAGGGCGCAACCGAGCACAAGGGCGAGCTGAATCTGGAGGCGGGCAAGAGCTATGACTTGGTCATGGAGTATTACGAGAACAGCGGCGACGCGGTGGCCAAGCTTTCCTGGAGCGTGGCGGGTGCGGATAAAAAGATCATTCCCTCGTCTGCCTTGTTTCCCCGCGAAATCGGGGACAAAGGCCAGAAGCGCTAAATCTCTGGCTTCCCATCGGCCACGGTTTTTGGGTAGGCTCACCTCATGGACCTGACTGTGGACCTGTTCAAGGCCGAGATTGCCGACGCCTTGCGCTCATACGACAAGTATATTTTGTGCCTAGCCAAGACGCCCGAGGATTGCGAGGGCGCGCTGCAACGGCTCGTGGAAAAGGCCATCAAAGCCTATCAAAACCGCGGCCCGGGCCTGCGGCACGGCATCGCGCTAGACAACCAGGTCACCATCATCTTGAGCCAGCCGCCCGAGGACTCGATCTTGGACAAGCCGCTGTGCGGGATCTATTTCAATCTTTCCTCGCCGTATCACAAGAAGCGCGCCGCGCAGCCTGTGAAGGTCGAGCGCTAACGGCTTGCGCCTGAACTGGCCGACGCTGCGTTCACTCGTCGCTCGCGTTATTGAGTCGGCTTGATCTCGACCTTGCGAATCACGGTGGTGGTTTGGTAAGTCGCGATGCCGAGTGGGATGGAATTCTCAATCTCCCCGAAGCGCATTGAGATGCGCCGGTCGCTGATGTCCTGATTCACGATCTTCTCGTCGTTGAGCCACGTTTCGAGTTTCTTGGCCGTAACCTTCATGCGGATGCGATACCATTTGTTCTTTTCGTAGGTGAGGAACTTCGTGGTGTCGTTCTCGGAAGCATCCTGGCCGTCGATGCTGGAAATGCCCGTAGTGGCTCCGCCCCAGCCACCGAGCACGAGCGTGGCGTGCGCCGCGCCGACCGGGAACGTGAGGCCCACGAAGAAGTCGTTGCCCTGAATCTTGAGGGCCTCGACGGTTATTTCGAAATCCGTTTTCGGCACGGGATTGGTGAAGGTGATGCCACTCAAGCTCTGGCCCGCATCAATCCAGATCACTGGCCCCTGGCCTTTGAAGTCCGGTTCCACGCGCACTTCGCCGCCGCCCGCGAAGTTGGAATCCTTCCACCCCTTGAGCGACTTGCCGTCGAAGAGGCTTTTGGCGGCGCTCGCCGGGGCCGCCGCCTGAGCGGGCATTTGGGCGGCAGCGGTAACCGTTGCACTCCGAGCGCCACTCGAAGCGCCGCACCCGGCCGTCGCGCCGCCGATCGCCAGAATGCAGCAGGCGGAGACCGCGAACAGGATCGGAAGATTCGGTTTCATGGATGAGGCAATTGGAATCGGTGCGGCGGATCAGTGTTAATGTGTCAGTGAAACCATTGGACAAGGTGACGCACCTCGGGAGCAAGCCTTCTCTGAGGTGGCCTAAACTTGTGCTGGTCACTTGCTCGCACTTGACCTTGAAAACGTCCACCTCCAGCCTTCGCGCGTGACTTCCAACGAATCAACCGGATCGTCCACGCCACCCACGAACCGCGGCTGGCTGGTCGCCCTGTCCGGCACCGGCATCAACCTCGCCCTCGGCATCCTCTACGCGTGGAGCCTCATCAAAGGTGCGATTGAAAAAGAATTCGGCTGGCAGGGCGCGCAGCTCAACGATCCCTACGCGCTGTGCTGTCTGGTCTTTGCGTTCGCGATGATTTTCGCGGGTCGCTGCCAGGACAAGTTCGGTCCGCGTCTCACGGCAACCATCGGCGGCCTGCTGGTCGGGGCGGGATTTGTGATGGCTTCGATGACGAACAGCTATGTCGTCTGGCTCGTGGGCTTCGGCGTGCTCACGGGCATTGGGATTGGCTTCGGATATTCCTCGGCCACTCCGCCGGCGTTGAAATGGTTTCCGCCCGCGAAGACCGGGTTGATCGCCGGGCTCGTGGTCGCCGGCTTCGGGCTGGCCCCGGTTTATCTGGCCCCGACGTGTCAATATCTGCTCGGCAATTTCGGCGTGCAAAAGACGATGTTGTTTCTCGGTATCGCGTTCACCGTGATCGTCTGCGGGCTGGCGCAAATGCTGCAAAATCCGCCGGCCGGATTCGTCGCCGCCCCGCTGGCCAACGGCACAGCCCCCGCCGTGGTCCCACCGGCCAGCACACCGTCGGAGATTCTTCGCACCTCAGGCTTCTACATTCTCTGGATCATCTACTTCATTGGTGCGGGCGCGGGCCTCATGGTCATTGGCAGCGTGAGTGGCATGGCCAAAAAAAGCATGGGCAACTCCGCCTTCATCGCCGTTGCCGTGATGGCCATCGGCAACGCGGCGGGCCGGGTCGTCGCGGGTATTCTTTCGGACAAAATCGGCCGGCGCTGGACGCTGATGATCGTGCTGATGTTTCAGGCCGCACTGATGTTTGTAGCGATTCCGGTGACGGAATCCAAGGAAACGACTCCGCTGGTGCTGGTCTTGGTTGCCACCTTGATTGGCTTCAACTACGGCGCGAACCTGTCGCTCTTTCCTTCATTCACGAAAGACCTGTGGGGCCTGAAAACCTTCGGCGTGAATTACGGCGTGCTCTTCACCGCTTGGGGCGTCGGCGGGCTGGTGCTGCCGCGCGTGCAGCAAACCCTTACGGCGAGCAGTGGCGGGAGCTACACCAGCTCGTTCATCACGGCGGGTGTGATGCTGATCGCAGGAGGATTGCTCACCCTGGCCATCAAGCCGTCGGTGACCGCCGCGAAGCCGTAGGACAGAATCGGAAAGTAATTAGTGACTAGTGCTAGGTGCGGAATCCGCCCGCGCAGAGGCACAGCGACTAACTACCCTCCCTCGCTTCAGACCAGTTCGCGAATAACTTCGCTGCCCGGTTCCACCAGATGCTGGGGACGTCCGGTCAGGTCGTTGATCAGGTCGTTGTGGGGATCGAGCCCGAGCTGCTGGTAAAGCGTCGCGAACACATCGCTGAACTTGATCGGGCGGTCTACGCATTCGCCGGCGTCGCGGCTGGTCGCGCCGATCACCTGCCCGTGGCGCATTCCACCGCCGGCCAGCAACGCGAAGGAAACGTTTGGCCAGTGGTCACGCCCGCCGGAGCTGTTGATCTTGGGCGTGCGGCCAAATTCGCCCCATACCACCACGCTCACATCGCGATCCAAGCCGCGCGCATGTAGGTCTTCGATCAAAGCCGAAAGTCCCTTGTCCAGCAGCGGAAACTCCTCGCGTGCCTGACCGAAGTTATTCGAGTGCCAATCCCACCGGCTGAAGGCGATGGTCACGCAGCGCACCCCCGCCTCGACCAGCCGGCGCGCCATCAGGAAGTCGTCGAGCAGGCGGTGCGAGCCATCGTCCTTCAGGTTCGGGAAGCCGCGTCCATAACGGTCGCGCAGTTTCTGGTCCTCTTTGTTGAGGTCCAGTGCGTCGGCCAGCTTGCTGGAGGTCAGCATGGCGAAGGCCTGCTGATGAAAGGTGTCGAGCCCCTCCACCAAGCCGCTGTTATCCACGTCGCGGCGGAAATGATCAAAGGCGGTCAGCAGCGAGCGGCGATCGTCCAGACGGCCTGACGAAATACCGTTCAAAACCATGTCCTCCTTGCCTTCTTTGTTCGGCTTGAACGCTGAGTGGGCGGGACCGAGGAATCCAGACGGGCCGGGATCGCCCCACGGACGGTGTCCCGTGTTCGGCGCGAGGCCGACAAAGGCAGGCATGCCGGGAACCGTGTTGCCTTGTAGCTTGGACAGCACTGCGCCGATGGACGGCCAGCCACCAGCTGGCTGATTGCGTGGCGGCCGCCCGGTCTGGCACTGGAAGGCATCGTGCCCGCCAGCCGCACCGACCATCGAGCGGATGATGGTGTATTTGTCCGTGCACTTCGCGAGCATAGGAAACAGCTCGCCGATCTCGATGCCGGGGACGTTTGTCTTGATAGGCTTGAACTCGCCGCGGATCTCACGCGGTGCGTCTGGCTTCAAGTCGAACATGTCCTGATGCGGTGGTCCGCCCGCGAGGAAGATGTTGATGATCGCCTTGTGCGAACGCCCGACGCCGGCCCGGGCCTCGGCCTCGAGAATTTGCGGCAACGCCAGCCCGCCCATGCCCAGCGCGCCAATGCGGAGGAAGCTCCGGCGGGAAACCCCGTCGCAGAACCGGCCTTCGTTGCGTCCCAGCAGTGTGAGCATGGCGAGGTGAGTTGAGTTTAGACGAGCTCGCGGATCGGCAGGTGTTCCAGATCCGCCAGATATTGCGGGCGACCGGCGAGATCGGTGAGCGTGGTGCTCTGCGTGTCGATGCCCATGCGGTTGTAAAGGGTCGCAAACACTTCGCCGATGTGGACCGGGCGTTCGTTCGCTTCGCCGCCGTTGCGATCCGTCGCGCCGATCATCTGACCGGTTTTCATACCGCCACCGGCGAGCAACGCGCAGGAGACGCGCGACCAGTGATCGCGGCCCGCGCCCATGTTGATGCGCGGCGTGCGACCAAACTCGCCCCACGCAATGACCGTCACATCATCGGCCATTCCGCGTTCGTGGAGATCCCGCACGAGGGCCGACATGCCGATGTCAAAGTTGGGCAACTGCCGCTTCAACGTGACGAAATTCTTCTCGTGCGTGTCCCAACCGCCGAAGTTCAGCGTCACACAGCGGACACCCGCTTCGACAAGCCGACGCGCAAGCAGGAAGTCGCGGAGAATGTTGCCATCCGTGCCGCGGTAACGGTCGGCGACATTGCGATTCTCCTTCTTGGTGTCGAGCGCCTCGACGAGCCGGCTCGACGTGACGACCTCGAAGGCCTGGCGGTTGAACGTGTCCAAGCCCTCCATCAAGCCGCTGCTGTCAGCGTCGCGCCGGAACTTGTCGAACTCGGAGAGCAGGCCCTTGCGATCATCGAGCCGGGCGCTGGTCACGCCATTCAACGTCATGTCGCTCGCCGCCGGGCCGCTGGGCACGAACGGTCCGCAAGCCGCTCCGAGAAAGCCGGGCCGTGATTCTTTGCCATTGCAGCCGACGCTGGGTGGGACACCCACTGCGGCGGAGCCTTGCAGTTTCGAGACCACCGCGCCGAGGGAAGGCCAGCCGCCGGAGGGCTGCGGCTTGAACTGGCTGCGGCCCGTCATGCAATGAAATGAGCTGTGGTCGTCCGCCTTGCCCACGACGCTGCGAATGGCTGCGAACTTGTCCCAATTGGCCGCCATCAAAGGCATGTGTTCGCAGATGCGGTTGCCGGGCACCTTGGTGGCGATGGACTTGAACTCGCCGCGGAACTCCGCCGGCGCGTCGTCCTTGATATCGAACATGTCTTGGTGTGACGGGCCGCCGGGCAGATACACCATGATGATGGCCTTGGTCGACTTGCGGATTCCCGACAACGCCTCGGCTTGGAGCAGTTGCGGCAGGGAAAGTCCGCCAGCGGCGAGGGCACCCACCTGAAGGAAATTGCGTCGGGAAACGCCGTCACAGAAACGGCCTTGAGCGGGTCCTAGTATTTTGAGCATAAGCAACCGCCCACAGTGCATTGCGGGCTGTTAGTAAGCGACGCCTCGTTGCTTGGCATCATTCAGAAGAATCTTGTCCCCACGGATTTATTTTTGGCTGTAGCTGCTCGATGACGCTGGCTACGCTCCTCCCTCGCGCCACCCCGTTGCATGATCGACAACGCCAACACTTCCGCCACTCCGCCGCGCTGGCTGGGTGCCGAGCGGTTGCACGCGCTGGACAACCTCCGCGGTGTGGCGATGACGCTGGGCATCTCCTTGCACGCGGCGATCTCGCTGATGACAGTGCAATTCCCTTGGGCGGCGCGCGATGTCAGCGCCCATTGGAGCTTCGATCTGCTGTGCATCGTCATCCACGGATTTCGAATGCAACTGTTCTTCTTCCTGGCCGGTTTCTTCGCGCGGCTGCTCCATCAGCGGCTCGGTTCAGTCGGGTTCCTGAAACAGCGGGCGGTGCGGATTGGCGTCCCGTTCCTCGCAGGCATGGTGCTGTTGCTGCCCCTGATCGGCTTAGTCTGGTGGTGGGGCAATCAATCTGAAGCCAAAGCCCAGCTGCTTCCCGCCGCCGGGCCGGCACCCGGAATCAGCGCAATCCCCACCGCGCACTTGTGGTTTCTAGAATACCTGCTGATCCTCTATGTGATCGCGGCGCTGGGCGTTTGTTTTTCGCGGTGGTTGCCGGCCGGTTTATGGCCGCGCGTGGACGAGGCCTTCGACCGGCTCATGCAGTCGCCACTGCGCGCATTGGCACTGGTGCCGCCGATCGTGTGGTGTTTGTGGAACGGTCCGGCCATCGGGGAAGTGGAAAACGCCGGGTTTAGCATCGTGCCCAGCCTCCAGGCACTCGGTCTCTACGGCTGCTTTTTCACCGTCGGCTGGTGGCTTCATCGACGCCGGGATTCACTGTCCGAATTGACGCAGTATCTCAAGTCCGGCTTCGCCTTGGCCGGCGTGGCACTGGTCATCCATCTCGGCGTTCTCGTCAGCGCCCCGAACTCGGCTCAGTCGAATTATCTGACGTTGAAGCTGCTGGGGTTGACGTGCGCGGCGCTTTACGCCACGCAGATGACCTTCACGGTCACCGGCTTTTTTCTGCGTTTCGCCAGTCAGCATCAACCCCGCGCCCGTTATCTCGCCGACGCTTCCTACTGGTGCTACTTGATGCACCTGCCGCTCGTCGCAGCATTGCAAGTGCTCGTGGCCCAGTGGCCTGTCAACGGCTGGCTCAAATTCATCGGCATCAACGCGGTCACGTTGGCCATCTTGCTGGCGACCTACCAAACCTTGGTGCGCTACACATGGATCGGACGCATCCTCAACGGCTCACGCCACCGACCTCTCCGGCCTTCTGTTGCCTGACCATCGGCCGACCGCACCGTGAGCGAGTCTGCGTCAGGGACACGGGTAGTTAACCAGCGCACAGTGAGCGCATTTGAAAGGCATGCCGGGCACAAGCCACCACACGCCGCCGCCTTCAAAGTCTGTTCTCAAGCGGCCTGTCATGAATAATCCGGAGCGATGCCCTACTCCGGGGCCTCGTTCAATGCCGGACTTGATTAAATCTCTCCCGGACAAATGGGCCGAAAGGTTCCACGAACTTTTTCCTCCCGCTCGCCGTCCAACGCCGACACAATCAAACCATGCACATGACCACCGCCCATTCCCGCCGCCACTTTGGCCTGCTCCTCGGCACGCTCGCTCTCGGCCTTGCCGCCTCCGCGCAAGCGGCGGGCAAGGGCTTCACCGCCGAGAAGTCTGCCGCTGGCGCCACCATCAAATTCGACGGCCAGCCCTTCGCTGAATACGTCATTGGCGAGGCCAACAAACCCTACCTCTTCCCCGTTTACGGCCCTACCGGCAAGCAGATGACCCGCGCGTTCCCTATGCAGAACGTCGAAGCTGAGGTCAAGGGCAAATACCAGGACCACTACCATCATCGCGGCATCTACTTCGGCCACGAAAACATCAACGGCTCCGACTCCTGGATGGAACTGGGCAGCGTCACCGGCGGCAAACCCGAGGACCAGCTCAACGAAAAACAAAAAGCCTCCCTCACCAAATACACGACCAAGATGGGGGCCATCAAACACCGCGCCTTCAAGGAAATCACCGCCGATGCCACCCACGCCGTGCTCGTCACCGAGAACGACTACGTCAACTACAAGGGCGAAAAAATCGTCACCGAACTGCGCCGCCTCACCTTCCGCGTCGAGGGCGACACGCGCTCCATTGACTGGGATCAGGAGTTTGCCGCCACCGAGGGAGACGTGACCTTCGGCGATGCCAAGGACGCCGGCCTGAGCATCCGCGTGCCTTACACCATGGCCGTGGATGCCAAGCAAGGCGGCCGCCTCATCACCAGCACCGGCGCGCTCGACAAGGACGCCTGGAGCAAGCGCGCCCCGTGGGCTGATTACTCCGGCCCCGTCGAAGGCGACACCGTGGGCGTGGCCATCTTCAACCACCCGAGCAGTTTCCGTCACCCCACGAGCTGGCACGCGCGCACCTACGGCCTCTTCACCGCCAACTGCTTTGGCTCGCTGGACAAGAAAGACCCCAACGGCCCGCACACCTTGAAGAAAGGAGAAAAGCTCGTCCTGCGCCACCGCTTCTTCTTCCACAAAGGCGACGAGCAAGCCGGCAAGGTCGCTGCCGCCTACGAGCGGTATGCGAAGGAGAAGAAGTAGATTCGAAGTCGGAGTTTTCCAAAACCCCCGGCTTCAGTGCGTGGGTGGAGTGGCAGCATTTCGAGAGTGAATGTTATTTCGCTGACCGCATTTTACTGACCAAGTAGCGCGGACGTGGAGCGCTGGTCTGAGGCGATTGCGAAACGCGCGACCCGTGAGCCGTGGGGGCAGCCATGAACCTGTGGCGGCGGTTTGCAATCGCCGGTTCGTGGGGAAGAGTGATTCGGGGCGGCTCCGAGTCGGCCACCCGCAACACGGCGGTTGGAAACCGCCAGCACGGGTTTGGGGCTGAAGTTGCACCGGTTCCACGGGCATGGGCTCGCTTTCACTCTCAGCGTCAAACTGGTTTTTCCTCGTTTGTGGGAAACAAATTGGGCAGCGTGCAGGCATGGCAGACGGCGAATTGTCACCCTGGCAGCGGCTTCTCATCAGCGTGCGACACGCGTGGGCGGATCACGCGGACGGGGCGGCAGAGGAGGCTCCGTTGTCACGCACGCACGCATTCATCCATTTCTGGGTGTTGACGGTGAAGAGTTTCGTGCGCAACCGCGTGCCGGTGCGGGCCTCGGCGCTGGCTTACTCCAGCCTGCTGGCGCTGGTGCCGATGCTCGCGCTGGTGTTGAGTGTCGCGCTGGGTTTCCTGCGCGGGGACGAGGGGGAGAAGCACATCGAGACGTTCATCCATTACCTCGTGGACGCGGTGGTGCCGGCTGCCGAGGGCACGGCGGACGCGCAGAAGGAGACGGTGAAAAAGATCAAGGGCTTCGTGACGGATCAGCAGACTAATGCAGTCTCCGCGAGCGCGGCGCTGATGCTGGTGTTCATCGCGATCATGATGCTGGCGCGCATCGAGGACACGTTCAACGACATCTGGGGCGTGCGCCGGGGGCGCAACTGGTTCGCGCGGGTGACGCAGTATTGGGCGGCGTTGACGCTGGGGCCGGTGTTGCTGGTGTTGGTGATCGGCCTGACTTCGAGCACGGAGCTGGCGGCGTTTCAAAGCACGCTGGCGGAGATGCCGTTGGGCATCGGCGCGCTTACGGCCATGCTATTCAAGTTGCTGCCGGTGGTGCTGCTGAGTCTCGGGTTTGCGGGCCTTTACGCCTTGCTGCCGGCCACCAAGGTGCATTGGCAATCCGCGCTGGTGGGCGGGCTGGTGGGCGGCACCTTGTGGCAGTTGAACAACCTGTTGAGCGTGCTCTATGTGTCGCGCGTGGTGACGAACAACAAAGTTTACGGGAGC